>DNRQ01000107.1 GCA_003499925.1 Geobacter sp.
GGAGCATGGTCCCGCCGATGAGCGAGACCAGTACCGCGGTCCCCAGATCGGGCTGCTTCATGATGAGCAGCGCCGGGACGCCCAGAAGCAGCAGCGGGTAGGCGAGATCCCTGAGGGTCAGCCCCTTGAAGACGGGATATCGGCTGAAGAAGCGGGCGAAGGTCATGATGATGACGATCTTCATCGGCTCCGAAGGCTGGATGTTGAAGAACCCCAGGTCGATCCAGCGGGTCGCCCCCATGGTGGTCTTGCCGACCAGAAGCACCATTACCAGCAAAATGAGCACCGCGCCGTAGAGCCAGTAGGCGAAATCCTCCAGCAGGTGGTAGTCCAGACTGCAGACGGTCAGGCAGAGGGTAAGCCCGGCCACGATCCAGTAGAGCTGTTTCAGGAAATAGGGGGTGCCGATGTCGCGGTACGAGGACGAGGCGCTGTATATGTTGACGACGCCGAACCCGGTGACGAGCAGCACCACCACCAGAAGCGTCCAGTCAAAGTTGGTGAAGAGCCTTCGGTCAAACATGTTTACCCCTGAAAAACGGATTACTGTTTTCGGATTACTGTTTTCGGTTTACTGTTTTCGGTTTACTGTTTTCGGTTTACTGCCCCACTACCAGCTCCCCCCTTTGGAAAAGGGGGGTGGGGGGGATTTAACCCACTGGCGCAGGCTCGCAAAAAGCCCGGCGAACTCCCAACGCCCGTTCCTGCTAATCAGCAGGCGGAGCTCCCTGCGCTCCCGGCGCTGCGCCGCCAACCGCACCCCCGCCGGCCCCGGCATTTGCACCCGTCCCGCCGGCTCCCCCCTCCGAGGCCGCTGCGGCAGCGGCCTCCTCACCGGGGGGCGCCGGCTTGGGGAGCGGTTTCCTGATGACCCCCTTCCCCTCGAAATAGGTCCTGAGCAGCTTCCCGGCGATCGGGGCAGCCGCGCTGCCGCCGTGCTCGCCATGCTCGACGATGACGGCTACCGCGATCTCCGGCTTTTCATAGGGGGCAAAGGCGACGAAGAGTGCGTGATCCCTGAACTGGTACGGCACGTCCCCCCTGCTGTCGCGAAGCTTCACCACCTGGGAGGAGCCGGTCTTTCCCGCCACCTTCACCTCGTAGAGGCGCGCCATGCCGCCGGTGCCGCGCGGCTCGTTGACCACGGCGAAGAGCCCCTCCTTGATGAGACGGTAGGTTTCGGGCTTGAAGCCGGTCTTTCCGGAAACCTGGGGGGTGAACTCCTGGAGCGCCTTGCCGTCCGAATCGACCACCCGCTTCACCAGGTGGGGCTGGTAGACGATCCCCTCGTTGGCGACCGTCGCGATCATGGAGGCGAGCTGCAGCGGCGTGGTCAGCACGTATCCCTGGCCGATGCCGACCGAGAGGGTCTCCCCCTGGAACCACTTCTTGCCGTGGCGCTTGAGCTTCCACTCCTGGGTCGGGATCACGCCCCCCTTCTCGTTTTCCAGCCCGACGCCGAGCGGGGCACCCATGCCGAAGCGCTTGGCGTAGGCGGCGATCCGGTCCACCCCGAGGCGCTCGGCCAGCTTGTAGAAGTAGACGTCGCACGACTCCCGGATCGCCTTTTTCAGCTCCACCTGGCCGTGCCCCTTCTTCTCCCAGCATCGGAAGGTGCTGTTGCCGAACTTGTGGGAGCCGGTGCAGTAGACGCTGGTGTGCTGATCGATCAGCCCCTCCTCGAGTCCGGCTATGGCGGTGACGATCTTGAAGGTGGAACCGGGGGGATACATCCCCTTGAGCGCCTTGTTCTCCAGCGGGTGCCTCTTGTCCTCCAGGTACGCCCTCCACTTGTCCGGCGGCATGCGCCCCATGAAGAGCGCCGGGTCGAAATCGGGGTTGCTGGCAAAGGCAAGGATCTCGCCGGTGTTGACATCCATCGCCACCGCGGCCCCCGCACTGTCGCCGAACGCCTCCTCCACCGCCTTCTGCATCTCGAGGTCTATGGTGAGCACCACGGTGTTGCCGACGCTCGAGTTGGTCTCCTCCACGGTGCGCAGGAATCTGCCGCGGGCGTCCACCTCGATCTGGCGCCCCCCGTCGATGCCGTGCAGGTAATTCTCCCAGTTCCTCTCGATGCCGCTCTTGCCGGTGTAGTCGCCGGCGTTGTAGTCGCTGTAGCGCTCCTGGCCCAGTTCGTCCTCCGAGATCTCGCCCAGGTACCCCAGCAGATGCGAGGCGAGCTGCCCGTAGGCGTAGGCGCGCACCGGCTTCATCTCGATGTTCACCCCGGACAGCGCCAGGCGGTTCTCCTCCAGGAACTCCATCTGGTCCCGGGTGATGTTGGAGGCGACCACCAGCGGGTAGTACTTCGCCCTCCCCTGCCCCTTGTTCCATTTCTGCTCTATCTCCTTGCGGTCCAGGTTCAGATAACGGGCCAGGTTGTCGATCAGGAGTTCCTTGTTCTTGACGTCCTGCGGTATCACCGCGACGCTGAAGGAGGGGGTATTGGTGACCAGCACCTTGCCGTTTCGGTCCAGTATGGCGCCGCGCGGCGCGGCGACCGGCACGAAGCGGAGCCGGTTGTTCTCCGACTGGTCCAGCAGGTTGTCCGCGTCTATCACCTGCAGGTACCAGAGACGGGAGAGGAGCAGGAAGAACAGGAAGAAGGCGGCCAGCGAAAGCCAGATGATCCTGCGCCCCCCGTCGTCGTCGGGAATGATGTTCTGCTGCGGCTTCATCGCGCCTCCTCGACCGCCGGGAGCGGGAAACTGAAAACGAGCGAGGCGATCAGGGCATTGACCAGGGCCTGCGGGATCAGGGCCGGGAGCAGCGAGGCGTAGACCCCGTTGGAGACGGAGAAGATCAGGAGCATCACCAGGTTCAAAAGGGCGCCCATCAGGGTGGCCAGGAACACCACCAGCACGAAGAGCGCGCGGTTGTCCGTGTAGAGTCGGTCCGCCAGTTCCGACAGCAGCGTGTAGATGCAGAGGTAGGAGAAGGCGTGCAGCCCGAGGTAGATGCCGCTGAAGCTGTCCTGGAGCACGCCGAGGCAGAAGGCCGCGAAGCCGGCGAAGCGGTGCGGCAGCTTGAGCCCCAGGTAGACCACCAGGATCAGGATCAGGTTGGGCTGAAACGGGTCCAGGAGATATCTCGGCAGCAGCGTCATCTGCAGCAGCACTGCTGCGAGGAGCCACCCCGTTACTTTCAGATAGCGCATCATGGCAATTGTCCGCCGGCCCCAGGTCTATTCATCGGCCTGCCTGAACAGCACCAGCATCTCTTCGAGGTTGGCGATGTTGACCGTGGGGCGCACCTCGATGGTCTGAAACACGCCGTATTCCCCCTTCTTCACCATGGTGACCTCGCCGATCGGGAGCCCCTTGGGAAACACCCCTCCGATGCCGGAGCTGACCACCGCGTCACCCACCTTCACGTCGTCGTCCTTGACGGTGAACTCCATGGAGCAGCGCCCCCCGCCCGCGCCGCGCACCACCCCTCGCGCCCGCGAGCGCTGCACCACGGCCGCGATGGCGCTGGCATGATCGGTCAAAAGCAGTACCCGTGAGCTGTGCGGCGCCACCTTCACCAGGCGCCCCACCACGCCCCCTGCCGCCAGCACCGGCATCCCCTCCAAAAGCCCGTCCGCGCTCCCCCGGTCCACCACCAGGGTCTTGAACCAGGCGGAGCTGTCCTCGCCGATCACGGAGACGGCGAGCGAAGCTGCGTTGAGCGTCCCTTTCAGGTCCAAAAGCGCCTTCAGCCTGGCGTTGGCCATCATCGCCTCGTTGCCGGCAACGACCCGCTCGTTCAGGCGCTGCACGCTCTTTCTCAGGGCCACATTCTCGCGCCGCACCTCCAGCAGGTCGACATAGTCGCTCCAAAGGTCGCCGAGCATGCCGGTCACGGCTGCGCCCCCCCCGGCGATCGGGGCGGTGACGCTCATCACGCCGCGCTCCAGCGGGTTGGCGTGCTCCTTGTTCCTCAAATTGATGGCATAGGTGAGAAACACCGTCAGCAGGAAGACGGCGGTAATGAGGAATCGCTTGTGGCGGATCAAAAGCTTTATCATCGGTCTCAGAAAATGGTTTAGGGGGCACCGGGCCCCCTATCAGTGTGAACAATGCAGAAAATGGCGCGCCCGGCTTGCCACCCTGCTAATCGAGGCGAAAGGGGGACTCCCCGTCTTCCTCGTGGCGGATCTCATCGACCGGCTCGCTCTTGCCCTGCCCCGCATAGAGACGGTTGGGGCCGTTGAAGACGATGCCGTTGTCGACCCCGACGTTGCGGTAGGCGTGGACCACGCCGGGGGGGACCACCAGCATCATCGGGGAGTCCAGCCCCGCGAAGAGGAGCTGCTTCACCCCGAAAGTGGGGGAATCGGGGCGCGCGTCCCAGAGGTAGACCTTGAAATTGGAGGGGCCTATGAAGCAGAAGTAGTCGGTCTGATCCTTGTGCTCGTGGGGCCCGCGGGCCACCCCGGGCTGCGTCATGGAGATGTAGGCCATGGCGGGCATCACCGCGGGATCCATTTCGTCGCTCCTGAAAAGCTCGGCGAGCCAGCCGCGCTCGTCGAGAAACTTGTGCAACGGCTTTGCCGTCACGTCGTGGATGCGCCCCTTGCTGTAGCTCTTGATCTCTTTCACGCCTTGCCCCCTCTCCCGCAGAGCTCAGTCTCATTATAGACCCGCTGCAGATAGTCGCGATACGACGATTTGGGGGTGGCGTCGATCACCCGCGCCATCCCCTGGCAGTCGAGGTAACCCATGCGCAGTGCGATCTCCTCGAGGCAGGCGATCTTCAGCCCCTGACGGGCCTCCAGGGTACCGATGAAATGGGACGCCTCCAAAAGGCTCTGATGCGTTCCGGTATCGAGCCAGGCGATGCCGCGGCCGAGTTTCTGCACCGAGAGCTCGCCGCGACCGAGGTAGGCGAGGTTCACGTCGGTGATCTCCAGCTCGCCGCGCGGCGAGGGCTGCATCGCCTTGGCGATCTCGACCACGCTGCCGTCATAGAGGTAGAGCCCGGGGACCGCGTAATTGGACTTGGGGGCGCTCGGCTTCTCCTCGATGCTGAGCACCTTCCCATGCGGATCGAACTCGACCACGCCGTAGCGCTCGGGATCCTGCACGTAGTAGCCGAAGATCTTGGCGCCGCCGTCAAAATCCCCGATCAGGCGGTCCAGCTCCATCTTGCCGTAGAATATGTTGTCCCCAAGGATCAGGCAGACCGGGTCGCGGGCGATGAACTCCTCCCCCACCAGGAACGCCTGGGCGATCCCCTTGGGCTCTGGCTGCACCGCATAGGTGAGCCGGATGCCCCAGCGCGAGCCGTCTCCCAAAAGCGCCTCGAAGCGAGGGGTGTCGAGCGGCGTGGAGATGATCAGGACATCCGAGATGCCGGCCATCATCAGGGTCGCCAGCGGATAGTAGATCATCGGCTTGTCGTAGACCGGCTGGAGCTGCTTGCTCGCCACCATGGTCAGCGGGTAGAGCCTGCTCCCCGCCCCTCCGGCCAGCAAAATTCCCTTCTTGATCCCTTTTGTCATAACCCCTCTTCGCAAGCTAATAGTCACATTAATAAACGATATTTTCTATCACACCGAAGCCGCCCGCGTCAAATACTTATCTGCGCCCCCTCCCCCCTGCTGCCGGCGCTAATGGGGGAGAGATGGCGAGAGGGTAAAGGACCGGCAATCACAAAAGCCTCGCCTTGAGCGCCTCGTCTATGAAGCTCTCCTCGATCGCCTCCCTGGCCCAGGGCTCCTTGCAGCGGGAGAGGACGATGGCGGCACCCTCGGCTACCGCCGGCACGTCGCTCCAGAGCGCATTTCGCAGGGAACGCAGCTGGTGCGGGTCGCCCGATTTCGAGCCGGAGAGGGTCCGGCAGGCATCGCACAGCAGGGCCAGGTTCTCCGGGGACGGCTCCTGGTCCGGCCGGTACTCCCAAAGACGCAACCCATCGCTCCCCTCGCACCACTCGCAGCGAAAAGCCGCCCTCTTGGCAATCGACTTGCCGAAAAGGTTCACCGCCTCCAAGTGTCCCTTATGAAGCTGCTCTCCCTTGGCCATACAGTCACCCCCCGGGTCCCGGCGCAGGACCCCCCTTTTTATTGCTCCAACGCCACAGTGTAGCAGAATGGTCAAGCAGATCAATAGTTTTGTGGAGTCGGGACGGCAGGGGCCCCTCATTTTGGGGTGGACACATGAGAGAGATAAATAGTATCTTTCTGGCGGCGCCGGCGATCGGGTCGGTTCGCGGCGGCGGCGGCAGTGCTGCCGCGATGCCATGGCACCCCTGTCGATGCATCGATCGGGAATCGCGGCAGCAATGCCGCTGCTGCCAACGACCTCGTCCCCCTCGTGCCCGGGGCGATCAAGGGAGAACCATGAAGCTGCAGGAGCCGCTTTTCCACGGCACACTGATACGCCGCTACCAGCGTTTCCTGGCGGACGTCGAACTCGATGACGGAAGCCTCGTCACGGCCCATACCCCGAACACCGGGAGCATGCAGGGGTGCGCCCGCCCGGGGAGCCGCGTGGTCCTCTCCAAAAGCGACAATGCCGCCCGGAAATACCCGCACAGCTGGGAACTGGTGCACACCGACGGCCTTTGGGTCGGCATCAACACGCTTTTGCCCAACCGCCTGGTCCGGGAGGGGATCGAGAACGGCACCATCGCGGAACTGGCGGGGTACCAGCAGATCCGGGCCGAGGTCCCCTACGGCAGCGGCAGCCGCATCGATCTCCTGTTGTCGGGGGCGCCCGGCAGATGCTACGTCGAGGTGAAGAACGTCACCCTGGTAAAGGATCGCTGCGCGCTCTTTCCCGATGCGGTAAGCGCCCGGGGACAGAAACACCTGCGGGAGCTCATGGAGGTGGTGCGCCTGGGTCACCGGGGGGTGAACCTGTTCGTGGTGCAAAGGGGTGACGGGGAGAGCGTCTCACCCGCCGACGCCATCGATCCCGCCTACGGGGCGCTGCTCAGGGAGGCGGCACGGGCCGGGGTGGAACTTCTCGCCTACCGGGCCGAGGTGACCCGGAGCGAGGTCCGCCTGATCCGGAGCCTGCCGGTGCTGCTTTAGCACGAGGTTTGACAAGCAAAGGGATGGAGGCTACAGTTATTGCTGTCCCGGGGAGGTCACATGAGAATGCCCAGATTCACGGTCTATGCAAAAGAGAGCGGGGTCGAGATCTCCCCGTGCGAGAAAAAGCAGCAGGGAAAGCCCGATGAGGGGAGGATCGCCCTGCGCTTCTTCAGGCTGACCAGCGGCGCCCACCAGATCCGCTTCGTCGCCGAGCCCTGGGAGGCGTTCGAGCTCTACAGGAGGATCAATGCGATACAGCTGGAGGGGGGCAAGGAGAGCCTGACCCACAGGTTCGACGCGGGGGACGGGGAGACGGTCACCAAGCTGAGCGTCGAGTGCTACCAAAGAAACGGCAAGAAGGGATACGCCTTCTCCATCCAGAGGGGGGAGGAGGGGATCAACGTCGCCGCCCCGCTGGGAGAATTCCTGTTCGCCGCCGAGTTTTTAAAAAGTCTCTCCGTCGCCCAGTCCTGGGTCGAGAGCGCCGACCCTTCCCGCCCCCCGGCGGGCCGGGCCGGTTTCGGTGCCTGAAGCCGCCCCGTGAGTGAAACAGCAGCAGATCGGAAGCAGCAATGAAAAGACCCGGCAAGACCCTCCATCTGAGCATCGAAAGCAGGCTGAGCGACGTCGCCCTGATCGGCCATGCCGTGCGCGGTGTCTGCGCCTGCTCGCCGCTCGATGCCGAGGCCTATGGCGAGATGGAGGTCTGCGTCGTTGAGGCCGTCAACAACGCCATCACCCATGCCTACCGGCGCGAGGACGGCTTCCGGGTGGAGACCTCGATCACCCTGCACCACGACAGGATCTCCTTCGAGATTTCGGACTGCGGCAGGGCCATCGAGGAGTTCGCCCCGCGCACCCTGGAATTCGACCCGGAGGTGATCAGCTCCATCCCGGAAAACGGCATGGGGCTTTTCATCATCGAGACCATCATGGACGAAGTGAGTTACCGGTCCAAGGACGGCAAAAACACCCTCTCGTTTTGCAGGTACTTCACCCAGCCAAGGGCGTAAACCCTCTACTACCCCAGCAGGAACTCGAAATCCTCGCGTCCGATGGAGCCCGCGCCGTCGTGCTCCGAATCCTCCAGAAGCGCCCGGTACAGCTTCAGCTTGCGCTTTTTCAGCTCCATCATCTTCTCCTCGATGCTGTGGCGCATCAGCAGCCTGGTGATGGTGACCTGGTTCTGCTGCCCGATCCGGTGCGCCCGGTCCGAGGCCTGGTTCTCGACCGCCGGATTCCACCAGGGATCCAGGTGGAACACGTAGGAGGCCCGGGTAAGGTTGAGCCCCCTCCCCCCCGCCTTCAGGCTCAGGAGGAAGACGCAAGGCTCGGCCGAGCCCTGGAAGCGCTCCACCAGTTCCTTCCTGCGCCCGACCGGGGTGGAACCGTCCAGCCTGAAGAACGGGATGCCGTGCTGCGAGAGCCCCTCCTGCACGATGTCGAGAAACGAGGTGAACTGGGAGAAGACGAGGACGCTGTGCCCCTCGGCGAACAGCTCGTGCAGCTGGTCGACCAGGAACTCGACCTTGGGGGAGCGGTCCGCCGCCTCCGGGAGCATGAGCCTGGAGGAGAGGCAGATCTGGCGCAGCTTCAGGATGGCGGTGAGGGCTATGATGCGGGCCTGGCCCGGCGCGTTGGAGCTGTACGCCTCGGCCACCGTCGACTTCACCTGCGCCACGGTCCGCACGTAAAGCGCCTTCTGCCTCGGGCTCATCTCCAGGTAGATGTCCGTTTCCACCTTCGGCGGGAGCTCCGCCGCGATCATGTCCTTGGAACGCCTCAGGATGAAGGGGTGGGTGCGCCTGATCAGCGTCTCCATGAAGCCGGTCCCCTCCCGCCCCATCTGCTTGCGGAACTGCTCGTAGGGGCCCAGGAGCCCGGGGAGCGCCAGGTCCATGACGGAGAAGTACTCGCCCAGGTGGTTTTCCACCGGGGTCCCGGTGAGGCTCAGCTTGAACCTCCCCTTGAGCCTCCTGACCGCGCCCGTGGTCTCGGCGTGGATGTTCTTCACCGCCTGCGCCTCGTCGAAGACGATGACGTTGAAGGAGAGCGCGCCGAGCGCCTCGATGTCCCGCTGGATCACGCCGTAGCTCGTCAGCACGAGGTCCAGGCCGGAAAACTGGGCGCGGCGTCCCTGCCCCCGGTAAACGCCGACCTTGAGAGTCGGATAGAAGCGCGCGATCTCGCTCTCCCAGTTGAAGATCAGGGTGGGGGGTACCACCACGAGATGCGGCACGCCGGCCGGGACCTCGGAGGCGATCACCCCCTCGGTGAGCCCGGCGATCAGGGCGATCGCCTGGATGGTCTTGCCAAGGCCCATGTCGTCGGCAAGGCAGGCGCCGAAACGGTGCTCGTAGAGAAAGGCGAGCCAGTTGTAGCCGTCGCACTGGTAGTTGCGCAGCGTCGCCCTGAGCCCCGCCGGGACCGGCCGCTTGGCGATGCTTTCGAAGTTGGTGAGGCTGTCGATGACCCGCTCGTCGTCAGGTGAGAGCAGCACCCGGACCCCGCTTCTGCGCAGCGCGATCCAGTCGAGGATCTGCAGGCGCGGGACCCGGACCACCTCACGCCTGGTGCCGGGAGCGAAGAGCGACAGGGCGCGGCTGCTCTGTTCGTCCAGGATCACCATGCCGCTCCCCCTTCTGAACAGGCCTCCCCCCTGCATCGCTTCCAGGAGCTCGCTCTCGCTCACCAGCTGGCCGTCGCAGCGGATCTCGGGGCGCACCTCGAACCAGTCGATCGAGGAGCGGGTGGCGTCCAGGGTGAAGGACCAGGCCACCGTCTCCAGTTCCTCCCCGCCGATGGCCAAGGAGAACCCCTCTGCCGCCAGGGCGCTGCGCAGCCGGGAGAGGTTCTTCATGAGCAGCTTCCGGTCCACCACCATCTCTCCGGGAGCCGCCGCGTCCGAGAAGATATCGCAGCCGAAAAGGGCCCACGGGATCTCCAGGAGCTTGGCCTGCCTCTCGCCGTCGACCGCAACCGTCAGCCACTCCTTTTCCGACAACTGCAGCATGCTGCGCGGCTCGAGGGCCGACTGCCAGAACTCCGTGACGATGCTGCGCGCCTCGGACCGCACCCCGCGCTTGACGAAGTCCGGGTTGTTCAGGGCGAGGCGCACGATCCTTTCCCGGTCGGTCCGGGTCCTCCCTGCAAGGGTAGCGAAGCAGGCGTTCAGGATGGAAAGCACCCGTTTCTTGGCTCTCAGCGGCTGCGGCAGATGGGCGCGCGCCTCTCCCGGGAAGAACCGGAAGGTAACGCGCGACAGCGTGAAGAGCAGATCCTCGGCCACCCCCTCCCCCACCAGATGCACCGTGTCGGAGAGTTCCACGATGTTGAGACGGTAGCGCGGCTGAACCGGCCTCGGCTGCACCTTGCGGCCGTTCAAAGAGAGGGCGGCCCGGTTCAGGAAGTCGGGGAACTCGGCCTCGCTCAGGGAGAACTGGATCCGGTTGAAAGCCCGGGGGGCAAGGCGCACCCCGCCGGCATCGTGCAGCACCTCGGTATCGGGGCTCTCCTCAAGAAGGTTAAGCATCCTGCTGCAGTAGCGCTCGGAGCCGGAGTCGTCGACCCTCCGGATGCGCGCCTGCCGCAGGTCGAAATGGTAGCTTTCGGCGACAAATGATTCCTCGTCCAGCGGGGTGCCGTCCTCAAGCGTCCTCGTGACGCGCAGCTCGCCCGCGCGAAGATCGAGATGCAGCAGGAGCGAGCGCTGGGCCGCCCCGTCGAATGTCAAGGCAATCCGGCTCTCCTGCGTGGCGTAGAGCACCGGGAATCTGCCGCGAAACCTGGACAGGAACTCCTCGATACACCTGCCGCGCAGCGCGGGTGAGTACATGAGCCTCAGGAACTCGCGTACCGAGGTGGAGAGCGCCGGTTCGAAGGGGGTCACCTGCACCCCGTCGCGCAGCAGCCGCATGCGGGGCTGGCCTGCCGGCCGGTCGACGACCAGGCTGAAGCCCTCCTCGTCGGGAAGCTCGGTCAGCACGCTGCAGTCGGCGCTATCGGGAGAGACGCTTAAAAGCTGGCTGCGGATATTCTTCAGGTAGGTCGGGGGGAGTTGCAGCATCGGGAAAGAGGCGGGGGAGAGCGCCTTTTTGACGGTGGCCAGCGAGGCGACCAGGTGGGGGCAGCGCCCCCTCGGGCTCCAGGCCCCGCAGTCGCAGGAGCTTGAAAGCTCCCCCTGGAGAAGCGTCAGGGAGACTTCGAAGATCCCGGTATCGGAGATTTCCAGGTTGAGCATGGCGCCGTCGTCGCTCCAGTTGAGCTGCGAGACGGTGCATCTCTTACAGAGCTCGAAGCCGGTGAAGAGATGCCCCTTGTCCGCCAGGGCGTATATGACCGCGGCCGGCATCTCGCAAAGATGCCGCAGCAGCGCGTTGCTCTTTTTATCCATCGACCTGAGCTCTCCCACCTGGTGCAGCGTAACGAACCGCTTACATTAGCAGAAAGCGTGCCTTAATACAACAGCACCCTGCGGGAGGCCAAGAGGGCGGGGTTTCCAGGAAAAAGGGGGGGGCTGGGGCAGCAGTGTCCGGTTTGCTTCTTGCACTGGCCCTTCCCCCCCTCTCCCTAGCCCTCACCCACCAGGGGAGAGGGGACTTTAAGCCTGCAACAAGACACTAGGAACCCACAAAGGCGGGATTCGGTGGGATCGGATGGAATCGAGTGGGAATCGTTTTGAGGTCGGGAGGTTAGCGGCGTTCGGTCGCGGCGGGCGCGTCGAACGTTTGAATCGCAAAATCCGAGTTATCCACAGACCTCACCCACTTGATTCACAAAATAAGGCGCAGGGCGTTTTAGGCTTTAATTCCCGCTTAAATCTCCCTGCGCCATCGTTTAAACCAGCTGCTGACAGCTATAGCTGAGTAGCTCGGTAAAGCTTTACATAGAGATCTTTCTCGTCTTCCTGCCAAGGAATGTATACGATCTCCGCGCCTGGACACGCTTTGATGATAGCCTTGACTTGGGGAATAGTGGTAAATGCAGCGAGTATCGGCCCCTTAAACATCAAAGGCGGATTCCTTTTGGTAAATAACAGGATCTCCTCCGGGTTGAGCTTGATTACCTTGTTCTTCGTGAGACATCGAATAGCATCATCACCGAGATAGTCGCTGATGATGCCGTTAAGGTTGGACATCTGTGGCACCACGATCGCGGTCTGGAGGTGTTTGCCTTCCTTCATAAGGGCTCCACATTTATGGAACGCCTTCGCTATTGCATCTCCGCCTGGTTCGGTGTAGAAATACATGGCATATTTCCTTTCATGGGGTTAATTGATGGCTCAAAACAGATTAAATCGGATACTGAAAATATTGGGCGCCTCGACAGAGGCCTTCCGGGGGGTCGACATGGATGCCTATCTTGCGTTGGGCAAAGCTGCTCATGAAGTGAGCTGCGCAATTGAGGCAGCCGAGAAAGCAAACCGTAAAGTCAAACCCATTGCGGTACCGCTTGCAAAAGCGCTTTTCGGCTAATCCGGGCGGCAGAATATCTTTCCGGCGTATTTGCGCTTAAATCGCTTGCAATATCGTTTAAACCGACTGGTGGCAGTACCGACAGGTGTTAGCTTCTGCTTTGACGAATTCTGCGCAGTGTGGACACTTCTTGCTCTCTCGCTGGGCCTTTTCGTTGAACCTTTGGGCATCAACATAAACCGAATAAAGGCTGAACAACCAGGCTATCAACGCCAAGATTGCAATTAGAATCAAAAAACCGTCGGAAGTCGAGGCGGACGCTATTGTATAACCCATCCAACCGCCGATCACTCCAGGGAAAATAATAAGGTAAAGCGCAAGGTACCAAATCCCGGACCCATACCTTTCAACGTAGATATGACCTGCTCCTGGTATGATTGCTCCAAGTAGCACAGCTAGTCCTGCATTCTTAGTCTTCACAAGACTCCTCCCCCTCGCTCAATACCTCTGAATAACCCACTTCACCCGGCCCAGGACGAAGTGTTCATCGACCCGGTCTAACATTACGACAAAGTCGGCAAATTTCGAGTTGTCGGACCTGCAGGTGATCTTTTCCGGGTCAAGGTACAGTCGCTTCACCACAGCCCCCTCATAAGGCACCCAAACCGCGTAAATCTCCCCACTTACTACCATCTTATCTTCACGATCTACGCCTACTATCGCACCGTCCACGATGGTGTCTTCCATGCTGCGGCCGCGGATCAGTACCGGAACGATCGACGGCTTGTAGTACCCCTTCGGCACCGCTACTTCTGCAACCGGAGTGGTATCGGTGAGTTCGTTCGGATGCCCAGCGCCGGCTAGCGCGTAAACCTTCACTTTATCGACCGTAGTCGGCTCGTACTGGTCCACCCGTTCGCTCACACCCTGCAGCTCTTCCGCCAGCTCGCCACTGCTCCCAGTCAGTAACCACTCCATGGTGCGGCCGGTCGCCTTGCTGAGCTTGAGTAGTTGGTCCGCGCGCGGGTTGCCGTCCTTATTCAGGATGTTGTAGAGCGTTGACTTAGAAACGCCGGCACGCGCAGCCCATTTATACGGCTCCTCTTCGCCGATGATCTCAAGCAGTCTTTTCTTCAGGTTTAGTTCTGAACTCATAGGCCTCAGTTCCGAACAGGGTTGCGAACCGAAGCTGATCAGTTCGGAACTCTGTTTCACATTAAAATACAGATAGTTGCAAATATGCAGACAAAAGCGCTAAAACGCCGAGTTCCGAACTGCAAAAAAATATTGACTTACTGAAAGTTGTGAACTATAAGAGTTCAGAACTTACTAAACTTGTTTAGCTGGAGGGTCCAAAAAAAGGAGGGAAATCAGCCCCCTTTTTGACCCCTAAAAATGAGGCCTGAATGGATCGTAAAACGCACCGCAAAGTAAAGGCCCTGCTCAACGAAAACGGCATCAAGCTAAAGGACGTGGCTGTTGTCGCCAAGGTCGGCGTCCCTGCCATCTCCGGCGCGCTGAACGGACACTGGGAATCCCGACCGGTCCAAATCGCTCTGGCCAACGTGCTCGGCATGAACCAGAAGAAGTTCGACCGGATCTGGAAACACGCGGTCTAGTAATAGATCGGGAATATAGACGAAAATTAACGGCCATTCAATGACAAAGAACAAAAAAAGTTTAGTCACCGATAACGACCAGCTGAGCCTCCTGGACCTGTTACGCCAGGAGAGGGAAGAGCGGCAGTTCAGCCGCCCAGGTCGGCTCAATATGAACGCGCAGATCAGTGCGGCGATCAAGGCCGGCATCCGCAAGGCACCCAAGTCCAGGGAAGCGATCGCGGAGGAAATGGAAGAGCTCGCAGGCGAGCGGATCACGGTCTGCATGATCAACAATTGGACCGCCGACAGCCATCCCCATGATATGCCGGGCCGCTTCTACTCGGCGTTTTGTGCTGCGACTGGAGACGTCGAGCTGATCCGGCTACTGGCCGAGGGCGCGGGTGTCTTCATGCTCCCCGGTCCCGACGCCCTTCGGGCGGAGATACAGAAGCTTGATGAACAGTCCCGGGAGCTGCAGGCGCAAAAGAAAAAGCGTTTGCTCTTCCTGCAGGAACTCGAAGGCAAGAGATAGATTGGTCTGAGTCGGGGGGATCTGCAATGAAATGCATCAACTGGGATAAAGAGTATTTTCCGGCCAAGGAGTTGGCGGGGCTGCCGGGCCTGCTCCGGACCAGTACAGAACGCGGCGTGCAGTTGCGCGCCGATCGCGAAATCTGGAACTTTCAGCAGGTCGACGCGAAGGGCGGCCCCGGCGGCAAACGTACCGAGTATCACCTCGACTCCCTCCCCGCCGAAACCCGCGCCCATATCCACATGCAGCGCGAGCAGGCGCAGCCCAAAAAGCCCCGTGTTAAGCGGGATTTAAACGGATTTAAAGATGCGGCATCCACATCACCGGCAGCGGCCGATCACTCGCACCTCTGGGCCTACTACGAGCGCAAGCCGGAGCGCGCCAAGCTGGACGCTCAGCGCAAGCTCGCGGCGATCACGGCGGTGGAGAAGCTGATCGACGAGGGGGAGTCGAGGTGCGACGCCTACAAGATCGTGGCCGCCCAGGTCGGCGACAACTGGCAGACGGTGTCGGGCTGGCTCAAGAAGGTCAAGGGTGTCGACCGCGCCGACCGGCTCCCGGTCCTGGTGGACCAGTACGCCGGCCGCCAGAAAAAAGCGGAGTGCGACATCCTGGCCTGGGACGCCTTCAAGGCTGACTACCTGCGCAAGGCCCAGCCCACTCCTCAAGCCTGCTACGACCGCCTCGAGCGCTCCGCCAAAAAGCACGGCTGGACCATCCCGAGCCTCAAAACGCTGATGCGCAAGCTGGAGAAGGAGCTCCCCCGGGAGGCGATCATACTGGCGCGCCTGGGCGCCGAAGGCCTCAAGAAGTGCTACCCGGACCAGGAGCGGGACCACGCGGTATTTTCCGCCCTGGAGGCGGTGAACGGCGACGGCTACACCTTCTGGCCCCACGTCGACTTCGGCGACGGCGTCGTGGTGCGCCCCACCGCCTGGGTCTGGCAGGACATCTTCAGCTCCAAGATTTTGACCTACCGGGCCGACGTCTCCGAGAATACCGAGGTGATCCGTCTCTCCTCCGGCGACATGGTCGAGCGCTACGGCATTCCCAGCGACTGGTGGTTCGACAACACGCGCGCCGCAGCCAACAAGACCATGACCGGCGGCGCTCCCAACCGCTACCGCTTCAAGGTCAAGGAAGAGGACCCGATGGGGATCGTGCCTATGCTGGGCGCCACCGTCCACTGGGCCACACCCGGACACGGCCAGGCCAAGCCTGTGGAGCGCATTTTCGGGCGAGGCGGCCTGTCGGAGTACGTCGACAAGCACCCGGCCTGGGACGGCCGCGGCACCAAAAAACGGCCGGTACCGCTCGCAGAGTTCCTGCAGATCCTGGAGACCGAGGTGGTCACCTTCAACGCCCGCCTGGGCCGCACCGGCCGCGGCATGAACGGCCGCTCCTTCGACGCCGTCTTCGCCGAGTCCTACGCGAGGACCGTGGTCCGCAAGGCCACAGCGGAGCAGCGGCGGCTCTGGCTGCTCGCCTGCGACAGCGTCACCTGCAACCGCGATGACGCCTCCATCACCATCAAGTTCTACAACCACAGCGGGGGCGAGAACCGTTACTGGAGCGAGGCTTTGCGCACCTTCGCCGGCCGCAAGATCACGGTCCGCTTTGATCCGGAACACCTGCAGGGGGAGGTCCACTGCTACACCCTGGACGGCCGCTACATCGGCGCCGCCCAGTGCATCCTCGCCGCCGGCTTCAACGATCACGACGCGGCCCGCGAGCACGCTCGCCAGCGCAACAGCTACAAGAAGGCTGTTAAGACATCGCTGGACGCCGAGCGCCGCATGACCGCGCTGCAGGCTGCAAGCTTCATCCCGCCTTCCGAGGCACCGGCGCCGCAGAGCACCAAGGTGGTCAAAGGGACCTTCAAAAAGGCCGTGGGCTCGGAGCTCACCAGCGACGGCTACGAGGACAGCTTTATACGGGCGGTGGAGCAGATGAAGGAGTTGGAGATGGAGAGGCGCAAGACGAGGATCTGATATGAAAAAAGGCCGGGGTAGCCGCCCCGGCCCTTTAACACCCGCCCAGGGGCGGGGATGACCAAACAGGAGGAGAATACCAGATGACCGAACGATTCGCAACACAGGACGCACTGCGCAGCCACATCAGGTCCCTGACCGAAGTAGGGTCGGACCTCAGCCAGAAACAGGTAGCCCGGGAGTCCGGGGTCAACGACGGCGCCCTGAACTCCTGGCTGCAGGGGAAGTACAAGGGGAACAACGAGAACATCTTCGAGAAGCTCCGCACCTGGGTCGAGTATCGCGAGCGCAGCCAAACGGCCGCCGATATCATGCCGCCGCCCCCCGCCTTCGTAAAAACACCCACCGCCGGGCGGATCCTCCCCGTGCTCTCCTACGCCCAGATGGCTGCCGACTTCTGCGTGATCTACGGTGGCGCCGGCGTCGGCAAGACAACCACCGCCAAGAACTACCGGGACAACAATCCCAACGTCTGGCTCGCCACCATGACGCCCGACTGCTCCACGGTCCCGGCGGTCCTGGAGGAGATAGCAATCGCCTTCGGGATCTCCAATGAAAAGGGAGGCGCGGCCTCTAAAATCCGCCGGGAGATCGTGAGCCGGATGAAAAACAGCCACGGCCTGCTGATCGTCGATGAGGGGCAGCACCTCAACAGCTCCGGCATCGAGTCAATCCGCTCCCTTTATGACCTTGCCGATGGCGACGCGGGCGTTGTGCTCGCAGGCAACGAGAGCGTCTACAACCGGATTACCGGGGGCTCCAGGGCCGCCCACTTCGCCCAGGTGTTCTCCAGGATCGGGAAGCGCCTGCGTCTGAATCAGTCGGTCGACGGCGACGCGCATATGCTGGCCGCCGCGTTTGGCATCACCGGTAAAGCCGAGCAGGCCCTGCTGGCCGACATCGCCAAGAAGCCGGGCGCCCTGCGCGGCATGGTCAAGGTGATCCGCAACGCCAGCATGTTCGCCGCCGGCGCGGGCGGCGCGATCGGGCCGGCGGTGATCAGGGCTGCATGGCGCGACCTCGGGGGTGAAGGGTGAACATAAAGACGCTGAAGCTGAACCCGAACAAGTACGGGTTCGATCCCAATCTCATGGTTGCCTGCTTCGTCGAGCTGGTCCGCTATAACCCTGAAGCCTCGGCCAAAGACCAGGCGAAGGGTGCGGTCGCTCTGTACCAGACCATGTCCGATCTGATGACCGCCAACGGCGGAGAAATGGAAGTTCCTGTTATGCAACACTGCCATCACTCAAAGGGGGGAGCATGCTGAGAGGACTGTACGGAAAGCTGATTCGGAGATTTGACCCGTGGGCCAAGAGCAAACGGCTGGCCGACAAACGGGCCGTGTGCAACTTCCTGAAGGAGATTCGCGGCGGCAGAACGATGCCCGACCAGCTCACCGGGGCGCCTGAAGCGAGGGCCAGCAAATGAGCCCGGCGGCGGCGCGCGGCGAGTTCCAGGGCTGTGGTCCGGAGTGGGCCTGCGACCAGTACGGCGTCGCGGATCACGATTACAACGGCTGTACGGAGTGCCAGGAGAGGTTCCAGACCTACTTGGCCGCTAAAAAAAGCATGGATCAGCTGGGGCTTTTGCCCACGGCAAGGAGGGCTGCATGACCAAGGCGGACATTGCAGTGGAGGGTATGATCAAGCGCATCGGGACCGATCCCAGGCTGGCTTACCTGGTGGGCCCCGCGACCCAGACATACATGGACCTGACCGACGCCTACGCGGAGATCAAGGGGGTCGATCCGGACGTGTTCCGGCAGAGTTTCGAGGCGGCGCTGCAGGTGCAGAGATTGCCTGCGCGCAAGGATATCCCGGCTCGCAAGAGCCAAACAGAGGCAAAACCACAACCACGAAAGGAGCAAAAAAGCATGAAGACAGCACAGGTAGCGATCGAAGTACCGGCGGGGTTCCGCCAGAACGGCAAGGGCCACTTGGTTCCGGAACACCTGATTTCGCCGGTGGAGCAGATGACCGACGACCTGGTCACCGAACTGGCAGCAAAGTGGCGCTCGCTGAGCGAGACGATCGCCGAATTCAAGCAGACCACCTTCGGCGACGTCCACGCGTTGCTCGGCACCATCAACGAGGAGTTCCAGGTCAAAAAAGGCGGCGAGAAGGGGAACGTTCAGCTTTTCTCCTATAACGGCGGCTACAAGCTGCTGGTAGCCGTAAACGAGAAGATCGGCGTCGGCCCCGAGCTGCAGGCATGTCTGGAGAAGATCCGGGAATGCGTCCAGGTGTGGAAGGAGGGTGCTAAGCCCGAACTGATCGTGCTGCTGGATGAGCTCCTGGCACCCAATGGCAAGGGGAGCGTAAGCATCGGCAAGCTCCTGGAGGTGAAGCGCTACAAGTTCGATAGCGACGATTGGCGCATGGCCATGAAGGCGTTAGATGAGTCGCTGCGAGTGGTTGGCAGCAAGCAGTACCTGAGGCTCTACGAACGCAACGAATCCGGCGCCTACATCGCGATCCCGCTCGACATAGCGGCGCTGTAGGAGGCCTCCATGACATGCCCGAAATGCGGGTCAACTGACAACAGAACAGACCGGGGCATCCCCGGTCTGGTTTTTATCGCCTGCAACAGCTGCGAAGCCGTCCTGGCGCCAGCGGTTGCGGCTGCAGACAGGAGGAGGTAATGGCCCGGAAACAGCCCACCCTGCAGCAGCTGCAGCAGGTAATAGACGACTGGAACGCCAAGCACGCGATCGGCGTCGCCGTTGTCGTGAAACGCGGCAACCAGGACTTTCACACCAGGACGATCAGCCCAGCCAGGGTCTTAGAAGGTCACACCCCCGTCATCTGGGTCGAAGGCCTTTCCGGCTGCTACGCCCTGGACAAGGTATCGGCCATCAAAAGCCAGGAGGATTAAAGATGCGAAACGATCATTTTGCCGGCGTCGACAAAATGATCGTCATCCCGGCGTGGCGGCCGGGGTCTGATGAGCAGCCGCGGGGAGATGAGGTCAACCGATATGAAGGGCAAATCGAAAAGTCACGTTGAGGTCGTAGCCGTGTGCAGCTATCACGGCAGATTTCAGCAGAAGAAAAAGCTGAACAAGAATCAGTCGGAGTCTGGCGCGGCTGTCACCGGGTATTACAACGCTGTCGTCTGTCCTCAGTGCCGCCATTGGGCGAAGATCATCTCCCAGGAGATCGTCACCGTGCCAGTGGCGCCGGGCAAAGGAGCCCAGGGGAGTCTGTTATGAGAACGGTGACGCTACCCTACTATGTCGACACCCGCCCGGCACCCGACAAGGCGCGAGCGCCGGAAAGCGACATCGAGCGCTTCATGGCGGCCGCCAATCTCTTCGGCTGCGAACTGCTCGGCGCGCGGATCACGCCGCGACAGTGCGAGATCAACAGAGGACAGGCTCTCTACTCCTGCAGCAAGTGCATCCAGGAGCGGCCGGATAACAAGGCCGAGAAGCTGGTCAAGCGCGCCAAGCGGGGCAAGGGTGACAACCCGAACAGCCCCTGGCGAGATACCCGGACCTACCCGCTTGAGCCGCCTAAAGCGGACCAAAGCCAGTCAGGTCAGGTCAGGTCAGGTCAGGTCAGGTCAGGTCAGGTCAGGTCAGGTCAGGTCAGGTCAGGTCAGGTCAGGTCAGGTCAGGTCAGGTCAGAGACGCCGACGCTTGACGCGGTAACGCTCCAAATCCTGCAGATCATGGCGGAGAAGTACCATTGCGCGGCAGCGAGGCAGATCTTGAAGGGGGGACCGTGGACTGGACAATCGTAGCTTTACCATTGAGTTTGGCAATAGTTGTCGGCTGGTTCATCAGCTGGCTTGCATCGAGGTAGCAAACAAAACCAGCCCCTGCAGCTGCTCATCACCATCAATTCATCTGTTGCGGGACAGAACATGGGTATCCAGAGCGGTTGCAGGGGCGGGGAGGTGATCCATGGAGCGTAAAAAGGACGAAGAAATATGCTCGGAAATGTTTCGGGCATGTGTTTTTAACGACGAAGCAGAGGCAAAGCAGTGGTGCTGCGACTACCCGGATAAATGTGGCACCAATGTGCCAGGGCAACGGCTGCAAGACCAGTTAAACGGGGGTTAAACCATGGCTTCAACAAATTTTAAAAAGCGGACTCCCGAGCAGCAGTGGAATAGCGATCGCTCCCGGATTCATGCGCTCCTGGGCAACGTCAAGAAGGCCCGGCCGGAGTACTCCGACGAAAACTACCGGGACACCATCAGCATCATCAGCAAAGGCCGCTGCGAGTCCTCGAAAGAGTTGACGCCGGCCGAGCGGATCACCCTGATCGAGCAGCTGACCGAGCTGGCCGGCGAGGCAGTGCCCAAGAAGAAAGGCACCTGGACCAAGAAGGGCTATCCGAACCGGCCCACGAACATGGACACCCCCGGCGAGTCCCGTGACGCGCAGCTGGGCAAGATCGAAGCGCTGTTGACGATCGGCGGCTTGTCCTGGGCGTACGCAGACGGTATCGCCAAACAGATGCGGCTGGCGGACAAGGTACAGTGGGTCCCGGCCAAGGATCTCTTCCGCATCATCACCGCCCTTACAAAGAAGGCCCAGAAGGAAAACTGGGACCTGAGCGGAGCACGATAATGCCAAAACAGAGCACCACACTCACGGAGATCCGGGAGCACATCCTGGAGGACCTGGTCAAAGAGATCGGCATGCCGCGAGCCGAGGCCAACTCAATCGCTTTCTGCGTAGTCGGCACCATCCGGAAGAAATGGGGCGGTTGCGAGGGGATCTACATCCCCAACTCGGACCAGCTGGAGGAGCGCGACTGGAAGATGTGGGAGATGTTCAACGGTTCGAACTATGACGAAGTGGGTCAGGCGTTCGAACTCACCGGCCGGCAGGTTCGCAACCGTATCCGGATCATCCGGCCGATCGCCGAGAAGCGCGACCAGGCCGGGCTGTTTGACAGCTACCTGGCAGAGGCAGGGTGACATGGAGGTGACCGAGTGAATGGCCGGAATCGAGTTGTGGGCACAGCACGAACGAGGGGTTAAACCCGTGGGAGGATATGCGATGTGGTACAGAGTTTTTGCAACGAGTGCAGTGGTAATGCTTCTGTTGATATTGGCCTGCCAGATTGAGGGTGACACTGACAGATACCCTGATTGGCTGAAGGGCATCTTGGGTCTAATTGTGATTGTGGATTCCATCACGTTAGTTGTTTCAATGTTCGCGTCAATTTGGGTTTAAACCAAAAAAGGAGAGAGGCAATGGCCAAGAAGTTGCGGTGTACCTATGAAATGGAAATCGACGTGGAGTTTGAGAATCCAGAGGCGGCGAAAGCCTACTTCATTGACGGGGAGTGGAAAACCGTCTTCTACAGGCTCGATGACCTCCAGGAGGTGGCGGAACACCTGTCATTGTGTTTCCACAACGAACACGACAGGTGGGACAGCGAGGCCAAGTCATTCCGTCGCGACATAGAGGGGTATGGCCGGTATTTCAAACAGGCCGACGGCACGTACAAAGTGGACGCCGCTTCTGCCGCAGAGATCGGCACGATGATAACGGTGGCCTACGAGTCTGAATTGGACAACGCCGGGACCTACGAGGTTTGACATGCTCTATGAATTGCGGCCCCGCAAGAAGGCTCTGGCAGCTGTGGCGGTGAAGCTATGAGAGCAACGCGCCGCTATCTGGTTTACCCGTCAGCGACAGCCAAGCAGTTTATGTGTGTCTGTGCGGCCAGAGATGAACGTCATGCGCTGAAAATAGCACGTCAATTGTTCCGGCTGGAGCGGGACGCATATGCCCGGCTGGAGTCGGCCTAACAACCCTTTATGCCGGTAATGATCAGCGTGATACCAATGATGAACAACGGCAAAAACGCTAAAAGAATAATCAGGTAATCAGATTTGCTCATTGAAACGTTCTCCTGACTGAGTGTTGGAAATTGCAAATTAACTATAAATTATTTTTATGTCAAGACATAACGGTTTTCGAGCTGGCCGCGCCAGCGGACGAGCGAGGGGTTAAGCAGCGCATCTTAGGAGGGATTATGAGCAAGGATTCGGAACGCTGGATAAAGGAAGCAAAGGAGAACCTGAAGGATCACCAGTTCAAGCAATTGGCCTCCTGGGGTGAAGGTGGCAGCGAGGTGTGGGAGTGCTCCCGTCCCGGTTCGAGCTGCTACGCCTTTACTATCTGCATCACCCGGATGGGGATCGCCGTGGTCGGAGACATCGACGGTCTCACCTTCAACGTCGGCAGCAACTACGGAATGCCCTTTCTGGCCGGAAACGACGTGGGCTACTACATCCACTCGAAACTGGAGGCTTCTTGCAAAGAGAAGGAGCTGAACCGTGAGCGCTACTTTGAGTGGGTAGCGAAATGCGTCATCAGGTACATGGCTGACAAATATTTGGACGAGCTGAGAGAGAGGAAGGTCGCTATACCGGACTGGCTCACTGAAGACGCTGACCCGTGCCACAAAGATTTTGAGCGGCTGAAGGACTTCGTATACCGCGTATGGTACGGCCTTGAGGCTGGGGATGACCTTTGGGATTGGTTTTATGCCTGTCACAACACCCTGGATGCGGCCGACGGGACGGCAGAGATCCACGAGGCTTACAGCCTTCATGATCTGGATGGCGTGGACTTCGACTGGTGCGATGCTCCTGACTTTGAGAAGCCGAGAGAAAGCTTGATGGTTCGCCTCCACATGGTCAACGAGGCGGCGAAGCGGATCATGGAAGGCCAAGCGGAGGCAATGGCGGTCGGAGCGGCTGCTTAACGAATTTAGCTCACCGGCTTGCCGGTGGAGCGGGTGTTAAACCCGCAAGGAGGAGGGATGGCAAAAACGTTGATTTGCCCGACATGCAGCAAGGTGACCTTTGATCCGCAGCATGTCTACGAAAACAGCTTGCAGATAAAATGCCCTGAATGCGGGGCTTGGTCGTCTTCCGCCGAGTGGAAAACGGTGGAGCAACTTCAGGCCGGGGTGAGGCAGCTTAAGGTGGATTGCGAATGCCACCGCGTCCAGGCTGTTGATCGTGGCAACTCCTACCAACAGTCGGTGGCCGAGGTGGAGCGGCTGAAGGCTGCGCTACAACAAATAATCGATGCCGGCGAAAGCGGGAGCAATTTCCCACAAGACGGTCGCATGTTCGACATTGCCAAGTCAGCTCTGGCAGAGGCGGTGCGGCCATGAAATGGATCAGCGTAGAAGACAGGCTTCCCAAAGAAGGCACAGAGGTCACGGTCTACATGATTGGCGGCGCTATCCGGCAGGTCGTCAAAGATAAACGTTTCGGTGGCTGGAAATCTCCGAATTGCGGCGGGTGGCAGCAGGAAACCAGCGCGTTTATCACCCACTGGACCCGCGCTAAGTTGGTCCGGCCTGTCGGCGGGTCGTGGGCGGGCGGGCCGGATGATGCACCCTGGCATGTTAAAGAGGTGCGGTCATGAGCGGAGACAAGCCTACCACGCCTACTGAGTGGCATGAATGGCGCGAGCAGTTACGCAAGAAGAATGGCTTCCTGGTCTTATCGAAGCGGGACAGGGCAATCATCGATCAGCTGATAGTTGATAAGACTCTGTCTCTCGGACCGAGGAATCCGCCTCGCCCCCCAGGGGATAACCCGAGGGCATAGGACGGTTTAACTTGTGAGTATCCCGCCACATGGCGGGATAGCAGCCGAGGGCGATCAGCCCGCAAACCCGCACCATCACCCGCTTTTATGGCGGATAATGAAAACGCAAAAGCCGCCGGAAAAGGGATGACAATGACAGCACTTGCCGAGTTTATCAAAGAGCACGATGTAGAGCTGAGCAAAGAAACCCTTGACCTCGCCAGGATGTTCCCTGGCCAGAAAGTCTACTGCCAAGGCATGGACGGCGGCCGCTGCGCGTTGTGGCTGCAGATCGGCGGCGGCGCCCACACCATGATCGGCTACGGCCTTCCGGACCAAGCCCTGGAGCAGGCGAAGGCCGCGCTCGATGAGCTCCACCTCCAGGCGCAGGCCGGCATCGAATGGTTCATCAAGAGCCGGTCGGAGCGTAAAGAGGTTGACCTGAAGACCTAACTGCGATATAAGGCGCAGGATGCACACACCACAGCCCCCTAACCTCACGGTTCAGGGGGCTTTTTCTTTTGAAACGTTTCAACTGATCAAACCCGCCCCGCCTCTGTATAGTCCCCCCTGCCATTGAAGTTCCCCTTGACCGGCCGCCTCGGGACTTGTCCCCCCCGAGGCGGCCACCACTCATTCAAACGAGGTGACCATGTCCAATGATCTGATGTCCCTGCGCCGGAGAGAGCTCCTGCGCGTCCTTCCGTTTCTTGCCCTGTTCGGCCTCACGCTCTTCTTCTACAAAGGAGACTACGAGCAATTCGTCGGTGCCGTCAACATCCTGAGCATCGTCAGCCTGGTCGCCCTTTTCGGGCACTACGTCCGGAAAACGCTTTTCCCCTACGCGAACCTGCAGGTGGCATGGACCCAGGCGGTCATGAATCAGAACATGCCGGCGGCTGTGGTCTACGTGGCCAAGATAGCCTTCCTGTTCGGCCTGATCTGGCTGGCAGCCTCCTTCATCACCCCCCGCGCCGCCAATGCGGCCAGCGAGCCCTCCGCCAAAGCCAAGCGCTACTTGCCGGTCCTGAAGACAGCCATCGACAAACACTGGCCGGCCGCGCCCATGCGCCACTACATCGCCGGACAAATCGAGCAGGAGAGCGCCGGCTGGCAGGAACGGGCCGAGATGAAGGGTAAAGAGAACGGCAAGCTGCGCGAATACGGCTTCGGCTTAGGACAGATCACCATCGCCTACAATAAGGACGGCTCCGAGCGGTTCAACAACTTCGTTGCCGCTCAGCGCCTCTTCAGGGACTGGAAGTGGGAGGACCGCTTCAACGTCAAGTACCAGCTGGGCTACGCGGTGGTCACCAACCGGGGCAACTTCAGGCAGGTCTCCCGGCTCATGCGCGATGACGACTCCCGCTGGCGCGCCTCCCTGGTCGCCTACAACGCCGGCTACGGGACCGTGCTGCAGCGCCGCGCCCTGGCGATCCGCTCCGGAGTGCCTGCCGATCGGTGGGTGGGCGGACTCGACCAGGTCGCCATGGGATATGAACAAAAGCTCCTCTACGGCCGCCCCCTGGTCAAGATGCGCAACGAGTACCCGCGCATCATCTGCGACGTCCGCGCTCCCAAATACAGGCGGTGGGTATGATGGCGCCGCTGAATGCCCTAGCCGGTGCCGTGACCCTCCGGATCACCCTCTACGTCTGCGCCGCGCTGCTGCTCCTGTCTATCGTGCTCGGGGGGTGGCTCAAGGTGACCATGCTGCAGCGGGATAAGGCCCGCGCCGACAATGCCGGGTGGTCGGCGATGGCGAAGCTGCAAAACCAGGCGGTGGAGCAGTGGCAAGAGAAAGCCGAGGCCCAACAGCTGAGAGCGGCGGACGCCCAGTCGGAATCGGTCCAGATACGCAACGCAAGCCGCAAGGAGGTCGCAAAGATCATGTCGGCGCAGGTCCCGTCCAAGTGTCCGGACGCGGTCCAGTGGGGAGCGATCGAGGCGGCGAAGCTTGCCGAGCTGTGGGAGGAAAACCAATGAGGCGCTTTGCCGTCATCGCCGCCCTCGCCGGCCTGCTTTGCGCCTGCAGCCATCACCCCGATATCGTCCAGGTTCCGTTGGCCGTGCCCTGTCCGGAACCGCCGGCGATCGCCCGCCCGCATCTGCCTGCGGTCGACCTGAACGCATACACGCCGCCCGACCAGGTGATGAAGGCCCTGGTCGCCTCGCTGGAGATCCTGAAGGGGTATGCGGGCGAACTTGAGACCCTGCTGAACGGATACCGGCCGCGTACCGGAGACAGGTGACATGGACGAAATCGATCAGGCTCAGGAAATAAACGAACGGCACCTGGAGATAGCTCTCGAGGAGCACCGAAAACGCCAGCCCGCTGGAGAGAGCAATATCCGTTGCGAGGATTGCCGGGAACCGATACCCGAAGCCCGGCGTGAGGCCGTAGCCGGATGCCGGCGGTGCATTGATTGTCAAACACTACTCGAACACTGGAGCGCACTGCAATGAACTACGCCGCCGGGCAGTTTTACCTCAACCTCGTCATCACCCTGGTCAACCTGATTTTCGGCGTCTACGTCATCTGGACCAACAGGGAGAAAAACAGAAACGCGCGATTCCATGCAGTCGAGACCAGGATGTCAAAGGCCGAGACAGCGGTGGACGTCATCCCGGAAGTGAAAGCGGACCTGAAAAAGCTCGACGTTCGTGTCATCGAAGCCGAGCGGGCGGTGGCCGCGATGCCGGTCTGCGCCAACCATCACCGTATGGAGTCTAACGACAAGCAGCTCTTCGTGCGGCTCGATGACCTGCATGGAGACGTGCGCGAGATGGTCGGCGGCGTTAAAGGCCTGACCAACCAACTGAGACTAATCAATGAACATCTGTTGAAAGGAGGAAAGTGATGGAATTCGCGGACCTGCTGACCGAAGACGAACGTCTGGTCATCCTGCGCGCCCTGGAGAAGGATCTCGGTTACAGCCACAACGAGTCGATTCTGCACTCGGTAGTGGAGCGCTACGGGCACGCCTGCAGCCGGGATAAAGTCCGGACGCACCTGACCTGGCTGCAGGAACAGGGGCTGTTGACGCTGAAGACGGTCGGCACGATCTACGTCGCCACCATCACCCAGCGCGGCGCCGACGTCGCCACCGGCCGGGCCGTCGTCCCGGGCGTGAAACGTCCCAGCCCGGGGGCCTGATCATGGCCAAGGTAGGACGTGGACAGCAACGGAGCGTGGACCTGATCCCTGATGACGTGAAGGCGACCCTTGACGCATATCTGCGCGACAAGAAGCTCTCCCAGATCGAGGCCACCCGGCGCACCAACATGATCCTGGAGGAGCTGGGCCATCCGGTTCGTCTCACCAAGTCGGCTGTCAACCGCTACTCCCAGGACATGGAAGAGGTCGGCGCGCAGCTGCGCGAGTCCCGGGAGGTGGCCCAGCAGTGGATAGGCGCCCTGGGGTCGGTACCTCAAGACGACGTGGGCCTGCTGGTTGTCGAAATCATCCGGTCCCTCTCCTTCGATATCACGATGATGGTGCGTAAAGGGAAGATCGATGCCGACAAGGTCCCTGAAATTGTGAAGACGCTGAATACCATGGCGCTGACCCAGATGAGGATCGAGAAGGCGACTTCGGACAACGTCAAGCGTGCCCGAGAGATTCGGAAGCTGGCCATCGAAGAGGTTAGCGAGGTGATCGAGAAAACCGCGGTGCAGCAAGGGATGAACGCAGAGCAGGCCGCGTTCTGGCGCAACAAAGTTCTGGGAGTCCAGTAAATGGTGACAGAGGTGGCGAAGACTCCCGGCGATGTGATCCGGATACTCGACCCGGAGGAACTCCCCCCGAGCGTGCGCGACCTCCCCGAAGGGCTGGACCCGCTTGCCGACGGCGTGCTTATGGCGCATCAGCGCGAATGGCTCAAGCAGATCCACGAGTTCGACCTGAACATAGCCGAGAAGGGGCGGCGTACCGGCATCACCTACGCCACCGCCCTGGATGACTCCATCACCGCCTCCAGTAACAAAAGAGCCGGCGGAGACAACGTTTATTATGTGGGCGATACCAAGGAAAAAGGCCTGGAGTTCATCGGCTACTGCGCGGCGATGTCCAAGATCATGGCCATGGCCATGGCCGACGGCTGGAACGGCATCGAGGTCTTTCTCTTCGAGGACCAGCAGGAAGACGGCACCAGCAAGCAGATCACCAGCTATCGCATCCGCTATGCCTCGGGGTTCCAGATCGTGGCGCTCTCCTCCAACCCGGCTAACATCCGCGGTCTGCAGGGGATCGTGAATATCGATGAGGCCGCCTTCCACAAGAACGTTCAGGCCGTCATCGACGCCTGCCTGGCGCTGCTCATTTGGGGCGGCAAGGTACGCATCATCAGCACGCACAACGGCATGAAGAACGCCTTCAACCAGCTGATCAGGGATGCCCGCGCCGGCCTGAACGCCTTCAAGGTCTTTCACTGCACCTTTGACGCCGCGGTGGAGAACGGTCTGTACGAACGGGTCTGCCTGGTCAAGGGGTGGACGCCGACTCCCGAGGCCAAGCAGAAGTGGTACGACGGCATCATCAAGGGCTACGGCAGCAACGTCGCAGCCAAGAAAGAAGAGCTCGATGCCATTCCCCGGGAAGGCTCCGGCGTGGCGATTCCCGGCGTGCTGGTCGAGCAGGCCATGAAGGAAGTCCGGCCGGTGCTGCGCCTCGTGCTGGAAAGCGACTTCGTCTCCAAGGGGATGCGCTACCGCGACTCCTGGATAGAGGACTGGATCCGTGTCCACGTCAACCCGGTCCTGGAAATGCTCGACAAGGCACGCCAGCACAGTTTCGGTTCGGACTACGCTCGCTACGGCGACTTTGCCGTTTTCGGTCCCATGACCATCGAGCAGGATCTGCGCCGCCTGGTTCCGTTCATCCTGGAGATGAAGAACATACCGACCCGGCACCAGCAGCAGATCCTCTGGCACATCATCGACCATCTGCCCAAGTTCAGAAACGGCGCCATGGACGCCACCGGCAACGGCTACACCCTGGCCGAGTACACGGCGGACAAGTACGGCCGGCCGCGCATCATGGAGATCAAGCTGAGCGATGCCTGGTACCGGGAGAACATGGGGCCTTTCCAGCAGGCATTCGAGGACGGCCTGTTAGATATCCCCAAAGACGCCGACATACTGAACGACGTGCGAGCCCTGGAGCTGATCGACGGCATCATCAAGCTTCCCAACCTGCGCGTCCAGGACACCAAGGATGCCGAGTTCAAACGACACGGGGACGGCGCGATCATGCTGGCCCTGGGTTACTACGCCACCCGGCAGGACAACGCACCGATCGAGTTCCAGACCGCCGGCTCGACTGATTTCAGGGTCGGCTACGGCGGCAGCATGAACAACTTCATGCGCTCATAGGGAGTAGTCAATGGCCAGCAAACGCAAGATCCGCCGCAAGCAGTGCAGCGGCAAACAGCGCTTCCAGAACCACGTCGAAGCGTGCGACGCCATGCACGGCCTGATCAGGAGCGGCCGCAAGCGCGGCGGCTGGGTGCACGTCTACAAATGCCAGTTTTGCAAGGGTTACCATTTCGGCCATGCGCCGTTACAGAGGTCATAAATGGCAGTTGAAAAACAAAAGCCCGAGATGAACGAAATTGCAGTCGCCGGCGACATGGACATGTTCCAGGGGTTCCTGAACATCATCGAGAACCCCGACAAGGTACTCAACCTGGAGTGCGGCGGCGACATCACCGTCTATGACGACATCGGGCGCGACCCCCGGATCTCCTCCAACCTCGGCACCAGGGCGCGGGCCGTGGTCGGCAAGGAATGGCTGGTGGTCCCCTTCTCCCAGGAAGCGATCGACATCAAGGTCGCCGACTACGTGCAGAAGGTTTTCCTCGACTTCCCGTTCGACCGGGCACGCCGTCCGGTATTGCGCGGTGGTTCCCTCAAGGGGTTCGCGGTATCCGAGATCATGTGGGATCACAGCGAAGGGGACACCTTCATTTACGACATGCGCTACCGCCACCAGCGGCGCTTCCATTATGACAAGGAGGGCCAGCTGTTCCTGAAGACCATGGAACACCCGATGGGGATGAACGTCACGATCCGCGACGGCCTGCCGCTCAAGAAGTTCCAGTCGGTCACCTTTGGCGACGAGGCGGAGACTCCTTACGGCTGCGGCCTGGGCAGGGAGCTGTACTGGCCCTGGTGGTTCAAGAAAAACGGGATACGCCTTTGGCTCATGTTCTGCGACAAGTTCGCGGCACCGACGGTCAAGGGGGAATACGACCCCGGCGCCACCCCGGAGGATCAGGCCAAGCTCCTCTCGGCAGCCCATGCGGTTCACTCCAACTCGGCAGTGATCTATCCGAAGGGTATGAGCCTCGGCCTGATCGAGGCGGCGCGATCCGGCGCCATCACCACCTATCGCGAGCTGACCGAGTTCATGAATGAAGAGTCCACCATCTGCATTCTGGGCCAGACGGCGACCACCACCGGCACCGCTGGCAAGATGGGCAACGAGGATGCCCAGGAGAACGTCAAGGACGACATTATAAAGGCCGATGCCGACGCGCTCTGCGAGCACTACAACGCACGCGAGGGGGTGATCCGCTGGCTGGTCGATTACCAGTTCCCCGGCCACGGCCGCTACCCCAAGATCTGGATCGACTGTGAGAGGGGCGAAGACAAGAAGACTCTGGCCGAGCGCGACGACAAGCTCTCCTCCGCCATGGCGCGTAGCAACAAGCGGTTGACCACCGGATATTTCGTGCGGGTCCACGGCCTGGAAGAAGATGACATCGAGGAGATCCCGAAAGAGAATACTCCGCCGGCGCCGAAAGCCCCGGAGCCTGGCACCGTCTCCTTTGCCGACCCCGCGGGCTCGGAAACCTTTCCGGACCAGGTCGTGGTGGACGCGCTGCTCGGGCTGGTCACGCCGGAGACCCTGCAGAAGCAGATGGGGCCGATCCTGGCGCCGATCATCACGGCGCTGCAGAAATCGGGCAACACGGAGGAGGCGATGCAGGGGATCGTGGACGCCTATCCGGACATGGACGGCACGGCCCTGGAGAAGCTCCTGACCAACCTGATCTTCATTTCGGAGATCATGGGACGGCTCGATGCCGGAAATTGACGTCGCCAATCTGTTCGGGCGCGAGCCGGAACAGGTCGTGGAGTACCTGAAGCAGAAGGGATACACCTTCAGCTGGCGCTGGCAGGATACGCTTGAGGCCGCACACGCCCGGGCCTTCACGGTGGCGAAAGTGATGCGCCTGGACATCCTCCAGGACATCCGGGACTCCCTGGACCGGGCCATCCGGGAAGGTCGCACCTTCGAGCAGTTCCAGCGCGAGCTGATGCCGACCCTCAAGACCAAAGGGTGGTGGGGCAAGGTGATGGTGGGAGACGGCGCCGGCGGCGGCGAGGTGGTGCAGCTGGGCAGTCCGCGTCGGCTGCGCACCATCTACGACGTCAACCTACAGACCGCCAATCAGGCAGGGCGCTACAAGTCGCAGTGGGAGGATCGGGAGAACCGCCCCTACTGGATGTACGTGGCGATCCTGGACGGCCGCACCCGGCCGCTGCACCGGGCGCTGAACGGCAAGGTGTTTCGTTGCGACGATCCGTTCTGGGACTATTTCTATCCGCCCAACGGCTGGAAGTGCCGTTGCCGGGTACGTGCGCTCAGCGCTGCCGAGGTGGAGAGCCTGGGACTGACTGTCGAGAGCTCGGCAGGGAACCTCTCCTTCAAGGACGTGCTCCTCGATGCCAAGACCGGCGAGGCGATCGAGGTCGCGGTGTACAAGGGGACAGACGCCGGCGGCCGCGCGTTCACCGTCTCTCCGGATGCCGCCTGGAGCTACAACCCGGGTAAAGCCGCCTGGCAGCCGAATTTGGACTTGTACGATCACCAGGTGGCGGTCAAATACCTCGAGGGCGGCTTGACCGGCCCGGACTACCGGATGTTCTTCGAGCAGAGGACTGCCGGCAACTTTCCGGTTGCGGTCCTGGATGAAGGGTTCCAGGCAACCATCGGGGCGAAAAGCCAGACGGTCTACCTGTCGGACCAGACGCTGGCGAAGAACCTGATTGCGCATCCGGAACTGAGCATCGCCGATTACCAGCAGCTGCCGCAGATAGTCAGCATGGCACAGCTGATCGTCCAGGACGGTGATCAATCCCTGGTATTCGTCAAGCGTGACGACAAGATCTACCATGCCGCGATCAAGGCGACCAAGAGCGGGAATGGCCTTTTCCTGACATCGTTCAGATTTACCAGCGAGGCGGATATGGAGCGGGTGAAGAAGAGGGGGACGGTTCTGATGGACGAAATGGGGAAGTAAGGCTGGCTCCGGGTGGGGCTCCCTGGCACCCACACATGATCCGCTTCTTTCGAGCGTTCTACGGCCGGGAGATTCACCGTGTTTCCGAAGCCTACACGCAGCTTAGCATTTTCAGAGGAACAGTCAAGACATGTTTAAGGTACTGCCGCAAGGCCTGGACGAACAGATCGCCCGCATCAACGTAGCGATCAGCCGGGGCGAGAACATGACCCCGCTGATGCGCCGCATCTCCGGCATCCTGGGCAGCGGCTTCGAGCGGAACTTCGCGGCCGAGGGACGGCCTGCCTGGCCCGACCTCGCCCCGTCGACCAAGAAGGCCCGGGCGCGCAAGGGGAAATGGCCCGGCCAGATCCTCCAGGTGTCGGCAGCGGGTTTGGCCTCCTCGGTCCAGGAGTTCTTTACCGCGACCACGGCGGGCGCCGGCACCAACAAGTTCTACTCCGCCATCCAGCATTTCGGCGGCACCATCGTCCAGCATCCCCGGAGCCAGAAGGTCTACTTCCGGGCCGACGAAAAGACCGGCGTGATCGGCAACCGGTTCGTGCGAAAGAGCAAGTCGAACTTCTCGCAATGGGCCACCTCCGGTACCCGGACCATCACCATCCCGGCCCGACCCTTCGCGGCGATCACCGCGCAGGAAGTCCTCGAGATCGAGGTGGCCACACTGGATTTTCTGACCATGCGCTGAGGCGGCCAAATTTGCCCTGTGGCGGGTAGGTGCCAGCTAGGGTAGCCGAAAATGCTGCGCGCCCGCTACAGGCAAATTTAAGCGGGTGTTAAACGCTACTATCATGAGCGGTCCGGACCCCGGATTTTAATAATTGAAACGTTTCAACTGATCAAGGCGGTTCGGAAGGGATATAAGAAGCGGAGCCCGGTGCAGCCGGGCTCCGGGAAAGCGTCTCAGCAAGCTCCGCCGAGTCCCACAAAGGAGGATGCATGGCAAAGAAAATCAAGATGCTCAAGCCGGGCACGTTTAAGGACATGAAGGGAGTTGTGGTGAACCTGAGCGAGGCGGACCTGCAAGCGAGCGCGGCCGCCTACGACCCGGCTCTCTACGCGGCGCCCATGGTGATCGGCCACCCCGAAGCGAACCACCCGGCCTATGGGAAGATCGGCGGCATCGACTTCTCGGAAGGCTTTCTGAACGGCGACCCGGCCATCCACGACTCGAACTTCGAGCGCATCGTGAACGGCGGTTACTACGATCGGGTGTCGCTCTCCCTGTTCTCCCCCACGGCCCCGTCCAACCCAAAGCCCGGCGTCTGGTACCCGCGTCACCTCGGGTTTCTCGGCGCCATGGCCCCGGCGGTCCCGGGACTCGGCACGGTCAGCCTGGCGGCGGAGGAGGAGGGCGTGGTCAGTCTTTCGGTCAACCTGGGCGACTGGAACGACCGCACCATCGCCCGGATGTTCCGGAACGTGAAGAACTTCCTCATCGATAAATTTTCTAAGGAAGAAGCGGACCAGGTCCTGAACGAGTGGGACCTGGAACAAATCACCGAGGACGCGCTCCGCCCGGAGCCGGCCCCATCGACCGTCGAAACATCATTCGCAGAAGGAGAAGGAGAGGCTATGGATGCAAAACAGAAGGAAGAGCTGGAACGGCGCGAGGCGGCCGTCACGAAGGGCGAGGTCGAGCTGAAAACGAAGCAGAAAGAGAAGGGCCACGGTGACAACGTTGCTTTCGCCGATGGGCTGGTTCAGGCCGGCAAGTTGCTACCGGCGAAGAAGGCAGAGGTCGTCGCCGTTCTCGATTTCGCCGCCGGCATCACTGAGGGTGACAGCGTCTCATTCGGCGACGGGGACGCGAAGCAGACCAAGACGCACCTGCAGATCCTGCAGGACCTGTTCAAGGACCTGCCCAAGCAGATCGAGTTCGCCGAGCTCGGTGGCGGCGAGGCGCCCGGCAAAACCGGCGGCGCGATTCCGACCGACTTGTCCAAGCACATCTAAGCCGGCGGGCACCCCCAGCCCATCAACGCACTTAAAGGAGATGAAATGACCATCAAAGGAAAAGTCGGAAGCTTCACCCGCTCCGAGGAGCGCGCCCGGATCGCCGGGCATGACCCGGTCGTCCTCGCCGGCCAGCTCCCCGCCGCCGACGGCGTTTACCCCTGCGGCCTGCTGCTCACCCGCAGCGCGGCAAACGTATTGATCGCCCTGACGCTGATCGCGGCCGAAGTGCTCGCGACCGGCGCCGGCAATGTCAAGGCCTACGCCGCCACCCTCGCGGAGTTCCCGGTAGAGCCCGGCACCCTCGTCATCACCGACGGCGTCGAAACTTTCACCGATGACGGCTTCGGCCATCTCACCGGCGACGCCGGCGGCACCGGCACCATCAACTACCTGACCGGCGACTATGCAATCGAGTTCGCCGTCAACGTGCTCCTTGCCTCCGACATCGAGGCGGACTACACCACCGCCTTCGCCGGCGTCCTCGACGAAGAGGTCGATACCGCCGAGTCCGAATCCGGGCTCTACGTGGCGCACGGCACCGTGGACAGCAACGTCCTCAAGGTCGGCAAGGTGGCCAAGGCCGAGCCGACCGCGGCGCTCTTGATGCTGATGCAGAAAAAAGGCGTCTATCCGAAGTAAGTAGCGGCCGAATGAATCCGGGCGAATGATTATTCGCCCCTACAGGGAGATCAATCACATGAAGAACTTTTTTGCAGTTTGCTCCGTTTGGCTCGGCCTGCTTCTCTTGGCCGTTCTGGTGATGCCGGATGCCCCGGCGGTCGCCGCCGATATCCCGGGAGGCGCACTCTTCGTGGCACCCATGCTGGCAGCCGGCTTCCTGAACATCCGGGGCCTCTACAGCCGGGAAGCGATCATCAAGTACCTGACCGGCCTTCCCTTGATCGAGACGGTGGTCATGGACAGCATCTTCACCTTCCGCCCCCAGCATCCGCTTGCCCTGATCGGTGCCGACACCATTAATAGCGTGGCCCGCGCCATGCCTTTGGCGCGACGGGGCGGCAGGTCCATCACCGTCCCCGGCAGCTCCGGGGCGACGGGATTCTACGAACCGTTCCCCATCCACCCGGACATATTCGTCAGCGGTGTTGACCTGAACAACCTGAAAGTGATCCAGGGGAACCAGGCCGGCCTCGATGCCTGGGCACAGGGGAAGACCGACATACTGCGCCGTACCGTCCGCGCCACGACCGAAGCGCTTTGTGCCGTCTCCCTCACCGGAAAGATCCAGTGGCCGGTGCAGCTCGAGGGTGGTGGCTTCGAGACCTACGAGGTGGACTTCGGCGCCATCCAGACCTTCGCCCCCGCGGTCAAATGGTCCGACGGCGCCGCGAAGCTCAAGGACGTGTTCCTGACCCTGCGCGGCATGCACAAGAAGCTCAAGGAAAAGGGTTACGGCGGACGGGTCGAGTTCTGGGCCGGCGAGACCGCCTACAACACCCTCTTCGCCCTGGCCGAGGGGTTCGTCTCCACGGCGCAGCTCACGGTGGCCATCAGTGACGCGGGCATCAACATCGGCGGCTACCTGGTCAAGCCCCGGGACGAGATGTACTACAACCCGCAGACCAAGGCGATGGTCCCGATCGTGGCCGCGAAGTTCGTCAAGGCGATCGCCCTGGACGCCGGCCACCAGATGCCCTACTGCGCCATCGACGACCTGGACGGCAACCTGCAGCCGATGCCCTTCTTCGTCAAGCCGATCAAGAGCGAGAACCCGTCCGGCTACCAGCTGGTCGCGGAGAGCAAGCCGTTCCCGATCCCGAACGTCGACGGCATCTGCGACGCCCAGGTCATCGCCTAAACCATGTACTGCACACTGGAAGACATCAAGAAGAGCCGCGTCCAGGAGGCGCGGCTCATCCAGTTGACCGATGACGCGGATACCGGCGAGGTCAACGAGGAGGCGGTGAACGGCGCCATCTCCGACGCCGGCGAAATGATCGACGGTTTCTTGCGAGGCCGGTATCCGCTCCCCCTCAACCCCGTCCCCGGCCTGATCCGGACCATCGCCCTCGATCTGGCCACCTACGGTATTTACGGCCTGAAGCCGGAGTTCGAATTGCCCAAGCTGGTTGGCGATCGTTACCAGACGTCCACCAAGCTCTTGATGCGGATCCAGGACGGCAAGATGGATCTTTACGAAAAGGACGAACCGGCCCAGGTCCAGGCATCGGGCGGTCCGGCCTTTATCCAGGGCACCAGTGTCTTTACCGAGGAACGCCTGAAGAACTTTTAAAGGGGCTTTAAATGCTGGTTGAAACGCAGGAAGCCATCATCCAAGCGCTGACCGAGCTGAACGTCTTCCGGCACCTCGACGGCTGGCAGGGAAACATCGAGGAGCTGATCAAGGTCCCCACCAAGCTCCCCTCCGCGCACGTCGCCCTGGGCGAGATCATTTACGGTGAGGAGCCGGCGGCGATCGGCAGCAAGCTCTCGCTCGATGACATGGTCTGGAACGTCATCATCACCGCCAGCAACGTGCGCGATCGCAAGAGCGGTGCCGTCGAATGCTACAGCCTGATCGAGTCTTCGGCCGACAAGCTGAAAATGATGAAGATCGCCGACGGCTGGCTTTGGCCGGAAGGGGCGAAACTGCTTTACGCGAAAAACGGGCTGAGCGTGTACGGCTTGAGCCTCCGGATCGAAACCGAACAGTAAAAGGAGCTGCAATGCATATCTACTACGAGGATGGCCCGCCGAAAATCACCATGGGCGCGGCCGGGGAATTCAGGAAGGGGGTATCCAGGGAGATCGAGGATGGGCTCGCGAAGATGATCCTGGAGAAGAAAACCGTGGTCTTCAAGGAGGGCGAAGCCAAGGAGCCCGATCTCCCCAAGGAGCCGGAAAACCCCCCGGGCCTCCCGGGGGCCGGGAAAAAAGTGAAGGAGGTGCCCACCAATGGGAGCAACTGAAAAAGGGGTCATCTGTCAGCTGGTGATACAGAAGGAGCCCTCCTACAAGGTCGACCCGGTCACCCCCGACGCCCAGGTGATATACCTGAGATCCGACACCATAGCCTTCAGCCGCCCCAACGAGTCGTCCGACGTTTCGCGCGGCGCCAACCGAAACCCGACCAAGCCGGCCCGCGGCCTCGATGACGTCGGGGGGGACATCTCGACCGAGCTGCAGGCCTACATCGGGCGCCTCTACGAGGGTGTGATGGGTACGGTGGTCACCACCGGCACCGGCCCTTACGTCCACACGTTCAAGCACGGCCCGCTGTCGTCCTGGATGCTCGAGCGCAAGTATCCGACCCTTGGCAAGTACGCCAAGTACAACGGCTGCAAGTTCGGCAAACTGTCGATGGACGTGACGACGAAAGGCTTCCAGAACATCACCGTCAGCACCAGCGGCGCCAAGGAGACCATTAGCGACGCGCCTTTCGATGCCACTCCCCTGGACCTGGGCAAGGTCTCCTTCGACGGCCGCTCGATCATGCTCATCGAGGAAGGCGGTGTGGCGATCGCGACCATCAGCAAGATCTCCGGGCTCACCATCGACAACGGCCTGGATCTCGGCGAGGAGAATTACGCCCTGGGCGGCGACGGCTCCCGGGACGACATCCCGGAAGGTATGGTGAAAGTCACCGGCACCGCCCACGCCATGTTCAAAACCATCGATCTCTACAACAAGGCCAAAAACGGCACGGAGTCAAGCATCAGGGTGAAGTACGCCCTGGGCGACGGCAACGGAACCGCCGGCAACGAGTCGCTCGAATTGAAACTGTCCGAACTGGTCTACTCGCCGAAGACTCCGCCTATCGCCGGCCCGAAAGGGCTCGTGGTGGAGGCTCCCTTCGAGGCTTACTACGAGAACTCGGCCGAGGCCAGCGCCCTGCAGCTGATCCTCAAGAACACCCAGGCCAGCATCTAGGCTTGACCTCTTCACCCATTTGCGCTATAAGGCGCAGATACCATAAAAGCCCTCCAACCTCACGGTTCGGGGGCTTTTTTCTTTTGAAACGTTTCAACTGATCAAACCCGCCCCGCCTCTGTATAGTCTCCCCTGCCATTGATGTTCTCCGTTACCGGCCGCCTCGGGATTTGTCCCCCCGGGGCGGCCACCACTCATTCAAAAGAGGCCCCCATGCTTGACGCTCTCATCTCCCTGCGATCTCTCCTGTCCCGCCGGCTGTCCGGCATGTCCGTCGGCATCCGTTACACCATCGGAGGTCGCGTCTACACCCAGCGGCCGCTGGTTTTGCTCCAGATGGAGCAGTTGGTGGAGTTCATCAACCCGGAGATGTTTTCCGGCCTGCAGACCGTCAACGCGCTCGGGGTGGTCAAGCTGCTGGGTGACCGGATTGCCGCCATCCTGGCGATCGTGCTGACACCCCGCGGCGTCGAGGTGGACCAGAAGGACATGGCGGAGATCACCGCCCATCTGCGCGCGCACGTCGACCTGGACACGGCGGCGCGGGTGGTGGAGGGTTTTTTGTCCTGCAACCCGGTAGCCTCAGTTTTCAACAGGCTGACCGGGCTCCTGAAGACAGGGGGGGTGCTGGCCACGGTGGCAACTGGGTCACTGAGCTCGTCTGCATCCTCGCAGCAGGCGACCTGACCAAGCGCCGGCAGATTCTGGTGCAGTGCACTCTGGCCGAGTGTGAGCCGTACCTGGCGCATCGTTATCGAGATCTGACCTTCCGTGAATCTGTGCTGGCCTTCCTGGGAGCGCCGGGCGCCGGCGAGCCGCGAACGCCGGAGGATAAATATTGCCGGGTCTGCCGCGAGGCAGGGCTTAACGATTGTCCCAACTGTAGCAAGGAGATTGAGGTTCTGAATGGGCAATAGCTCCGACATGAAACTGCAGCTGGTCATCGAGGCGGTCAACCGCTTCCAGTCGACCTTCGTGGCCCTGAAGCGGGACGCGGAAGCGATTCGGGCCGAGCTGGCCGCCATCGATGCCGCGGGGAAAAGTGCCGGCAACTCATTGGACGCTGCCGGCAAAAAGGGTGCTGCAGGATTCAGGGGGATGGGACCGGCCGTTGCCGCATTTCGGGATCATGTGGCGGCCGCCAAGGTCGAGCTCCCCGCCCTGCTGGCCAAGATCGACGCGCTGAAGGTGCCGCTGGCTGCAGTCGAGGCCGGCGGCGCCGCGTCCGGAAAGGCGCTCGATGACGCCGGCAAAAAAGGCGGCAAGGCGATGGACCACGTCCACGACTCCGCCCATAAAGCCCATTCCATGCTGTTCCAGATGGCGCAGATGGCCATCCTTATGGGCACTCTGCTCGGCTCCAAGAAGCTGTTCGAATGGGGGATGGATTACAACAAGACCCTGGAGAACTCGAAGCTCGGCTTGGGCGGCATCATCACCAGCATGGGCGAGGTAAGCGACGCCCAGGGGCGCGTGCTCCAGGGGCAGGAAAAGTGGAACGCCTCGCAGTCGCTATCCGTCGAGGCACAGCGCGAACTGCAGAAAATCGGCATGAGCACCGCAGCCACCTATGGTGAGCTGGTCGAGGTCTACCAGGGGATACTTGCCCCGGCGCTGTCCGCCAAGATGACCTTTGCGGAAACCCTCGACATCACCGGGCTCCTTACCAACTCGGTCAAAGCCCTGGGACTTCCCATCAACCAGATCAAGCAGGAGGCGCGCGACCTGATCCAGGGCGGCATCAACTCCGCCTCGTCCTCGCTGGCCACCGCGCTCGGCATCACCGATTCCATGGTGAAAAAGTGGCGCGAGCAGGGAACGGTGTACAAGGAGCTGAAGCAGCGGCTGGACGGCTTCACCTACGCCGCCCGCGAGTTCTCCGGCACCTGGGACGGCGCCTGGTCAAACTTTCAGGACGTGGCGCAGCGCGCTCTGGGTGAAGGTTCCAAGCCGCTCTTTGCCTTCATCCGCGGCGAGGTGATCAAGCTCTCTAACGACATGGTGAACATCACCCGGGACGCCGGCGGGAACATCCTCGACATCGAGGTGAAGCCCGAGGTGGTCGCGCGGATCCGGGAGCTGGCCGAGGATCTGACAAAGCTGATCAAGCTGTTGGAGCTGTCAGTCAAGTGGGGCTCCAAGCTGGCTGAGCCGGCTCTTTTCCTGGGCATAGCCTACGGCATCAACAAGATCACCACGGCGGTCAAGGGGCTGGCCATCGCCGCCGAGTCGGCCGCACTGGCCCGGCTCATTTCCAGCCTGCCGGCATTAGGACTGGTTGCCGGCGTTCTGGGTGGAAAGCAGATTGTCGAGGCAAAAACAAGGAGTGACGAAGCTGCCGCGATTAGGCTTCAGGCGAAGACCGAGACGGATCATGAAACGGCCCGACTTACCGCCATGGGCGTCGCACGTCCTCTTCAGAATTTAGAAGAATTCGGGGGTGACCAATTGGCGGCCGTCCGGCAAAAACTTCCCGCCGCTGATGACCGCCAGATCGCCACGATGCTCCGTCGTGGCCTTATATCGACTTATCATGACACGACACCATGGCAGGGCATGCCCCAAAATGTCGTGGCTGTGAAAATTGATGAAGAGGCCGCCAAGAAGTTCCTGGAGGGAGGCAAATCTCCCTTCAACGTCAAGGGCTCTGACAGTACCAGCGAGGATGAGGAGAAGAAACGGCAGGCGGCAGCGATTGCCGATATCGAGGATCGCTACGCCGCATCCTCCGCGCTGATCAAGGCCGGCGAGACCAAAGAGGCGGAGGCGATCAAGACCGGGCTGAAGGAAAAGGAACTGGCCTGGCAGCAGGGGCTGATCTCCCAGGAGGAGTATCTCAAAGCCCGGGCCGATCTGGAAAAGCGGGGGCTGGTATCGCAGGTGAACGCGATCGCCGACCAGCAGGCTGCGTTGACCAAGAAGTACCAGGAGGAAGCGGCCGAGATCGAGGACCCGAAGGAGGCCTCGGAGAAGCATAAGGCGTACGTGACCGAGTGGTACCGGCTCTCTGCCGACTATGCCAAGAAGACGGCCGAGCTGAAGCGTAGCGGGGTTGATGAGGAACTGAAGCAGCTCGATGTGCGAGAAAAGCTGGAAGCTGCCCAACGCGAGGGCGCCTTAAAGCTGCTCCAGGAACAGCTCCAGGCCGAAAAGCAGCTCACCCAATTGTTGCTTGAGCGCGAGCGCATCACGCCGCTGCAGGCCGAAAAGCGCAATATTGCAACCGAGCAGAGCGGCCTCGAGGCGGAGTACTGGAACACCCTGGCCAAAAAGGGCGGCGGCGGGCTCAGCTCCGCGCAGATCGCCGACTTCGAAGCCCAGCTGCAGCTGATCGAGCAGCGCATGGAAAACCTGAGCCAGGCGGCGCCCGATCGGCTCTACAAGGCCGGGCAGGCGACCACGGCCCTGGACGCCAAGCGCGAGGAGGCGCGGATCAGCCACGAGCTCGCCGACCTGGATGCACAGGAGGCGACCCGGCAGATCGGCAAGACCGACGCATTGCGCCGGCGGCAAAGCCTCCTGGAGGATCTCCTCGCCAGACAGCAGGCGGTTCAGGGCGGCATCGACCCGAACGACACCACGGCCTGGAACAGCCAGCAGGCGGCGATCGATGGGACCAGACAGCGGCTACTGGACCTGAAACTGGAGATGCGGGACCTCTCCGACGACATGGCGGGCGGACTCATCGAGGGGCTGCGGCAGTACGTGGACGATACCGGCGGCATGTTCGGGCAGATGGTTGAGCTGTCCAGGGCCACCGCTAGCGCCATGGAAGGCGCCTTCTCGGATCTTTTCTTCGACGCCATGCAGGGCAAACTGGTGAGTTTCAGAGACTACGTAAACTCCATCTTACTCACCATCGAGCGGCAGCTGGCCAATACGCTGGCCCAGAAAGCGGTAACCAGCATGATCAGCGGGATCGGCTCGCTGTTCGACACCTCCACCCCAGCGATCACCGGTGGTGGAGGAGGTGGCGGCAGCACCGTCGCAGTGGCACATTCCGGCGGCCTGATCCTGCACGAGGGGGGCAAGGTGGTCCCTCGGTTTCACTTCGGCGGGCTGGCCTCGGATGAGGTGCCGGCAGTGCTGCTTAAGAAAGAGCGGGTTCTGTCTGTCGAGCAGAACCAGCTGTTCGAGAAGTTCGTCAACAAGACGGAAGGCAACGGCTCCGGCGGGATCAGCGGAATCAACTTCAGCCAGCAGATCAGCATCGACAACAGTGGCAACACAGAAAGCAGTACCCAGGGGATGGATAACGAGCGCGCCGGGCAGCTGGGCCAGCTCTTCCAGGCCGCCATCACCCAAGCGATCATCAAAGAGAAGCGTCCGGGAGGGCTTTTATCCTGATGGAAACCTTCAGCTGGAATGTATCCCTGAACAGCTCGAAAGAGACCAAGGCCCGCGTTCTCAAGACCCAGTACGGCGACGGCTACAGCCAGCGCGTGCGCGACGGGATCAACAGCCTGGTCCGTGCCTTCCCGGTCACGATCAAGGCCTCTTCGCTGGCCACGGCCGATCAGATCGAGGGGTTCCTGGAGGCACGCAACGGGGACGAAGCCTTCGCCTGGACCCCCCCGCACGCGGCGGCCGCCATCAAGGTCACCTGCGACAGCTGGCGCCGGCAGGACCGCGTTGCCAGCAGCGTCATCACCGCAACATTCCAGCAGGTATTCTAGATGATCGTCAAGCACATCCACAGCCTTGAGCCGGGCGCCATTGTAGAGCTGTTCGATCTCGACCTCACCCCGATCGACCCGGCAGCGGGAATCGCCCGCTTTCACGCTGGGACCAATGAGCTGTCCCAGCCCGTTGTCTGGCAGCAATACAGCTACGAACCGCGCCCGGTCCAGGCCTCCGGGTTCGGCATCACCACGACCGGCTCGGCTCCCCGTCCTAAGCTCCAGGTCTCCAACATACCGACCACCGGAAGCGTGGGGCTCATGACCCTTTTGAACCGCGACTACCGCGACCTGGTCGGCGCGATCGTCACCCGGCACCGCACCCTGGTGAAATACCTCGACGCGGTGAACTTCCCGGGGGCGGTCAATCCGGACGCGGATCCCACGGTGGAATTCCCCCTGGACATCTACTACGTGGAGCGTCGCCTCACCGAGAACCGTCTCTACGCGGAGTACGAGCTCTCCAGCATCTACGACCTCGAGGGGGTTTATCTCCCGGGACGCCAGGTGATCAGGGACACCTGCAGCTACTCATACCGGAGCTGGGATGCCACGGCTGATGATTTCCTCTACCAGGATGCACGCGGCCTCCCCGTCGCCTGCCCCTATACCGGCGTGGCCTACTTCGACCGGATGGGCAATCCCGTTGCCGAAGCATCCCAGGACCAGTGCGGCAGGAGGCTCAGCGATTGTCGGAAACGCTTCAGCACCGGGACCAGGACGCTCGATCAGGTGGCAGTGCCCATAGTGTCCGAGTCGCTGCCGTTCGGCGGCTTCCCCGGCGCCGGGAGGTACAACCGATGAAAACGGCGACATTGGCGTCAATCCGCGATCACGCGCTGCGCGACCTGCCCAACGAGGCGTGCGGCTTCATCCTCAACGCCGACGGAAACGAGAAGGTCTTTCCGGTGCGCAACATGCACGACAAGCCGGCCGAGAGCTTCGCCGTCCATCCGGGCGATTACCTGGAGGCGAAGCGGGCGGGAACTCTTCTCGCGCTGTACCACTCGCATCCTGCCGGGCCTGCCGCTGCTACCCGGATCGACACGCTTGCCTGTAACCGGAGCGGGCTGGTCTGGTACGTCTACTCGGTCCCGGACGAGACCGTCTCCAAGATCGTTCCTGCAGGAAGAGCTCCCCTGCACGGCCGCCCCTTCGTTTGGGGCGTCTACGATTGCTGGACCCTGGTCTATGACTACTACCAGGAGAAGCTCGGCATCACCCTTCCCGACTGGGAGCCTTACGAGGAGGACTTCTGGGAGAAGGGGAAAAACTACTACGTCGAGCGCTACGCCCAGTTCGGATTCGTGCCGGTCCAGGACCTGAGATGCCATGACGTGCTCCTGATGCAGCTGGGCGGCAGGGTGAAGATGCCGATCCACTCAGGCATCTACCAGTCCAACGGCACGCTGCTGCACCACGTGCCGGGCCGGCTATCCACCTCCGATGTCTACGGGGATTATCTGCGGTCCATGACCAACCTGGTGCTGCGCCATGGGAGCCTGTTATGAGCCTGAAACAGATCGTGCTGCACGGGGAGCTGGGCGTCCTCTTCGGAGAGCACTGGCAGCTCGATGTCCTCACTCCGGCCGAGGCGGTATTTGCCATCAACGTCAACCGCCCCGGTTTCACCCGGCACCTGTGTGCCTCGGAAGCCGAGGGGATCGGCTACCGGATCCTGCTGGACGATGAGCCTATCGATCCCGCCGCTCTGGCCCACCCCTTCGGCCGCGAGACCTTCCACATCGTCCCGATCCTCTCTGGTTCGGGGAGCGACGGCAGGGCCGTGGCCAAGGTCGTGGTAGGGGTCGTGATCGCGATCGCCTCGATCGGCGTCGGCATGGCTGCCTATGGCGGCGGCATGGGGGCCATGGGCACTGTGTTCTCCGAGGGCGCCATGGGTGCCGCCATGTCCGAGAGCGCGCTGCTCGGCATGTCCTACGGCACCATCGCCATGATGGGCGCCTCCCTTGCCTTCACGGGAGTCTCCCAGCTGCTGGCCAAGACTCCCGATCTGGCCGCTGCCCAACAGGATGGCAGCTTCATCTTCGCAGGCTATGTCAATACAGCGGCCCAGGGAGGTCCAATACCGGTGGGGTACGGCGAATTGATCGTGGGATCCACGGTGGTCAGTTCGGGGCTCAAAGTAAAAAGCGAGGCGGTATGATAACGGGATCCGGCAAGGAGGCAGGCGCCTCGGTATATGTGGCCCCCGAGTTGATACGTTCCATCGGTACCGCGCGGATCCTCGACCTGATCTGCGAGGGTCCGATCGTGGGGCTGGTCAACGGGGACTGTTCCGTCTACCTGGATGACACCCCGCTACGGGACCCGGTCTCGGGGAATTACAACTTCCTGAACAGTGACGGCTCTGCCGCTGTGACGGTCAACGCCAACAGTGTCGGCACTCCCGGGCAGCCGGCCATCGCCGGCTTTGACCAGGTCGAGTCGGAGACGGCCGTGGGCGCCGAGGTATTTCACGCTCAGCCGGTAGTGCGCCGGGTGGAAGCGGGGCTCGATCGGATACGGCTGCGGCTCGCCGCCCCTGCGCTCTACGCCATCGACGGGAACGGCAACACCAACCCGAACCTGATCGAGTACTTCATAGAGGTCAAAAACTTCAGCCAGGCGGAGTTCCCGGATATCGCAGAGGTGCAATCCTCCTTGAGCGCCACGGCGCTGGCGGCTACCCCGTATCCGACAAGCGTTGACGGGTACCCCTACGCCTGGGAGCTCGATCTGTCCGGGTTCTCCAGCGCCACCAACGTGCTGGGCCAGTTGCGCTACGTGCTGACCATGAGAAACGATCCTCCATGGGAATGGGGGAAGAACATTACTCTGGAGGTATGGGGCCGCTCCGACTCCTCCGACTGGACCCTGATACAGAGCAGCAGTCATCGCGGGTCGGGACCTGCGGGAAGGGGAATTATATCTTCCTGGACCGTCGATGACGTCTGCGAGGTGTATGGACGCAGCAAGCTCCAGTTCAGGTTCATCACCCAGGCAAGGGCCGTGCGCTTTCTGACTTCGGGCGCCTATACTTATAAGGGCCGCTCATATCCCGCCGCAACAGGGCACAGGTTCTACGGGTTCTTCTCGACCGTTGGCGCGGAGTACTTCGCCATTTCCGGACCGAGGTTCTATGGCAATCACCCCTCGAAATTCGAGATCTCCACCTACGACTACACCCTCCCGGGAATCGGTCCCTGGGACATCCGGGTCAGCAAGAAGACGCCCGATAGCGCGGATGCCAAGGTTCAGCAAACCCTGCGCTGGGAGTCCTATACCGAGATCATCGACTCCAAGCTCGCCTACCCAAACTGTGCCGTGTTCGGGGTAGTGGCATCGGCCCAGCAGTTCAGCTCGATCCCGCGCCGTGGTTACCACTGCAAACTGTTGCTGGTCCAGGTGCCGAGCAACTGCTTCCCGGCCACCAGGGATTCCGCCGGCGTCTGGACCATGGCCCGCTACACCCGTAACGCGCTGGGTGAGGACACCGGCGTGGAGCAGGGGTGGGACGGCACCTTCTACCTGACCTGGAGCAGCAACCCTGCCTGGTGCTACTACGACATGGTGGTCCATGCCCGGTATGGACTGGGCCAGTACGTGAGGCCAGCCAGCGTGAACAAGTGGGCGCTTTACACCATCGGCCGCTACAGCGACGGCCAGGTCGACTCCGGGTACCGGGACGCCGCCGGCTCCATCATCTACGAGCCGCGCTTCACCCTGAACTGCTACATCAGCACCAGGGGGCAGGCATACGCCCTGCTCCAGTACCTGACCCAGGCCTTCCGGGGCATGGTGTACTGGGCCGCCGGCCAAGTCACGGCGACCCAGGACGCTCCGGCGGATCCGGTTCACGAGTTCACCAACGCCAACGTGGTCGACGGGGTATTCACCTACACCGGATCCGCCAAGCGGGCGCGGCATACGGCGGTCCTGGTGAGCTGGAACGACCCCGCCGACATGTACCGGCAGACCCCCGAGTATGTCGACGATCCCGACGGGATAAGGCGTTACGGCTACAACCCGATCAACGTCCCCGCATTCGGATGCACTTCACGCGGGCAGGCGCACCGGTTCGGGAAATGGACCCTTTACTCGGAGATGGAAGAGACCGAGACCTGCACGCACAGGACCGGCCTGGAGGGGGCCGTGGTCGTCCCTGGAAACGTGTACAAGGTTTTCGATGTCTCCCGGTCCGGGGTGCGTTGGGGCGGTCGGGTGGTCGCAGGCACACCTTCCCAGGTGACTCTCGATGCCGAGGTGACGCTCCAGGCAGGCAGACAGTACACCGTCACATTCATAAGGAGCACGGATCCCGTCTCGCTCAGCACGGTCGCCGTCACCCCGGTAACCGAGGACCTCACCGGCGCTGTCTTGACCCTGGACGGCAGCGCCCCCGAAGCTCCGGCGCCCGGCACCCCCTGGGTGCTTGAGTGTCCGGAGTACATCGAGGCTCAGCTCTTCCGATGCCTGACCGTCACCGAAGTGTCGCTCGGCACCTTCGAGATCGCCGGGCTAGAGCACAACCCCTCCAAGTACGCCTGGGTGGAGGACGGCGTCGTTTTTGACGAGGCGCCCTTATCAGGCCAGCTCCCCTTGAGCAGCGTGATTCTCCCAACCGGCGTGCAGATCACCGAAGAGACCAGGCTCGATGCGGCCGGCACCCTTGAGACCCGCCTGTATGTCTCCTGGGACATCGTTCAACAGGCATCGATCCAGGGGTACGAGGCGGAGTACAGCCTCGATGGTGGCCCATGGGTCAAGCTGGCCACCGTGGCCACCAACCGGGTGGAGGTCAAAGACCCCCGCCCCGGCAGCTATTCGGCGCGGGTCCGCTCCCTGAACCTGTTCGGCATACCGTCCGCCTGGGTAGCGGCCGGGCACACCGTCACCCCCCGGTCCGATGAGCCGCCCGATGTCACCGGCCTGCAGCTGCTGGGACAAGGGAACGACCATGTCTTCGTCGATAAGGACGCACGGTTCGCCTGGAACAGGGTGGTGCCGCCCGGTGCGCTAACCGACCAGATTGACGACGCCACCTACGGGGTGGGTGCCAAATACCCTACCGGCTGGCTGAACGGCTACGTGATCAAGGTCTACAACCGCGACCTGACTCTCAGGCGTACCGATGCTGCGGGCACAGAGCAGTACACCTACAGCTATGACAAGAACTGTTTCGACGGTGGCGGCACACCGGCCAGAGCCTTTACTGCCGAGGTTTATGCCAGAACCAACACCGGGACTCTTTCCAAAATCCCGGCTCGGCTTTCGGTATCCAACCCGGCACCTCAGATGCTGGTATAGGCGGCGAGCATGCAACTAACAGGCGGAGTAAATGATTTCACCCTGGCGTTCCTCCCCTCCGTGGAGATCGACATCGCGGGGTACCTGGTCTTTGCCGTGCCGGGTGGCGAGGAGTTCGTCCCCTCGCCCGACAATCTTGTCTACCAGGGGCCGAACACCCAGATCACGGTGCGAGTGGCAGCCGGAGTTTGGGGGATCAAGGTCGCGGCCTATGACCTTTTCGGCTTCGGCGAACTCAACTACACCCCGGTTATGGCATGCACGGTGGTGGATACCGTGGCTGATCTGCTGGATAAGCTCACCGGCGAGATTACGGCATCACAGCTGCACCAGGACCTGATAGCCACCCTGGATGAGATCGGCAATCTGCAGGAGGCATACGGCACTACCGTCAGCGCTGCAGAGTCCGCTGCCAGCGCTGCAGCGTCCGTTGTCAGCGCTGCAGAGTCCGTTGTGGCGGCGGCCAATGCCCAGGCGGCGGCTATCTCTGCCGAGGCTGCCGCCATACAGGCCCGGAACAGTGCTGCAGGGTATGCGGAGTCGGCGTCCAACAGTGCCACCACCGCCCAGGCGCAAGCCGCGTCCGCTGAAAGCTCGGCTTCCGCCTCCAGCTCCTACGCCAACAACGCGGCAGCCTCGGCCGGCGCTGCAGGCGAATCCGCCATGGCTGCCTCCGACAGTGTCCTGGTCGCCAACCTGGCAGAAAACAGCGCGATCAACCATGCCAATGCGGCGGCTAGCCACTCGGATGCCGCGTCGGCCTACAAGACAGACGCTGAGACTGCGGCGACATCGGCATCCGGTCATGCCAACACGGCATCGGCATCGAGAGATGCGGCATCAGGTAGCGCCACAGCTGCGGCCACCTCGGCCAGCAATGCCTCGGCTTCCGCCACGGCAGCCGGGACCTCGGCATCGGCTGCTGCGACCCATGCCGTCACTGCCTCAACAAAAGCGGGGGAAGCATCGAGCGCCGCGTCATCTGCAGCGACATCAGCCACCGGCGCTCAGACCGCTGCCACCACGGCGACCACACAGGCCTCCAACGCCACAGGTAGCGCCACGGCTGCATCTACCTCCGCGACCACAGCGGCCACTCACGCCACCAATGCCGGCAATTCCGCCTCGGCCGCTTCAGCC
>DNRQ01000023.1:0-6293 GCA_003499925.1 Geobacter sp.
ATCTTTTCCTCCGAGCCTGCCATCCTCGCCTCCGAGCCTGCCACCTTCTCTTCCGAGCCTGCCATCTCCTCCTCCGAGCCTGCCATCTCCTCCTCCGAGCCTGCCAGAGGGTGAAGAATGAGTATGACTTGTCCCAATTCCGGCGCCATAATCGGCTGATAGTCGGGTGCGATTTATCCCGCTTCGCAGCAAAGGTTTCCAATTCCATTCCAGGCTTCAGGTCCCAATACATTTGCTTGCCGGCAAATCATTTGCTTCAGGTCCAAATGCATTTGCTCGCTGGCAAACTCATTTGCTTTACGTCCAATCTATTTGGAGCTGATACAGCGCTTTGAATTTACACACGAACTGGCGTGGAAGATGCTCAAACTTCGGTTGGAGGAGGAAGACGTCTTTGTGAAGACGCCTCGTGAAACCATGCAAGCAGCTTTGCAGGCTGAATTCATTGTCGATGGCAATGCCTGGACCGATCTGCAGAAAATGCGGAATCTTACCAGCCACACTTACAACGAAGACTTGGCCGACGAGGTCTATAACTTCGTCGTCGCGCAGGGCGTGCAACTTTTTCAACCACTGGCGCAAAAGGCAATGCTATGGAAGAGGACAAACTGATATTCGGTCTGGCGCAACGTCACTACCGGGATATCGCGCGTGTTTTCAGCAATCATTCAAGTATCCGGCAGGTGCTGATATTCGGGTCGATCTAAGGGATCACGAAGCCTTACTCCGACATCGATCTTGCTGTAGTCGCGCCGGAGATGGACGCTCGGGAATTCTCCAAACTTCTGGACGAACTTGACGCTCTGGAACTGGTATTCAAACTGGATGTCCTGCATTGGGATAGCATTGCCAGGCAAAACCTGAAGGATAGCATCATGAATCACGGCCAGTACTTCTACCCTCTCAGTTTGGCGAGGACAACGAGCCAGGGCTCGTAGAATCGGTGCCATGTACCTTCACTCCATTCGTAAGTAGAAAAGCGGTCCCTCTCCGTGTTTTCAGGCTGTTGTGGACACTCTGAGCGGACAGTCACCCCGCCGTACCTCTGTGTTGACAATTGTCCAAATCTATGTGACAACTGATCGCAGCTGACATGCGAGGAGATCGATCATGGGAATGCACGCGCTTGCAGAAACATTGGGAATCGAAGATCCACGGGACCAGGCTTCCTTAATAGAATTAACGCGACACGGCCTCCCCGGCAGCGCAATCGACACTCTGGCAGAGGGCCTTGGCATCACCATCCTGGAACTGAGCCGTTACCTGCACGTTTCCGGGCGCACCCTTATGCGCCACCGCGAAAAACTCCTCGACAAGCATCTCTCGGATCACCTGATAACGGTGGGAATTGTAGTTGCCCGCTGCACGGAACTGTTTCAGGACCGGGAAAAGGGTGCGCGATGGCTCAAAACCCCGTCCGTTGCCCTGGGCAACTGCCGCCCTCTCGATCTGCTTGACACCACCGCCGGTGCCACAATGGTTCTGAATCTGCTTGGCAGGATCGAGCACGGAGTTTTTTCCTGATGCAGGTTTACCGGGTTGCGGCACGCCCTTTTGCCGATGACCTTTCCGGAGAGGGAGCGCGGCTCTATGGCGGGCGCTGGAATCCGCAGGGGCTGCCGGTTCTGTACACGGCGGAGTCCCTTCCGTTGGCCATACTGGAAACTTTGGTGAACATTCCGCCTGACTTTCTGGGGAGCCCCCTATTTTGCCGCGTCACACTATCCATTCCGGATGACACCAGGTTTGCCATCGTCTCACCCGATGAGCTGCCGGCAGACTGGCAGGCCTATCCCCCGCCTGTGGAGCTGACAGAAATAGGGAAGCGTTGGCTGACACAGAAAGAGACGGTCGGTTTAAAAGTACCTTCGACCGTGGCTGGCGGAGAGGGTTGGAACCTGCTCTTCAACCCGCGTCATCCGGAGTTCGATCAAATAAAGTTGGAAACCGCGGCGCCTTTTGTTTTTGATGCGCGCCTGCTGCGCCGCCAGCAAGAGAGCGTCATTTGATGCTGCGCAGCTACAATGACGGTGTCTCTCCATTCGGCATCCTCTGATTTCCTTCCATAAAGATCTTGCCATTCCAACAGGTTGACGCTATTTTGTTCCTTAAATGTTGGTGAAGATCAAAACTTTCACGCAAACAACTGTAAAAAAGGAACCCACTGATGAGCCAATTAGACGACGCGCTGGTTGAACTGCGCCAGGACATGGACAACCCCAAGATCCAGTCCAACTATTACGACCTCTTCCTCAATACCACCTTTTTCGTGCCGACCATGGAGGAGGATCTGACGCCGGATCAGGCCGCCGAGGTTGCCAACTCGGGCCGGGTGGCGCCGCTCATCATAGAGTCAGGCGGCAATGACTACCTGGTGCTCTTTGATTCGAAGGAGCGCCTGTATGCCTGGGCCAAGAAAGAGGCGAGCTACGTCGAGGTGCCGGGCCACGTCCTGGCCGCTACCAGCGCACCCCCGCTGCACTGGGCGCTCAACATGGATACCGAGTACTCGAAACCGTTCATCCCCCCCGAGATCGCCTGGCTCAAGGATGCGGTGGAAAAATGCAACGCCGAGGCGGCGAAGCAGCAGGAACAGCAGCAGTAATGGAAAAGAAGGCTACACAGAGGCAATCTCTATTTATAAACGCGGTGACAATATGAGTCTCGATTTCAGCCCGTTTCAGAGCGCGATAAGTCAGCTTGAGAAAAGCTTGAAGTACGCCCAATCTTCGATGGCCAAAAGCGATCCGGATCTGTTCGAACAGATGCGCAACTCGGTGATTCAGTGTTTCGAATTCACCTACGAGTTAAGTCACAAGATGCTGAAGCGATATCTTGAAGAGACAGCGGCAAGTCCCGAGGAAACTGACTTGAGCACTTTCCAAAATCTCATCCGAACTGGTAATGAAAAAGGTCTTTTGCGCTCCGACTGGTTGCGTTGGCGGATTTACCGCCAGGCCCGCACTGATAGCAGCCATACCTATGACGAAGGCAAGGCCGAAGCCGTCTACTCAATCGCCCCAGACTTTCTGGAAGAAGCCAAATACCTGTACAGGCAACTCGTCGATAGAATTAATCAGTTATGAACACGGCCAAACAACGCACTATCGACCTCACTCCACATGACTGGGAAGAGGTAAAACATGTCCTAAGGACGTTCGTTCCCGAGTATGAGGTTTGGGCATTCGGCTCTCGTGCGAAAGGGACTGCCAGGGTTTACTCGGATCTGGATCTGGCGATCATTACCGAACAGCCGCTGCCGCTTGCCACCATGGCGGACCTGCGGGAAGCTTTTGACGACTCAGACTTGACTATCAAGGTGGATGTGGTGGACTGGGCGACAACGAGTGGGGCATTCAGAAAGATCATTCAGGACAGTAGAGTGGTGGTGCAGATGGCCGTACCGGTGCAACATGGCTGATGATACCTGAATTTCGCTCGCGCGCTATCAATGGCGGCCTTTTGCGACGGAGACAGCGCCCTGACCGCCCATCCCCACCCCGACCCTCCCCTTGAAGGGGAGGGAGTTTTTTCAGCACCTGCATCGGGTAATAAATTGAAAGGGACTAGCATCGGATGCTAGTCCCTTTTTATGCCTGTCGTTTCCACGCCGGCTCCTACTGCATGGGCCCTACCTCTACTGGATAAGATTTGTCTTTGGAATGGACCCTGACAATCCGATGTTACACTTTGGTTGCCAATCCGCCCTATTACTGTGAAAATCAGTGAAGAGCCTGTCCCTGGTTGAACGGGTGCTGGATTAGCATGGAATAACAAGGGGCGCGGGTCGCTGGCGTGGTACAGGCGCGCAATGGTAACTTTGAGAGCTAAGAGGTTTCAGAATCCAGCATGTGTATGGTAAACTCTGATGGTTTTGTTTCGGCCGGTAACGATTAAAGAGCCTGTCATCGCTTAGGCACCTCCCTCACCCCTGCCCCTCTCCCGGAGGGCGAGGGGATACTCTTGCCATGCTGCCGTGGCTGAAGATTTCCCTGCGGGAGGAAGGGCGGCCCCTACTGGAGTTATGCGAAACGCCATTTTTTCAACCAAGCTCCCGCAGGGCGGCGTGGGATGATAATCATCAACGGAGAGGTATCCATGAAAATCGAAACTAGCACTGAAAAACCTCAGGAATTCTCCACCTCTGCCTTGGTCATCGGCTGCTGCGAGGATGCCAAGGATGAGCTGTTCGCGGCTTGCGACACGGCGTTGGACGGCTGCCTTGAGCGTCTGGCCGCAAGCAGGGAATTCAACGGTAAGGCCAATACGACGCGCCTGATCTATACGCTGGGGAGGCTTCCCGCCGAGCGCCTGCTGCTGGTAGGTCTCGGGAAGAAGGCGGAGCTCGATGACGAGCGTCTGCGCAGGGGGGCCGGCAACGCCGTGCAGGCACTGCGCTCCGCGCGGGTCGCTTCGTTCGCTTCGGCGCTGCATCTGGCCGGCACGGGTGAAAATGCACTGGAAGCGGTATGTGAGGGGACAGTTTTGGGGAGCTACAGCTTCGACCAGTATAAGACCAAGAACCAGGATGAGCGGTTCAGCTTTGACACCATGACCCTGCTGCTGGCCGAGGGAAGTTCGGTTGGGGACGCCGGCGCCAGGGTGGAACGTACCCAAGTCGTCTGCCAGGGGGTGAGCTTGGCTCGGGATCTCGTTTCCCACCCGGGCAACGTGGTGACTCCGGGCTACCTGGCCGAGACGGCGCGCGAACTGGCGGCCCGGTGCGCGCTGACCTGCCGGGTGCTGGAAATGGACGAACTGGAAAAGCTCGGTATGAACGCGCTGCTGTCGGTGGGCAAAGGTTCGGTCGAGTCACCACGGCTGATTGTGCTGGAGTATCACGGGGCCGGCGGCGATGCCCCCCCTGTGGTGCTGGTGGGGAAGGGGATCACCTTCGACTCGGGCGGGATCTCCATCAAGCCCGGCGCCGGGATGGAGGAGATGAAGACCGACATGGCGGGTGCGGCAGCGGTCTTGGGAACCCTGCAGGCTGCCTCCAGCCTGAAGCTTGCGATCAACCTGGTGGGGATCATTCCCACGGCCGAGAACATGCCGGGGAGCAGGGCCTTCAAGCCCGGCGACGTGCTCACCTCCATGTCCGGCACCACCATCGAGATCACCAATACCGACGCCGAGGGACGCCTGATCCTCTGCGACGCGCTGAACTACGCCGTTACCAACTACAAGCCGGAGGCCATGATCGATCTGGCGACTCTGACGGGTGCCTGCGTGGTGGCGCTGGGACACGAGGCGAGCGGCATGATGGGCAACGACCAGGGGCTGATCGATGACCTGAAGCGGGCGGGTGAGCGCTGCGGTGAGCGGGTCTGGGAGCTGCCGCTTTGGGACGAATATGGCGAAGGGATGAAGAGCGACATTGCGGACCTGAAGAACGCCGGGAGCCGCGACGGCGGCAGTATCCTCGCCGCCTGGTTCCTGAAGCAGTTCGTCGGCGAGACGCGCTGGGCTCACCTGGACATAGCCGGCACCGCCTGGCTCGACAAGGCCCGCCCCTATGTCCCCAAGGGGGCGAGCGGTGTCGGGGTTCGGCTTCTGATCGAGTGCCTGCGCAGCAAATCGGGTCGGTGAAACGGACCAGCCAACACGGGACGCAGATTTACCTGAAAAGCCTGATTAAACCGGATAGAACCTGTCTTTTTGGGTTGAATCGGATTTGATCAGGTAAATCTGCGTCCGATTGAAGTGCTGCTGCATGTGTAAATTACGGGAGTGGAAATGAGTGACGAACAGCCGAATGACCTGCTTCACGGGGTCACCCTGAAGATTATGTTGACTGAACTGGTGCAAGAGTACGGCTGGGAAGAGATGGGGAAGCGTATCGATATCCGCTGCTTTACCCATGCACCCAGCATCGCTTCCAGCTTGAAGTTCCTGAGAAGGACTCCGTGGGCCAGGGATAAGGTTGAAGAGATGTACCTGAGGCGGAAGATGTAGAGTCATTCCCACATGAATCACAGGAGAGTACCGGCATGAGCAAGAAATTGGGAGCGCTTGAGTATCACTCAAGCGGCAGAAAAGGGAAGATCGAAGTCATTGCCACCAAGCCGTGCCAGACAGCAGCAGACCTGTCGCTGGCCTACTCGCCCGGGGTCGCGGAGCCCTGCCTGGCGATCCAGCAGAATCCCGAGGACGCCTACCTGTACACGGCCAAGGGGAACCTGGTGGCGGTGGTTTCCAACGGCACCGCCGTGCTCGGCCTCGGCAACCTGGGGGCGCTGGCCGGCAAGCCGGTGATGGAGGGGAAGGGCATCCTCTTCAAGCGCTTCGCCGAC
>DNRQ01000023.1:6299-10288 GCA_003499925.1 Geobacter sp.
CAGCACGGCACCGCCATCATCTCCTCCGCGGCGCTGATCAACGCCCTGACGCTGGTGGGGAAGAAGATCGAGGAGATCCGCATCGTGGTGAACGGGGCCGGCGCCTCGGCCAACTCCTGCGCCAAACTCGCCATCGCCCTGGGGGTGAAGCCGAACAACATGATCATGTGCGACACCAAGGGGGTCATCTACCAGGGGCGCGTCGAAGGGATGAACCCCTACAAGGCGCTCTTTGCCGCCGACACCCATTTCCGCACCCTGGAGGAGGCTGCCGTCGGAGCCGACGTGCTGTTCGGCCTCTCGGTCAAGGGAGCCTTTACCGCCGAGATGATCCGCTCCATGGCCCCCAACCCGATCATCTTCGCCATGGCCAACCCGGACCCGGAGATCACCCCCGAGGTGGCCCACGGGGTGCGCGGCGACGTGATCATCGCCACCGGCCGCTCCGATTATCCCAACCAGGTCAACAACGTGCTCGGCTTCCCCTTCATCTTCCGCGGGGCGCTGGACGTGCGCGCGAGCAGCATCAACGAGGAGATGAAGCTGGCCGCGGTCCACGCCCTGGCGAGGCTCGCCCGGGAGGAGGTGCCCGACTCCGTCAGCAAGGCCTACGGCAACGAGAAGTTCGCCTTCGGCCCCAACTACATCATCCCGAAGCCGTTCGACCCGCGCGTGCTGCTGCACGTGGCACCGGCCATCGCCCAGGCGGCCATGGACAGCGGCGTGGCCCGCATGCCGATCACCGACATGTCGAAATACATCGAGCATCTGGAGTCGTCCCAGGGTAAATCGAAAGAGATCATGCGCATGGTGATCAACAAGGCCAAGAGCGATCCCAAGAGGGTGGTCTTTCCCGAGGGGGAGAACGAGACGGTGCTGCGCGCCGCCCAGACCCTGGTGGAGGAGGGGATCGCCCATCCCATCCTGATCGGGGACAGAAAGAGGATCCAGCAGGCGATGGACGATCTCAAGCTCGACCTGGATGTGCCGATCATCGATCCGGCCGACTCGGAGCTCACCCACCCCTTTGCCGAGGAGCTGTACCGGCTGCGGCAGCGCAAGGGGCTGACCATGTCCGAGTGCAAGCGCATCATGCAGCGCAAGTCGCGCGCCCATTTCGGCATCATGATGGTCCACCTGGGGCACGGCGACACCCTGCTCGGCGGGATCGACACCACCTATCCCGAGACCATCCGCCCGGCGCTGCAGGTGGTCGGCAAGAGGGCGGATCTCTCCAGCGTTCACGGCCTGTACATGATGGTGTTCAAAAAGGAGGTCTACTTCCTGGCCGATACCACCGTCACCATCGACCCGAGCGCCGAGGAACTGGCCGAGACCGCCATTCTTGCGGCCGAAAAGGTGCGCATGCTCGACATCGAGCCGCGCGTTGCCATGCTCTCGTTCTCGAACTTCGGCTCGGTGAATCACGCGCAGGCCAGGAAGGTGAGACGGGCCGTCGAGATCGTCAAGGAGCGGGCGCCCGAACTGATCTGTGAAGGCGAGATGCAGGCCGACACCGCCGTGGTCCCCGAGCTCCTGGAAAGCTACCCCTTCTCCCGGCTGAAGAGCCCGGCCAACATCCTGATCTTCCCGGACCTGAACTCGGGGAACATCTGCTACAAGCTGTTGCGCCGCCTGGGCGGGGCCGAGGCGATCGGGCCCATCCTGATGGGGACCAACAAGCCGGTGCATGTCATGCAACGGGGCGACAGCGCCAACGATATCGTCAATATGGCAGCCATTGCCGTGGTGGACGTGCAGAACCGTTAGCAGCAGACCGGAAAATTACCATCGCAGCTCTTCTTCGGGCACCCTTTCTGTTGAAGGGGTGCCCGAAGTCGAATCAGGGGTACTGCTGCCGACGTTGGCATTGCAAGCGCGGCATCATGCCGGGGAAAAGGTTTCCCCGACCAGCGCCGATCCTCAGTAACCCTCTCCCTCCGGGAGAGGGTGCCCGGAGGGCGGGTGGGGGATCTTCCACGGAGTGGCAACAGCTCTGTAATAGCAGCGCCCTCACCCTGACCCTCTCCCGGAGGGAGAGGGGACTTTTGGATGCCGTCGCATGGTCGACAAGCTTGTAATACAATATTACCAAAAAGCGTTAGCTGGAAATTAACCCGTTACCATATTGCGTATGAGTTGCGCATTTTTTGGAAAAATATCGACTAAGCGACTATTCTCTATGGAATTTATCAAAGGGATGTGGTATGGGTCGATGGGCGTGAGGGGTTGGCGGCCTGACCTGCAAGCTTGTCTTACCAATTCTGAAAAAACAGCATCTCATTTTGGCCCGGCGGCGCTGCTTCCGCTCTTCTCTTCGAATCAGCTCGGGCATGTTTCATCCGGTCGATCCGCACTACCGGTTCCTGGCCGTTTTTAAGATAATGAATTTGGGAAACATCACCTCAAATACGCATCACAGGAGAAGGTATGAACATTCACGAATACCAGGCTAAAGCGATTCTGCGGAAGTTCGGCGTGCCGGTTCCCGATGGCCACGTATGCTACAACGGCGCCAGCGCCAGGGAGTGGGCCAAGCGTCTGGGCGAGGGGCCCTGGGTGGTCAAGGCCCAGATCCATGCCGGCGGCCGCGGCAAGGGTGGCGGGGTCAAGCTGGCCCGCACCCCGGACGAGGTGCGCCTCATCGCCCGCGACATGCTGGGGATGACGCTGCGCACCCACCAGACCGGCCCCGAGGGGAAGGTGGTCACAAGGGTCATGGTGGAAAACGGCTGCAACATCGCCCGCGAGCTCTACCTGAGTCTGGTGGTGGACCGGGGGAGCTCAAGGGTTACCGTGATGGCCTCAACCGAAGGGGGGATGGACATCGAGGAGGTTGCCGCCGGCACTCCCGAGAAGATCTTCACCGAAGCGGTCGATCCGCTGGTGGGGCTCACCCAGTTCCAGTGCCGCAAGATCGCCTTCAGCCTGGGCCTTACCGGCAAGCTTACCGCCAAGGCGGCCAAGGTTCTCAGTGGCCTCTACAATACCTTCATCGCCTGCGACTGCTCGATGCTGGAGATCAACCCGCTGGTGGTCACCGCCGAGGGGGACCTGCTGGCGCTGGACGCCAAGTTCGGCTTCGACGACAACGCCCTGTTCCGGCACCTCCAGATCGGCGACATGCGCGACTTCGACGAGGAAGACCCCAACGAGGTGGAGGCCTCCCAGCACGACCTCTCCTACATCTCGCTCACCGGCAACATCGGCTGCCTGGTGAACGGCGCCGGTCTCGCCATGGCCACCATGGACATCATCAAGCACTACGGCGGCGACCCGGCGAACTTCCTGGACGTAGGGGGCGGGGCGACCATCGAGCGGGTCACCGAGGCGTTCAAGATCATCCTCTCCGACAAGAACGTCAAAGGGATCCTGGTCAACATCTTCGGCGGCATCATGAAGTGCGACGTGATCGCCACCGGCGTGATCGAGGCGGCCAAGCAGGTCGGCATCAAGGTGCCGCTCGTGGTCCGGCTGGAAGGGACCAACGTGGAGATCGGCAAGCGGCTTCTGGCTGAAAGCGGCCTGAACATCGTAGCCGCCGACGGCATGGCCGACGGGGCCCAGAAAATCGTCCAGGCCGTCGCGGCCCAGGCCGCCTAAGGAGAGATAGCCATGAGCATAATGATCAACAAGGACACCAAGGTAATCACCCAGGGGATCACCGGCGCCACAGGTCTGTTCCATGCCCAGGGGGCTCGCGACTACGGCACGCTGATGGTGGGGGGCGTCACCCCGGGCAAGGGGGGGACCGTCATCGACGGCTTTCCCGTCTACGACACGGTCACGGAGGCGGTCGCCAAGACCGGCGCCACCGCTTCGGTCATCTATGTGCCCCCTCCCTTTGCGGCCGACTCCATCATGGAGGCGATCGACGCCGGCATCGAGCTGGTCTGCTGCATCACGGAAGGGATCCCGGTTCTGGACATGGTCAAGGTGAAGCAGTACCTGGTCGGCAGGAAGAGCCGCCTGGTCGGCCCCAACTGCCC
>DNRQ01000108.1 GCA_003499925.1 Geobacter sp.
GACATCCATCAGCACGAGATCGTAGCCCCCCTCCTGCCACATTTCGACCGCCTGCCGGCCGTTGTCGGCGCAATCGACCTGGTAGTTCTCCCTCCTGAGCAGCACTCCGAGAATCTCACTGATGGTCGGATCGTCTTCGGCCAGANNGCTTTTCACCCTCTCCCCAACCCTCCCCCATCAAGGGGGAGGGGGTGTTTGCGCAGTTTGCGGGAGATTGGTACTTCTGAGTAAGTCCACCCTCTATCCTCCACGTCCCCTCCCCTTCAAGGGGAGGGTCAGGGTGGGGATGGGGGCAGTACGGCAATCTTACTCCTGGACAAAACGCCGCCGCTGGCGGGGTTTGTTGCTAATCAGCGTCTCACGCCGCCTGCGGCGACCCCATGTCGTAGTTTAAGTTTTCTCTCATGCTGCGACGAGGTTTCAAGTACTTACGTTTAACTTACTCAAGAGGAAAAGCGATGGGTAGGCAACTGTTTCCTCGGGCGACTGCACGCCTGGCTCCCCCTCCCTTGACTGCGGGGCGGGGGGAAGGCCGGCTACAGCTCCTTCTGCTCGGCCTTGTCGCGATACATCCGCTCGTCACTGCGCTTCAAGGCTTCCGGAAGCCGGTCGGCGCTTTCTGCGGCGGCGATGCCGAAGGCGATGCTCACCCGACCGTCGACGATCTCAGGTGACCTCAGGATCCTTCGGACCGCTTCCCTCGCGACCGCTGAGCCGGTCTCCGGAAGAATCACGGCGAATTCGTCTCCCCCGATCCGGGCCACGATGTCCTTCTCCCGGAAGGCGTGCCGGATGATCCGGGCTGCCATCTGGATCAGTTCATCTCCGGCTGCATGCCCCAAAGTGTCGTTGACCGTTTTCAGGCAGTTCACGTCCGCCATCACGATGCTCATGGGAAACATGCCGCCTCCGGCCTGCCGTTCCAGCTCCTCATCGAAAAAAGCCCGGTTGTAGAGCCCGGTCAAGGCGTCATGGGTGCTTTCGTGACGCAGCGTCACCTCCACCTCCTTGAGGGCGGTGATGTCGTGGGCGATCCCTATGGTTCCGATGACCGCTCCCGTCTCGTTGAACATGGGAGTCTCGATCTTTTCCAGGTACTGGATGGTCTCCTCGGGACCCATGACCGATTCCTCGAAATGGGTGCGGGTGCCGGATGCCAACACCTCCTTGGAGTCCTTCCGGTATCGCGCCGCCTGTTCCGGCGGATAGATGTCGTAATCGCTCTTCCCGGCCAGGTCCTCCGGCGCCGCCCCCAAAGCCCTGCAAAACGGCTCGTTCACCGCGAGATACCTCCCCCTTCTGTCCTTGAGCCAGGCGATATTGGGGATGTTGTCGAGAATGGCCTGCTGCTGCCCCATGATCTCGGCGATCCGCTCGTCGGCAAGCTTCCGCTCGGTGATGTCCTCCATGGCGAGCAGGATGACGCGCGAGCCGACCTTGTCCCGGAAAATCTCCCGGGCGTTCAACAGCATGATCTTGCGGCCGATATCCAGGAAGTCGTGCTCCACCTCGTAGCCGTTCAGCACCGTGTCGTGCGGGAGTATCTCCTCGAAGAGCACACGCAGCTTGGGAATGTCCCACTGCCGGTTGCCCAGGTCGTAGATGAAATTGCCGATGGTTTCCTCGGGGGTTACTTTAAAGGTATCGTAGAAGCTGTTGTTGGCCGTGATGATTTTCAGCTCGAAGGAGAGTACCACGAGCGGTTCGCGCACCGTTGCCACGATGTTCTCGGCGTACTCCCGCGCCTCCTGGATTCCGGCTTCCAGCTCCAGGCAGCCATGTGTTGATAATGCAAGCGCGGCATAGCGCTCGCGCAGTTCGGTGATCTCGTCGATCAACTGCTTCTTGGTTTTTGCCCAATCTCTCATGACCAGATACCTTTGTCATTAATTATGGCAGCAAACCCGGCCGGGTCGGGGGCGGGGGCGGGGGGATCAGCGCCTGCCGCGGTCGCGTCGCAGAGCTCCGATGGAGATCACGACGATGCCGACGATGCCTATGACGACCATCGAGTCGCCCAGGAAATGGTGCCACCCCCCCAGGGGCGCCAGCACCAGCATGGCGCCGCCGATCACCAGGGCCGCTGCGGCGATGGCGCCGGTCAGACGCTCCAGGTTGCGGCTCACGCGCCCTCCCAGGGCCTCCAGGGCCGGAGTCTGCAGCCGGCCCAGATCCCCCTCGGCGAAGCGCCGCAGCACCCGGCGCGTGTCGCCCGGCGCGTCGCTGATCAGACGTTCCAGCTCGCGGGCCAGCTTGCCGCTCTTCTCCTTGATCCGAGCCACCGAGAAGTGCTGCCTGGTCAGGCGCGCGATCTCCTCCCTGAACGATTTCAGGTAGTCATGCTCCGGGTCCAGCTGCCGTATCATCGATTCCAGGATCACGAAGGTGCGGGTCAAAAGGAAAAACTCGGGCGGGTTGTGGACCCCGTGGCGGCTTCCGGCGCGCAGCAGCGATTCGAAGGAATCCCCGATGGAAACCTCGGCCAGGTCGGTCCGGTGAATCTCGTAGAGGACCGCCTTGATATCCATCAGCAGCGCTCCGCGGTTCACCTGTTCGCTTGCCGTGGTCATTTCCAGATACGCCTCGGTGACGGCCCGCGCGTCGCTTTTGACCACCGCTTCCAGCAGCAGCGTGAGCGAGTCGCGCATCGGTTCGTCGAGCTCGCCGGTCATGCCGAAATCGAGCAGGGAGAGTCGCCCGTCGGGGAGCACCAGCACGTTGCCGGAGTGCGGGTCGGCGTGAAAGAGCCCTTCCTCGAAAATGGTCTGCAGAGTGAGTCTCACCAGGGTGTTGATCAGCTTTGGCATCGCCTCGGGATGCTGGGCGGCGTAGAGGTCCACCCTCTGTCCCGCCGAAAATTCCATGGTAAGCACGCTGCCGCTGCAATGCTCCGCCACGACGTCCGGGATCCAGAGGTCGGGGATGTCCGCCAGAGCCTTGCGAAAAAGCACGATGGAGCGCGCCTCGTGGCTGAAATCCGTTTCCCGGTTCAGGCTGGCGGCAAATTCGCGCAGCAAAACGGGGAGGTCGAGCGCGCGCAGGCGGGGAAAGAATTTTTCCCCGACCTTTACCAGGTATAACATCGCCCCGATGTCGGCGGAGATCATCTCCTCAAGGTCCGGCCGCTGCACCTTCACCGCCACGTGACGCCCGGAGTGCAGGGTCGCCTCATGCACCTGGGCTATGGTGGCTGCGGCCAGGGGAGTTTCACCAAACGACGCGAACAGCTGCGCCATCGGGGCGCCCAGTTCGCGCTCCACGGTCCGGCGCACCGCGGCGATGGGGCGCGCAGGGAGCTGGTCATGCAAAAGCTCAAGCTCGTCTATGTAGGCGTCGGGGAGCAGGTCGCGCCGCAGGGCGAGCACCTGCCCGAACTTGAGAAAGGTCAGCCCCAGTTCCTCGAAGGTCTCCCGCAGCTCTACCGGGGAGGGCCAGTGTTCCTTGCCGCGCAGGGCACCCAGGAACTTGTGCCGGGCCAGTACCCGCAGGATCTGCATCAGTCGCGGCGCTGCACGCAGCAGGTTGCTTTTTTCGAGATCGATGGTTAAGGACACGGCTTCTCCTGGTGTGCAACTATACTGCAAAATAGGGGGAGGCTCAGCCGTCGCGCTGTTCCCCCTTCAGGTACCCGATTAGCGGCAAATTCCGGTGTTAAAGCTGGGCGCTAAGCACTGCGCGCGAAGCACCCAAAGTACAGGCATTTAGGTTCCTGATTAGCGCTAATCTTCCGCTGTTCAGGTCCCTCCCCCTTCA
>DNRQ01000135.1:0-40718 GCA_003499925.1 Geobacter sp.
TTTAGAAATAAAGTCGGAACAGCGGCACCGTCGAGCAGATTCATCAAAAAAAGCGATCCCAAATCGTTACGGCACTCTATTGCTTATTGACAGACTGGGGCCTTATAAGGGTTTGTTAGGATCATCTTTTTTACTGAATCCGCACTTTTTGAAACAATCAAAAACATCTTTATTACACTTATTGCCTTTCGGTTCGTCTTTATACCAGCTACTTGCTGTACATTTATCATTGTCATAACATTCATCATGTTTAGCACAACATTCAAGGCGACATGGAGTTTCTAAGAAGCCTGGGAAATTATCACAACCAGCAGAGTCAAGCCCGAAAGGATCTGTGAACCTAATTGGATTATTGAAGGTATACGCATAAACATTAATCCCCCCATCAAACCCAATCGGGTCTTTTGAAATAAACCTCCCCTCCATCGGGTCATAGTATCGAGCGCGGTAGTAGTAAAGCCCGGTCTCCTTATCCCACTCCCTTCCCGTATAGATAAAGCTGTTGATGAAAGAAGTCGAGAATGGCTTCGCCCTTCCAAAGCTGTCGTACTCATAACTCTGCATAACTCTCTTGTTCTTATCAGTGAGTGCAACCACACTTCCCAATCCATCAGCATGATAATAGCTGAATTCGCCATCTCTTTCGATCGTGTGATGCTCGTCTACTCCCGCCCCATGCGTAAAGAACGCATTGGTCGTGGTACTGCCGCCGATTAGCCTTTCCAAAATGATATTGTCATTATCATAGACATAACCGTATATCAGCGCATTGGTAACTCCGTTGATGACCATCGCCACATGCTTCCCGATGCGCCTCCCCTGCGGATCGTAGGTAAAGCTGACGATTTTCTTCTCTGCACCTTTCACCTTCTCTACCTTGACCAGCCTATTCTCGAAGTCCCAGGTCTGTGTCCATGACTTGTCGGAAGCAGCAGGGACGCTTCTGCTGGTCTGGTTGCCGTTATTGTCATAACCATACCTAAGCTTACGCCCCTGGGTCATCTGGTTGACGGAGTTATAGAGGTACGCGGTGTCCTTGGCGCCGGGGCCGGTCAAGCGGTTACCTACTGGATCGAAGCTGAAGATTTCGGGCTTGGTGGAGGCAACCGTCAGGAGACGGTAGATGGTGTCGTAGTAGAAATACTGTTCGGTTTCGGTGAAGGTCTTGCTGGTGCGGTTACCAACTTTATCGTGTGCATAGGCGAAGGACGCCACACTGCCATGACTGAGGTTGGTAAGCCTACCTGCGCTGTCGTAGCTGTAATTGGCAATGATCTGATTCGGATACGAAAGACTCTTTCGTCTGCCAAGGGTGTCGTAATCGTAGGTAAAGGTCCCGGCGCCTGAGGTGATGCCGGTCAAGCGACCAGCCCCATCATAAGCATAGGAGGTGACCCGCTGGTCGGCGGCTCCCGGCTGAAGGATCATCCTATTCCTGTTGCCGAGGAGGTCGTACGAGTAGGCGATGGTGTAGCCGCGGGAGTCGGTGACGGAGATGATACTCCCGGCGGCATCGTAGGCGTAGATGTAGGCTACAGTTGGGTTGGTTGCGGTCAGAATCCTGCCTACGGCATCGTAGGTAAAGCTCTCGCTGCTTCCGTCGGGATAGCTCTTAGCCGTGAGCCGGTTAACGGCATCATAGGCATAGGTAATCGTGGCACCGTTGGCATCGGTTTTGGAAATGAGGTTGCCAACGGCATCGTAGAGATAAGAAGTGGCCATCCCGAGCGGGTCGGTCTCTTTGGTGAGACGACTGAGAAGGTCGTATTGGTAGCTGGTGGTCTGCCCCTTGGCGTCGGTAAGGCCCGTCAGATTGTCGGAGCCCCCGCCGCAGCTTGTGCAACCGTTCGCGCCGTAGGTGTAAGTGGTGGCATGTTTCAGCGCATCAACCGTTTTGACGAGATGATCCTGATCATCGTACTCGTACCGGGTGACGTTGCCGTTGGCGTCGGTCTGGCTGGTCTTGTTCCCCTTGAGGTCATACGTGAAGCTGGTGACGTTGCCCAGCGGGTCGGTCACCTTGACGATGCGGTTGCGGGCGTCGTACTCGTACGCCGCCACCTTCCCCAGCGCATCGGTCTGGGTCAACAGGTTTCCCATGTCGTCATAGGTAAAGGTGGTCGTCGCGCCGCTCGGGTCGGTGCTGGAAGTCTGGTTGCCCGCGGCATCGGAGGTGAAGGTGCTGGTCTGGCTGAGGGCGTTTGTTACGCCGGTCAGGTTCCCTTTGGTGTCGTAGGCATAGGTGGTCCTGGCGCCCAGGGGATCTGCCGTCTCGGTAAGCCTCCCCTTGTCATCGTAGGTGCTGCTTGAGACTCGACCCAGCGGATCGGTGCTGCTGGTGACCTGACCCAAGCCGTTAAAGGTATAGGTTGTGGTCTTCCCCAAGGCATCGGTCATGGAGAGCCGGTTACCAGCGCCGTCGTAGGTGTAGCTGGTAAAGCTGCCGTCGGGGGCGGTCTCCCTGGTGAGATTGCGATCGGCGTCGTAGGTGAAGGTAGTGCTTTTCCCCAGAGGGTCAGTCTTCACGGTCAACAGACCTTTATGGTAATCGTAGGTATAGGTCCAGACGCCCCCATCCGCGTCGGTAAGAGAGGAGCTCTTCAGGCTGGCGCCGCCGGAATAGAGAACGGCTTTCGTTTTACCTGCCGGGCTGGTCCCTTGAATCACTCGGTTTTTAACGTCGTAATTGTAGGTGGTGACCTTCCCCAACGGATCGGTCTTGGACTGCATGATCCCTTTACCGGAATAACTATACTGCCAGAAGCTGCCGTCGGGCCAGGCTACTTTTTCAAGGATATCGATGTCGGGTCCGCCCATAACTCCGTAGGTGAAGGTATACTCCTTACCGCCCGGGTCGCTAAGCCAAGCAGGTAGGTTTCTTGTCTTTAGTCATACATCTCATCTTCAAACTCCATGTAAGAAGGATGTAATTCTACGTCGACTGCAAAGCCCCGAGCGAAGACTTCATTATATATTTCAAATATTCGCTGTCAAATTTACTGCAAGGAGGGGATCCAGGGAGGATGGTTCGGCGGGGCTAGGCACTGAGGCATTTGCCAGGTCACTTGTGTTCCAACTGATAAGCAGCCAAGTCTATATTTATTTGCGGCGGCTTTATTCAAATTCCCGATAGACATATGAACATGAAAAAGGGGCGCCCTTTTTGGGGGCGCCCCTCTCAACGTTTCAACTCATCTCTCAACGGTTTCAACCTCATCCCTCAACGGTTTCAACAACCTATTTCCGCAACAGCTTCACGACTGCGGAGAAATCCTCTTCCCCCCTGCCGTCGGCCACGGCCTGCGCGAATATGCCCTGCACGGTCTTTGCCTGGGGAAGGTCCAGGTTGAGCTTCTCCGCGGTCTCCAGCACCCGTATCATCTGGGCATGGACGTACTTGAGCGCCAGGTTGCGGCTGAAATCCCCGCGCGCGATGCTGCGCCCCTTGGAGTGGAACAGCGGCGAGGCGACGCCGCCGGAATCGAGCACTTCGAGGATCTTGTCGGGTTTGAAACCCATCTTCTCCCCGAAGACCAGCCCCTCGGAGAGCGACTGCATCATCTCGGCCTGCAGCAGGTTGACGATCAGCTTCATGCGGGTCGCGTCGCCGATCTTGCCGATATGGATGATGTTGAGGCCGAAGTAGGAGAAGGGCTCCCGGCAGCGGCCGACCAGCGCTTCATCGCCACCGGTAAGGATGGTGAGCAGGCCGTTTGCCGCATGCTCCTTGCTGCCCCAAACCGGCGCCTCCAGGAACATGACGCGCCCCTTCTTCGCTTCCACGGCCATCCGCTCGATGGTCTCGATGCAGTGGGTCCCCATGTCGACCAGGATGGTCCCGGGGTCTATCCCCTCGAACACCCCTCCCGGCCCGAAAACCAGGAACTGGCTCTCCGGCACGATGACGATGACCAGGTCCTGACCCTTTGCCGTTTCCTTCGGGGTGGCGCCGATCTTCACGCCAAGCTTCGCCAGTTCCGCGACCGCCTGGGCATCCTCATCAAACACCGTCAGTTGATAATCCGATTTGGCAAGATTGGCTGCCATGTGCACGCCAACTGTACCAAGCCCAACAAAACCGATCTTCTTCAGCATAGTAACCCCCCAATAGTGGCTGATGCGCGGGACATCAGCGGATAACAGTTCAGCCCTGCCAGGCAGGATTGAATCGGTCGATACGATTGCTCAAGCTTCTCATTATAGCCGAACCAAACCGCGCTGCAATCGCGGTTTTACTATTATTATCGGGATTTCACCACCCCGACCCTGTCGCAGAGATGGTAGAGCGGGCAACTGGAGCAGCGGGGTGAGACCGGAGTGCACTGATTCTGCCCGAAGGTCACCAGCAGGTCGTTGATCACGATCCAGTACTCGGGCGGCAGCTTCTGCCTCAGGGCCACCTCGGTCTGCTCGGGGGTGCGCGTCTTGAGGTAGCCCCACCGGTTGCAGATCCTGTGCACGTGGATGTCGACGCAGATCCCCTGCTTGCCGAAGCCTAGGGTCAGCACCAGGTTCGCCGTCTTCCTTCCCACTCCCTTGAACTTGAGCAGCTCTTCCAGCTGGTCCGGGACGCGCCCCTCGTGCCGCTCGGCCAGCAGGCGTGAGATCTCCTGGATCTGCTGCGCCTTGATCCGGTAGAAGCCGACCGGATAGATCGCCTCCTCGATCTGCGCCGCGCTCAGCCGGGAGAGCTGCTCCGGCGTGTCGGCGAGCCCGAACAGTCGCATCGAGGCGTCTGCGGTGGTCTGGTCCCGGGTCCTGAGCGAAAGGATGCAGGAGATGAGCACCTTGAAGGGATCGTGATCCTGAGTGGCGACGATGGTCACCGCCGGGGTGACCCATCCCCGCACCGCCTCGGGAAGGATCGCCATCGCCTGGTGGATCTCGTCATCCTTCACGCTAGAACCTGTTCCTGACGATCCGCATGATCAGGACGCCGAGGATCGACGCCAGCAGCCCGACGCAAAGCAGCAGAATGCCGAAGCTTCTCCCCTCCCCCAGGCCGAACAGGTCGCGATTTTTCATGAGAGCGATCAGGGCGAGCCCCGAAAAGGTCGAGATCCCACCCAGGATGAATATCGAGAGCGCGAAGACCGCGCCCGCCATGCCTTTACTTCTTGCCACAGCCACCCCTTGTCTCCAGCGTAAACGTCATGCTTTCTTATACAAGAAGCGATTCATCAAGGCAACTGATAAGTTAAGCGGCTTAGCAGTTGCACAATGGGTGAAAACCCCTATAATGGTGCGGCTTGGCAAAGCTTGGGAGAGAAAATGAAAAACCTTGTTGACCTGCACCTGCATTCCACTTACTCGGACGGCGTCCGCACGCCCGCCGAACTGGTAGCCATGGCATCGGCACTGGGCCTCAGGGCCATAGCACTGGCCGACCACGACACGGTTGACGGGATCGACGAGGCGCTCGCTGCGGGGGCCGCCTGCGGCCTGGAGGTGCTGCCGGCCATCGAGTTCTCGGTCGCCTTCGGCACCTATCGCGACGTGCACCTGCTGGGCTACCTGCTGGATCACCGCGATCCGGGGCTGCTGGAGACGCTCAGCGAATTCCGGGAAAGAAGGGAGACCCGGGGCGAGGCGATCGTGGAGAGGATCAACGAGAAGCTCGCCGGTGAGGGGAAAAGCGCGATCTCCAGTGCCGAGGCTACGGCACTGGCAGGCGGCGCCCTGGGACGCCCCCATATCGCCCAGGTGCTGATGGGGAAGGGTTACGCGCGCGACATGCAGGACGCCTTCGTCCGCTACCTGATCCCCTGCGACGTCCCCAAGCGCTATTTTCCCGCGGAAGAGGCGCTCGCCACGGTGAAAAGGCTTGGGGGGGTGGCGGTGCTCGCCCACCCCACGACGATTACGGCCGACCGCGACACGCTCACGGGGGTGATCGACGCGTTTTGCGCCATGGGACTTGGCGGAGTGGAGGCGTTCAACAACGTCTGCAGCGACCAGGAAAGCGCCTTCCTGGTCAATTTTGCCGAAAAAAGGGGGATGGTCTGGACCGGCGGCTCGGACTATCACGGCATCGAGGAAGGGATCTGCATGGGGACCGGACGCGGCAGCATGGCGATCCCGTACAGCTGCGTGGAAGGGGTGCAGCGGTTGCGGCAGGGGAGATAAAGAAAGGGGCCGGCTGGCCCCTTTCTTTATCTCCCAGCTCTTGCCGCAAAAAGGCACAAAAGTCACAAAAAAGGGCGATACGCTTTTTGTGGCAAAGGCTTTGCTGCATACTCTTTCAGTCTAAAGCCTTTATCCATTGTAACTACTGTAAATGCCTTGAATTTTTTTGCGTCTTTTGCGCCTTTTTGTGGCTAAGTGCTTTTAGCTTCCGAGGTTATCTCAGTCCTTGGCGGGCTTGAAGCTGATCACGTCCAGGTCGCTCTCCACGTCCGACACCCCTTCCACGCCCCTGGCTATCTCAAGCGCCTCCTCGATCTCCCCTTCCGACTGGACATGGCCCGAAAGGGTCACGACTCCGTCCTCGGCCACGATGCAGAACCTGTGAGCGCGCGCCAGGCTGGACTTCAGCAGTTCAGCCTCGACCCTCTTGGCCAGGATGTAGTTGTCCAGGCGCTCCATCGATTCTTCCTCGGCCTCCTTTAAGCGGGGATCCTTGGAGGCTGCAATGATGCACTCCACCATGGAACTGTGGGTGAGCCGGGTGGTGTTGAAAAGGAGGTCGTAGGCCAGCGGATCGTTCCAGTTCCTGTTGAAGTAGAAATGGATGAATCCTCCCAGCTGATGATCGCTCTTTCTTATCAGCTCTCTGGCGAATTCCGGATCGATCCACTCCCGCTCGGCAAACTTCTCGACCCGGTCCTCGAAGGGAGCCACGAAACGGACCGTCAGCACGTTCTTGAGCCCCTTGATGAGGTCCTGGCCGCCCCTGCCGTAAAGGATCACGTTCCCCTTCTTGGCGCAGTCCAAAAGGATCAGTTCCATGGTCGCCAGGTGGGCCGCCTGCAAGCGGTCCTCGGCGGTCCTGTAGGAGGGAGGTTTCTCATCGACCCTCTCCAGAATCTCTGCGGTGAGCCCGTAGCCGGGTGCCAACTCCTCGATCTTGACCCGGTCGATAAGGGTATATTTAAGCTTTTTTGCCAATTCCTTGGCAACGGCGTAGGCGCCTGTGCCCATCTCCCGGGAAAAAGTAATGATCGCCATGCTTTGCCTCCTTTGCTAATGAAAAACCATCGCATCATAGCATGCAAGGACAATTGTATACAAGGATTTAGTCGGGAACAGCGGGGAGATTGCCGGGGAAGGTAGCGAGGGGAAGCACCCCCCTCGCACGATAATCAGTAGTTTTCAGCCATCAGTTCGAAATATCCCTTGGGATGGTGACAGACCGGGCAGAGCTGCGGGGGCTCGGTCCCTTCGTGGATCATGCCGCAGTTCCTGCATTTCCAGGTCACAGGCTCCTCAGCCTTGAAGACCCGCCCCTCTTCGATCGAGGCGAGCAGCGCCTTGTAACGCTCCTGGTGCGCCTTCTCTATTTTGGCAATCCCCTCGAACATGGCTGCGACGGCGGTGAATCCCTCCTCCTTCGCCTCCTTCGCCATGCGCGGGTACATCTCCAGCCATTCGGCATACTCCCCCGCAGCCGCGGCCTTCAGGTTGGTCACGGTGTCGCCGATTCCGCCCAGGGCCTTCAGATGCAGTTTTGCGTGTTCCTTCTCGTTCTCGGCGGTCTCCATGAATATGGCCGCCAGCTGCTCATACCCCTCCTTTTTCGCAACCGAGGCGTAGTAGGTGTACTTGTTGCGCGCCTGCGACTCGCCTGCAAAGGCCTCCTGCAGGTTTTTCTCAGTCTTGGTTCCCTTAAGTTCGGCCATGCTCTCTCCTTTTTGCTGTCTGCTTATGGTAGGGGACGCCATGCCCATGACGCCCCCGGTCAATCTATTCTCACCCTCTTGACACCGTCAAGCAGGCTCAGTCTGCCGATGATGTCGGCGAACCCCTGTCTTCCGGCACGTTTTACCTGGACCTCCATGAACATCATCTGCTGCTCCACGTTCTTGTCGAACTTCGCCTCCATGTGGTCTATCCCGCAGGAGACCAAGGCGGCATAGATCCTGGTGATGAAATCTTCGCTGTCGTCCCCCCATACCTTCACGGTCACATAGCGGTCCCGGTGCAGTCTCTTCTCGACCTGCTTCAACAGCAGCAGACTTATCAGCGCCACCGCGGTGACGCAGATGGAGAGATAGAAAAGTCCGATGCCGCAGGCAAGGCCGAGCGCGGCGGCGACCCAGAGGCAGGCTGCGGTGGTAAGACCGCGGATGGAGGCCTTGTCCCTGATGATCGCCCCCGCGCCCAGGAAACCTATGCCGGCCACCACCTGTGCCGCGATACGTCCGGGATCGACCCCTACCGGCGCCATCCCGGAGAAATTGCCGAAGATCCGGTAGAACTCGACGGAGCTGATGCAGAAGAGACAGGAGCCAAGCGAGACCAACAGGTGAGTCCTGAAGCCGGCAGGCCGGCCGTGGATCTCCCGCTCCAGGCCGAGAATCCCGCCCAGCAGCGACGCCAGGAGCAGCCGCAGCAAAAGTGAGGGGTCGATTTCAGGCCCCACCGGCCGTTACCCCTCTTCCAGTGTAAGGGCGAGGCTGAGCACGACCGACTTGGTTCGGGCTCCGCTGCGGATAGTGAGCGGCAGTCGGAAGAGACCGGGACCTGCGGCCTGCGGCGCTCCGGCAAGCTCCAGGGAAAGCGGTTCCTCCGGTGCCTGAAATTCCGGTGCCTGAAATTCCGGTGCCTGAAATTCCGGTGCCTGAAATTCCGGTGCCTGAAATTCCGGTGCCTCGACCTGCGGTGCCCGAGCTTCAGGCGCCTGAGCCGCGGGCGCTGGCTCCTGTGCCGGCGGCCGGAACTCGGGTGCGGCAGCTATTGGCGGCTGAGCGGAGGGGGGCACGGATGCCGCAGCCGGCGCTTCGACGATCTGCTGCAGCCCCTCGCCGGTAGCAATACCCTCCACCCCCTTGTCGCGCAACCCGGCCAGCACCGTCTTGACCAGGCCAAGTGTCGTCTGGAGCACTCCCTCTCCGCTTTGACTGCTCGCCTTGAAGCTGGGCAGCCTGGAGGGATTCAGCGTCCGCTCCAGCTCCCCTGGCTCCAGCGCGTTGGCGAGATCGCTCTTGTTGAACTGTAACACCGCCGGGATCGAGGAGAGGCTCTGCCCGTACCCCTTCAGGTAGGCAGTGAGGTTGTCGAGGCTCTCGCGGTTGGCGGCTTGGCGCTGAGGTGCGGAATCGGCCACGAAGACCACGCCGTCCACCCCCTTGAGCACCATCTTCCAGGCAGCGGGATCGACCACGGGTCCGGAAACGGTATAGACGTGGAAGCGGACCCGGAACCCCTGGACGTTGCCGTCTCCGGGAGGGGTGAAGTCGAAGAACAGCATCCTGGCGTCCTGGACGTTCATCGCCTTCAGGGCGCCGCGAAATTCGGGCTTCAGCTTGTTGTAGACATGCTTAAGATTGGTCGCTTTGCCGGACAGCCCCGGACCGAAAAAGACGACCTTTGCATTTATTTCACGTTTTGCCTGATTGACCAGAGCCATGAGAGCCCCTCCAAATTATCTGCCGTTTTTTTTGCTGAAAAGGACCCTGCGGGCCTGTGAGGCGACCACCGATGAGATGTTCTTGCTCTTCGCCAGAAGCGAGAGGTCCTTCTCCGAAAGCGTCCCCACGAAGCGCAGGGCGGCGGGAAGCGGCGTCTTGTTGTTCTCGACCAGGGCCTTCCTGATCAGCGGGTTCTTCACCCATTCCTTGTTGGCACAGATAATCCGCATGATCTCTTCGTTTTGCACCGCGGATTTGGCGATGACCAGCACTTCGCCGTCGGTCAGGCGCGGGTTTCTGATCACCGAAACCGAGACCAGCTTGTTGGAGTCCTTGATCAGGATGCTGCGCCACTCCTTGTCGCCGGTAAGAGCCGCCTTTATCTTTTCACCCACCCCCATGGCCTGGGACAGCTGGTATTTTGATTGGAATTCCTCGGTCGCCTCGTCGACCTGCGCCTCCACTCCGGGACCCGCGCCAGGATCGTCCGCGGATTCCTCTACGGGACCTTCCAGTGGCCCCTCTTCCGACACCTCATTGGAGCCCTCACCGGGTCCCGGCGGCGGTTCACCCCCACCCTGTTCCGAAACTGCAGGCGCCTGTTCCGAACCTGCCGGCAAGTCATTGGACAGAGCCTGTTCGGCAAGAAAAATGGCTGACTTCTCGCTCAGCATGGGGTGTGCGGCAAAAAGGACCGACAATTCCGGCTTCTTGAAATGGAGCTGCACCAGGGCATCGAGGATGCGCGGATGCAGCCCCTGGTCTGACAGGAGCTGAGAGAGAAAGGCGGCGTCCAGGCCGCGAAGCGTCGCCACGGCGGCGCGCTTCACCCCGGGGTCCGGGTCGTGGCACAGGTAATAGATGAGCAGCACGAAATCGGTGGGCGGTAGCGTGACCAGGCCGGCCGCAGCCTTCAGCCTCTCCTGCCGGGGCTTGTCACTCCCGACGTATGGGGCTGCCGCCGATGAAATCTTGAACGTTACCTTGTCAGCCAAATTCCGCCTCTACTTGCCAACTTTTACCACCTTTGCCGAAAGCCCCGACTTCTTCAGATTTTTGGCGGCCTGCTCGGCACTCGCCTGGTTGGCAAAGCTCCCGGCCCGCAGCTTGACCACGGCAACCGGTGCCGTTGCGCTCTTAAGGAGTAGCTTCACACCTTTGTCGTAGAGGCGGTCCTGCTCGACGGCCGCCTTCCCCTCCCGCATATAGGAGCCGGCGTAGACCGTATATCTGCCGTTCTCCTTCAGCATGAAGGCATCCGGTGCCGCGAGCTTCAGGCGCTCCAGCTCCTCGATCGCCTCGTCCCGGTTGCCGAAATCCGCCAGGAAGAGCCGGTGCATCGGCTCACCTTTTTGCGCCTTGGACTTTACCACATTGCCGATGCCGGCCTGCTTCAGCTTTGCCGTGACCGACCCCATCTCGCTCTCCAGCAGGTCGTTGTTGATCTCCAGCACGTAGGCGTGAGCTGCGGGCTTGGCCGCGACTTTCGGCTTTGCCGGCTTTACCGGCGCCGTCTTCCCGGCCGCTACCTGCCTGTGTGCCCCGTTAGCCTCGGCCGCCGGTTTGGCTGCTGCACTCTTCTTCTCCGCCGCGGTTGCAGGCTTCGCCTCTTTCGCCGGCACCGCAGGCTTCGCCTCTTTCGCCGGTGCTGCAGGCTTGGCCACCTTCGCCGGCACGGCGGGCTTGGCCACCATCGCCGGCACGGCGGGCTTGGCATCCTTGGCAGCAGCCGCGGGCTTGCCACCCTTTGCCTGGGGCGCAGCTGCAGCGGGTTTTGCAGGTTTCGCCTCAGTTGCGGGGGGGGCGGGTTTCGCTGGAGCCACCTTGGCGGGGGGGGCGGGCTGTGCCGGTTTTGCCACCTGGGCGGGCGCCCCGGGTGCCTTGGGCACCTCGGCAGTCGCGGCAGCTTTCCCCTCCGGCGTTGCCGGCTCCGGACCCTTTTGCTCAGGGCGCGGCGGCAGAGGCTTTTTCACCAGCGCTTCGGGAGCCGGTTGCGGCTGGGGCTGGGCCTGCTCGGAGCGGGGCTTGATCAATCCGGTGAAGAAGTATAGATAGGCGAAAAGACCGATGAGCAACAAGAGAAGCAGGAGGAGCCGTTGCTGTGAACTCTTCTTGTCCGGCGTCTGGTCGTCTGCTTCGGGAAATTCATTCGACATGTAACTCGTCCTCCTGGTCTTTCCGTAAATTTAATGCTCAACATCGACTCAACATCAAGAAAACCCCCTCCCCTTCAAGGGGAGGGTCGGGGTGGGGATGGGGGTGTCTCCGTGGCGAACTGCTTTTGTCTAGGCGCCCCTGTGGTTGCCGTTCCCTTTGGCTGCAGACTCGCTGATGATCTTCTGCGCCAGGTGGCTTGGGACCTCTTCGTAGTGGGAAAACTCGGAGCTGAACAGGCCGCGGTCGCTGGTCATGGAACGCAGATCGTTGGAGTAGGTGAGCACCTCCGACATCGGCACCACGGTACGGATGATCTGCGAATTCGCCTTGGGCTCGACCCCCACCACCTTGCCGCGCCGCGAGTTGAGGTCGCCGATCACGTCACCCATGTTCTCGTCGGGGACCGTGATCTTCATGTTGACGATCGGCTCCAGCAGCACCGGCTTGCATTGCTCCATCGCCTTTTTGAATGCCATGGAACCGGCCACCTTGAACGCCATCTCGGAGGAGTCCACCGTATGGAAGGAGCCGTCAATCAGCGCCACCTTGAAATCGACCACCGGGTTGCCGGCCAGGAATCCCTCCTTCGCCGCCTCCTGGATCCCCTTGTCGACCGCCGGGATGTACTGACGCGGGATGACCCCCCCGACGATCTTGTCTTCGAACAGGTACCCCTCGCCGCGCGGCAGCGGAGCCAGCTCGATCCAGCAGTCGCCGTACTGCCCGCGTCCGCCGGACTGCTTCTTGTATTTCCCCTGCACCTTGGCGCTCCCCCTGATGGTCTCCAGGTAGGGAACCTTCGGGGTCTTCAGCAGCACGTCCACGCCGAACTTGCGCTTCATCTTCTCGACGATCACCTCGAGATGCACCTGCCCCATCCCCGAGATGATGAATTCCCTGGTCTGCGGGTCGCGGTGCGATTCGATAGTCGGATCCTCCTCGATCATCCGGTGCAGCGCGGAGTGAATCTTGTCCTCGTCGTTCTTGGTCTTGGGCTCGATGGCGTAGGAGATCACCGGCAAAAGCGGCTGGGCCGGCTCATAGAGGATCGGCTTGTTCTCATCGCAGAGCGTGTCTCCGGTCACCGTCTCCTTCAGTTTCGAGACGGCCACGATGTCCCCCGCCACCGCCTGCTTGATCGGATGCTGCTTTTTCCCCTCCAGCTCGTAAATCTGGCCGATCCGCTCCTGGACCCCCTTGGTCGAGTTGTACACCACGGAGTCGGAGTTGAGCACGCCGGAGTAGACCCTGAAGATGGTGATCTTGCCCGTGTACGGATCCGAGGTGGTCTTGAAAACCAGCGCGGAGAACGGTTCGGTCTCAAGCGGCGCGCGCTCGATCACCTGCTGCTTCACGGGATCGACGCCGACCGCCTTGGTCCGGTCCAAAGGTGAGGGGAGATAGGCGCAGACCGCGTCCAGGAGCTGCGCCACGCCGATGTTCATGGTCGCCGATCCGCACAGAACCGGGGTAAAGGTGTTCCTGAGGGTGCCGATGCGCAGGCCGTCCACGATGTCCTCTTCGCTTAGCTCCCCCGCTTCGAGAAACTTCTCGGTCAGCGCGTCGTACGCCTCGGCCACCGTCTCGACCATGAGGTCCCGCAGGCGACGGGCCTCGTCCAGGTACTCCTTGGGGATCTCGGTCTCGGTGCACTTTCCGGAAAGGTCGTCGTCGTAGCGGTAGGCCTTCATCCGGACCAGGTCGATCACGCCGGCGAATTCCGCCTCCGAGCCGAGCGGTAACTGCACCGCGACGCCGCGGGCGCCCAGGGATTTTTCCATGTCGTCGATGGCGCGGAAGAAGCTCGCCCTCTCCCGGTCCATCTTGTTCACGAAGGCGATGCGCGGGATCTCGAACTCGTTGGCCCACTGCCAGACCTCTTCGGTCTGGACCTTGACGCCGGAGATGGCCGAGAGGATCACCACTGCGCAGTCGAGCGTCCGCATGCAGGCGCGGGTGTCGGCGATGAAGTTGCCGTAGCCCGGGGTATCGACCATGTGAATGGAGCAGCCGTCCCACTCGCAGTGGTCAAGGGAAGAGGTGATGGAGATGCGCCTTTTGATCTCCTCCGGTTCAAAGTCCATCGTCGAGGTGCCGTCGTCCACCCGGCCCAGGCGGTCGACCATGCCGGTGTTGAACAGGATCGCCTCGGCGAGCGAGGTTTTCCCGGCGCCGCCGTGAGCTACAATACCGAGATTTCGCAGTCTTGCCGTTTCATACCTTCCCATAGTCCCCTCCGTTATTGAATAGAGAATCGAAATGACCTACTCTGGAACGAGATCTGACCTGTGAGTAAAGCAAACGTATAACGCTGCATCACGACAACTACCTGTACCATCTCCCTGCCACCAGCCCGTGCGGCACCTCCTCGTGAGACATTTTTAGCGTCCGAGACAAATCGAACCAAGCGGGCGCTCCCCCAGCCCCGACTACCATTAAGCTAAGGAGCTGACCTGTAGACGTGTAGGGTGGGCCCCGCCCACCAAACCTCAAACTCCCCCTTCAAGGGGGAGGTCAGGAGGGGGATGGGGGTGTTTTTGGCGCCGGAACTGCCCCATCCCCACCCCGACCCTCCCCTTGAAGGGGAGGGAGTTTTTACAGCGGAAGATCATAGTAGTCAGGTTGAGTTAAGCCCCTACCTGCTGCTCGCTCCCCTCCCATAAAGGGAGAGGGCCAGGGAGGGGGGGAAACCCGCTTCCTTACTTGTTCCTCTGGTAGATGATCCTCAACCCTTCCAGGGTGAGGAACTCGTCCACGCACTCGATGGTCGAGGAATCCGGCGCGATCAGCGAGGCCAGGCCCCCTGTGGCGATCACCTTCGGGTTCTCCTTCCCCTCGCTCTTCATGCGCATTACGATCCCGTCCACAAGTCCCACGTAGCCGAAGAAGATGCCGGCCTGCATCGAGTTCACCGTGTTCTTGGCGATGATGCTGTGCGGGCGCGCTATCTCGACCCGGGGGAGCTTGCTCGCCTTCTGGAACAGCGCCTCCATGGAGATCATCAGACCCGGGGCTATGGCGCCGCCGCAGTACTCACCCTTCTTGTTCACATAGTCGAAGGTGGTCGCCGTGCCGAAGTCGACGATGATGAGCGGGCAGTGGTATTTCTCGAAACCCGCGATGGCGTTCACGATCCTGTCGGCGCCGACCTCCTTCGGGTTGTCGTAGTGTATCGACATGCCGGTCTTGATCCCGGGCCCCACCACGTAGGGTGTGATCTGGAAGTATTGCCGGGCCAGCTTCTCCAGCACCCCGGTCAGGGTAGGCACCACCGAGGAGACGATGATGTCCTTCACGTCGGAGAAGACGATCCCGGCCAGACGGAACAGGTCGTGAAACAGGATGCCGTATTCGTCGGTGGTCTTGGACTTGTCGGTGGAAACCCGCCAGTCCCGGACCAGCCGCTCTTCGTCGTAGATTCCGAGAACGATGTTGCTGTTCCCTACATCAATCACCAGCAGCAAATTAAACCTCCAAAAAATCCCAGCCGTCCCCACCAAACTTGCAGTCTCCACTCAACCTGCCGTCTCCACTCAACCTGCAGTCTCCACTCAACCTGCAGTCTCCACTCAACCTGCCGTCTCCACTCAACCTGCCGTCTCCACTCAACCTGCCGTCTCCACCAAACTTGTCGTCTCCACCAAACTTTGTTCAAACTCCCCCCCTTTGCAAAGGGGGGTCGGGGGGGATTTCAGCCACCCCGGCCACAACGTGCGAGGGGCGCTAAAATCAAATCCCCCTAAATCCCCCTTTGTCAAAGGGGGATTTTTACAATTTCCCTTTTTCAAAGGGGGACTTTAAGCTAAATCAGCGTCACGTCGCCCGAGAGCACCGTCTCCAGCGTGCCGTCCTCAAGGAGCACGAGAAGCGCCCCGAACGAATCGACCCCCTGGACCTTGCCGGTGAACTCGCGCGTCCCGACGCTCACCCGGACGCTGCGCCCCCGGATCGCGGAGCGCTCCAGCCATTCGGCCCGCACCGGCCCTTCACCCTCCTGAAGAAACCTGTCGTAGAGCTGGTCCAACTCGCCCAGCAGGGTGCGGGCGAAAGCGGCCCGGTCCACCTCGACTCCCCCCTCTTCCAGCAGCGAGGTGGCCGGATGGCGCAACAACCCCTCGCCCAGACGGGAAAGCCGCATGTTCAGGTTGACCCCGATGCCGAGCACCACGAAGTTCACCTTCTCGGTCTCGGCGTTCATCTCGTTCAGGAGCCCGGCCACCTTTTTCCCGGAGATCAGGATGTCGTTGGGCCACTTGATCTGCGGCGCGAGCGCCGTGCAGTTCTCGATGGCGCGCGCCACGGCTACCACGGAGAGAAAGGTGAGCTGGCAGGCGGCAACAGGGGTGATGGCCGGCCTGAGGACCACCGAGCAGTACAGGTTCACGCCGGCCGGCGAGAGCCAGACCCGCCCCAGCCTCCCCTTACCCGCCGTCTGGGAGTCGGCGATCACGACGGTCCCCTCCGGCGCCCCCTGCTCGGCCATCTTGAAGGCGACGGCGTTGGTCGATTCGGTCTCCTTGAGACAGACGAGCGAGGTCCCGATCCTGCGGGTGACCAGGCCGGCAGTGATGTCGAGCCGGTTCAGGAGTTTGGGGGAGGAGAGCAGCCGGTATCCCTTGGCGGGAACCGCCTCGATCAGGTAGCCGTTGCCCCTCAATCCCTTGACGTGCTTCCATACGGCGGTCCGCGATACCCCCAGAAGCCTGCTCAACGCGGCTCCGGAGACGAAGCCGTCGCCTGCGCGGAACAGCTCCAGGATCTTCGCGTCCACCCCCGCCTCTTTCAACTCTCCTCCATCAGCATGGAGATGTCGGTGGCGCGGACCGAGTGGGTCAGCGCCCCGACCGAGATGATGTCGACGCCGGTCAGGGCGATCCCCCTGATGCTCTGCAGGTTCACGCCCCCCGACGCCTCGACCAGCGCCCTTTTGGCGATCAACTGCACCGCCCGGGTCATCTCGTCCAGGCTCATGTTGTCCAGCATGATGATGTCGGCGCCGGCCTGCAGGGCCAGGGTCACCTGGTCCAGCGTCTCGGTCTCGATCTCGATCTTCAGGGTGTGCGGGATGTAGGCCCGGGCCAGGCGCACCGCTTCCAGGATGCCGCCGGCCGCGGCGATGTGGTTCTCCTTGATCAGCACCCCGTCGTAGAGCCCGGTGCGGTGGTTGGTCCCACCGCCTATCCGGACCGCGTATTTCTCCAGCACCCGCAGTCCCGGGGTGGTCTTGCGGGTGTCGACCACGCGCGCGCCGGTCCCCGCGATCTCCTTCACGTAGGCCGCGGTCTGGGTGGCGATGCCGCACATGCGCTGCATGAGGTTCAGGGAAACCCGCTCCCCCTGCAGGAGCGCGGCGGCGTCCCCCTCGATGCGGGCGATGACGTCGCCTGTCTCCAGACGATCTCCATCGGCAAAAGCGGCGCTGAAACGGGTGGACGGGTCGAGCCTGGCAAAGACGCGCTCCGCCACGGCAACTCCGGCCAAAACCATGGGCTCCTTGGCGATCAGGCGGGCGCGCATGACGCGCGGTTGCGGCAGTACTGAAAGGGTGGTGATGTCGCCGGTGTGGATGTCTTCGGCGAGAGCTGTATCTATTATCCTGTCAATTCCGTTCATGTTATCTGGGATCTCCATGTCAAAGCGGCAATTTTTTATAGCACAGCTTAACTAAGCCCGCAACCGCTAATAAATCCGCTACAAAAGCTACCGGCGCCACCCGGCCGGGACCCCGGCCCGCGCCGCATCCTGCTCGAGCGCGTCGATCCCGTTCAGCAGCTCGCTTATCCGCAGCTCATCCGCCGAGATCTCGGCCTCCAGAGCGTTCACCGCCTCCCGGTCCCTCGCCTTGACGAAGATCCTCCTCTCCCGCCTGAGCTCGGCGAGCTTTACCTGCTTTTGCGGGAGAGCGTCCTTAAGCGCCTTCAGCTCCCCCCTGAGCGCGGCGAAGCGCTGGCGCCACCACGACTCGTCATGGAGGCCTGGAGCCGCGGGCGCGGATGCCTGCGCCGGCGTCTGCGGCACGGGCGCCGCGGCACGGGGTGGTGCGCCTTCGTCAGGAAGCTCCAGCCGTTTGGCCCGCCCCTGGTACTTCTTGGGAATGGCGTCGCGCTCGTCGGTGAGATGGACCACGCCTTGGGCGTCGGTCCACTGGTAAAAGGCGGCGTGAACTGGGGGTGCGGCGGCGTGCAGCAGTACTAGCAGAGCAAGCAAGAAACCTTTCATCCATCCCCCCCTGCAGGAACCAGTATCTGCATAACAAGTTAAAGAAGAATTACTTTTAAATTGACGATACCCTGCCGGATGTGTATATTGTTGCGGCTAATGCCCTGGTCGGCAAAGTAAAATACCAAAGTCAGAAGGAGTGTACCATGCAGTTTCGCCTCGCCATTTTGACGCTTCTCATCATCTGTTCCTCTCCTGTTGCACTTCTGGCCGTTGAGACAAAGGACATCAAGTACACTTTCAAAAACGCCGATCCGGTCACCTTCAGTCACGAAGTCCACCTGAAGAAATATAGCAACAATTGCAAGATCTGTCACAACGCAATTTTCAATCTGAAGGAACGCCGTCACTTCACCATGGCCGAGATGGAAAAGACCAAATCCTGCGGCGCCTGCCACACGGGTGTAAAGGCCTTCAGTGTAGCCGACGAGAAGAGCTGCACCAGCTGTCACAAAGGGAAGCCGCGCAACATAGAGTACAAGGTGAAAGGCGCCGGCGAAACCGTGTTCAGTCACTCTTCTCACCTGGCCAAGGTGAACAACCAGTGCAGGACCTGCCACAACGGCAAGGTCATCACCGGCAAGGACGGGCGCGTCACCATGGAGCAGATGGAGAAAGGGAAGACCTGCGGCGCCTGCCACAACGGCAAGAAGGCCTTCACCGTGGCCGGCAACTGCGGCAACTGCCACAAGGGGATGAAGCCCCGGGAAATCACCTTCAAGAGCAAGGGGGTCAGCGAGGCCCTCTTCAGCCACAAGTTCCACACCGAAGCCTTCAGCTGCAAGGATTGCCACACCAGGCTGTTCCCGTTCAAGGCCGGCGCCAAGCATTTCAGCATGGGCGAGATGGAGAAAGGGAAGTCCTGCGGCGCCTGCCACAACGGCAAGGAGGCCTTCACCGTTGCCGGCGAGTGCAACAAGTGCCACAAGGGGTACAAGCCCGGCGTCATCACCTTCAAGACCGAAGCCGGCCCCGCCAAGTTCAGCCACCAGTTCCACCTCGACATGTACAAGTGCGCTGACTGCCACACCAAGCTGTTCGCCTACCAGGCGGGCGCCAAGCACTTCAGCATGGGGGACATGGAGAACGGCAAGTCCTGCGGCTCCTGCCACAACTCCAAGGACGCCTTCTCGGTGGCAGGCGACTGCGGCAAATGCCACGAGATGTAGCACCTTCCTGCAGCAGCTGATTTAAATACGATAAAGGCGGGGCTCCAGAAGCCCCGCCTTTTTTTGCGCCCGCCTGCCACTGCAGCTCCCCCCCAATAAAAAGTCTGATTAGCGTCAATCTTCCGCTGTTCGGGTTCCTCCCCCTTCAAGGGGGAGGTCAGGAGGGGGATGGGGGAGGGAGTTTTCGCAGCGGAAGATCAGCGCTAATCAGGATAAAAAGCAGCCGCGTCTGGTCTCACATGAAGGATACGGTATACTTACCCGCATGAAACCAGCCGATCATCCTATTCACTTTAATTTTTTCACCCGGAGGGAGGTCCACATGCCAAAGCTTCGCCGCTATATCACCGTGGTTGCGGTAGTCGTCACCCTGCTCAACGTACCGGTCTCTGCCAGAGCCGTGGAAGTCCTTTCGGGACACCTCGTCATGGCCGCGATCCCGGTGACGGCCCTCGGGATAGCCTTTTTCACCGACGATGTCGAGGGCCAAAAGCAGTGGCTGCGTAACACGCTGGCCAACCAGGCACTGACATCGGTTGCCAGACTCGGGTTCAACGAGACGAGTTGGGGCGAGCGCCCCAACGGACACAAGTACGGCTTTCCTTCAGGGCATGTCGCCTTCGCCGCTTCGGGAGCCTCCTTCCTGCAAGAGCGCTACGGCTGGAAATACGGGGTACCCGCCTGGCTTTTGACCGGATTCGTCGCCTGGAATCGCGTCGACAATGACAAACATCACTGGCGCGACGTCATCGCCGCGGGCGCGCTCTCCTACGGCGTCGCCAAGCTTTTCGTCACGCCGGAAAACGCAACCTACCTGGCACCTGTGGTCGGCCCCGATTTCATCGGGATGCGCTGGGAACGTTCCTACTAGCATCGAGCGGGGTGACCGCATGGCGAAACTCTCCATCGGCTGCAGCGGTTTCAGCTATCGTCATTGGCGCGGTCCCTTCTACCCCGAGGAGCTCTCGCAGAAGGAGTGGTTCACCCATTACAGCAGGCACTTTTCCACGGTGGAACTCAACGTCACCTTCTATCGCACCCCGACCGCCGACACCTTCAGACACTGGTTCGAAGGGAGCGCCGCCGCCTTCTCGTTCGCGGTTAAGGGCAGCAGGTACATCACCCACGTCAAGAGGCTTCAGGACATCGAGACTCCTCTGGACCGGTTCTTCACCCCGGCCCGGGAGCTGAAGGAAAAGTTGCAGGTGGTACTTTGGCAATTTCCGCCCCTTTTCAAGTGCAACCTGGAAAGGCTGGAGAGCTTTGTCGGCTATCTGGAGAAGTACCGGACGAGAAGCACCCTGGAATTTAGAAACGAGAGCTGGATCTGTCCCGAGGTGATAGAGATGTGCAAGGCTCGCAACATCTCGCTCTGCATGGCGGACTGGCCCCCTTACATCGACGAGACGCCGATCACAGCCGACTTCGTATATATAAGAAGGCACGGCATGCAGGGAAGCTACGACGGAAGCTATAGTACGGCTGAACTGGAAAAGGATGCCGCGCGGATCAGGGGGTACCTGAAGAAGAAACTCGATGTGTTTATCTATTTCAACAACGACGCGGGGGGTGCTGCTCCGAATAACGCGATGGAACTGGCAGCGATGCTTGAAAAAAGGTGAAAGGTGAAAGGTGAAGGGTGAAGGGAGGAGAGAGGAGAGAGGAGAGAGGAGAGAGGAGGGAGGAAGGAAGGAAACGTGGCAAACCAAATCAAAAGGAGGCTTAAGATGCACAAAACTTTGTCTTTAGTCGGTGCGACGTTCCTGCTCTGCCTTATCTCCGTTTCTGCCCGGGCTGACGTGTCGGATTACCTGGGAACTAGAGGGGAGAGCTCGAGATGCCCCAAGGTAATTGTGGTTCGTCCCGAATTGTCGGAGAAAAACGTCTTCGTCCCTGTGGATTCATCGGACCTGGAAACTGCAAGCAACATGATCGGCTCTGCAGTGGCCGGCAAATACCAGGGATCGGCGGTGGTCACGGCAAAGGAGCTGGAGACCCTGAAGGGCTGCGATGTTCCGGTCGTCCTGGCAAAACTGGAATCCTATACCAGGGAACCCGCCATCTTCGGGCAGTACCAAGGAAAGGCGAACGTCAAGATACTGCAGTTCAAAAGCCCCGATGCAGACGCCCCCAATAAGGAAGTGGAGATAACCGCTACCGGTGAGCGTCACTGGGGAGACTCGGTCCCATTCATGAACGCGATCCAGGCGGTCTGCGCCAAGATCCAGAAGACCTCCTTCTAAGCCGCCACCTCTCCCCCCTGTGAAATGAAAGAGGGGGGCAGCACCATCATCCTCCCGCTTTCTCCATGAAAACAATGGCGAAGCTTCCGGGAACCTCCCTGCGCTCATAGATACGGTACCCGAGCCGCTCGTAGAGCCGGATGTTGCGCTCGCTCCGCTCGCCGGTAAAAAGGCTGCAGGCCTTGGCCTCAGGGAATTGCCTCTCGATAGCGTCCATGAGAGCCGTCCCGACTCCCCTCCCCTGCGCCTCGGGATGGACCATCACCCTTCCGATCAGGCAACGCCCCTTGCTCATCCGACCGTTTACCGACCCGACGATCCTCCCCTGCTCCAGCGCCTTGAGGATGGTGTTGCGGGAAAAGCTCTCCGTCAGTTGATCGAGCGTTTGGGTCAGCGGCGGGATCGAGTAGTCGCCGTACAGCTGCGCCTCGCTGCGGTAGGCGAGCTTCTGCAGCGCGAGGATTTCAGCGGCGTCATTGGAAGTAGCTCGTTCAATATTCATGGGGTCGACCCGTTGGTGGGACCGGTGAATCTGGCGGAAATCACCGACGCGCAGGTTGGCTCTTCCCCGGCCGGACCACCTCATCGACCCGGCCGCCGGGTTTTGGCTTCCCCTGCGGCTCCGGCACCAGCACCAGGTCGAAGGTCGCCTCCTTGGCACCCGGTTTCGGGTAGTGCTGGGTTACGAGCCCTTCAAACCCCTTGGCGTCGACCAGGACATGGATGTGGGACGGCCGCCGCGCGTAGCCCGGAGGTGGATTGGTCTCCAGCCGGTAGCGCCCTCGCTTATCGGCAAGAAGCGTTGCCCGGTGCGCATCGTCGTACTGGCCGTTTGGTCCGGTCTGCCAGACCTCGATCCGGGCATTGGGAATGGGCGCGCAGTTCGCCGAAGAGCGGACCGTCCCGCTCAGCAGATACCCCTTGCCGATGCTGCTACGCACCGGCGCATCGGGCCGGTAGAAGGGACCGATCTCATCCCATGGAGTCGGAGGGCATGCCTCGGCATGCGCAGAGCTCGCGCCCAACGGCAAGATGATCACCATGGCCAAACCGACCAAGAGCAGAACCTTCCCGCACTCGTTAATTTTTCTCAGGATGTTCACGACATACCCCCCTTACGGCTCGACCGTCCCGGGTTAACTCCCTTCAAATCTGCGCACCCCCGTCCCTCTCCCCAGTCCCCACCCCTACCCCTCCCCTTGAAGGGGAGGGAGTTCAGAGGGTCCTGTAATGACTGATCGTCGGCGGTCATGTTTATTATTTCACCGGAACGAGGTCCTTGCCGCAGCTGCACTTACCCGGTTTCTGGCTGATCGAGCCGCAGTTGCACCCCTCGCCGCAGCCGCAGGCGTACTTGCCCGTGACGGGGGCCGAAAGCTCCTCGCCATTTACCAGGTAAGACACCTTCCCCTTTTCAACCTTGGTGACAGTGGTCTTCACCATCTCCCTGCCGCAGCCGCATTTGGCCTCCTTCTTGGCCAAGCTGCCGCATTGGCACCCTGCACCGCAAGCGCAGACATAGATGCTGTCACCGGCCTTCGCTTCGAACTTCCCTTTGGTCCCCTTGTCGGCAAATACCGCTCCCGCAGCAAAGACCACCAACAGCAGAGACAACGTCACCAAAACAAGCTTCTTCATGTGTACCCCCTCCAGAGATGTTTTTACAATGTGAGAAGATACCCCCTTATCGCAAATTATTCAACAACCTGACTGGCGCTAATCAGCAGCGAGACAAACTCTCCCTTTGAAAAAGCGGATTCGGGGGCAGTGCCATCCACCACACGCGTGTTGGCCTGCGACACATCCCTCTAAATCCCTCTCCTTTGCCAAATCGCGATCCGGACACTCTGCTGCTCAAATTTAGACTCGATTTCGGCGCCTGTATAGATTGTCACCAGCCATCCCTTCCCTCCCTGGAGGACTGCTCGATTTTATTCACTCATTTCGCTAGATTAGCAAACCCTTATTTTCGGCACACTTTGTGTAAGGATAAGGACTGCCGAGGAAGCGGTCATATCGGGAAGGGACTGTTTTCAGCGGCGGATCGGTGCTATTCAGAATTCAAAGGGAGGTGAACTGAGACGAGCCTGGCATGGCAAAAGGCAAGGAGGTGGTGCAGACAGCACTCGGCGCAGGAGCAAGCTGCCGGGGCGGAGGTGGCGAAACACTGGGCAACGAATAGGGAGTACCTCCAGCATCCGGGAGTCTAGGCAGGATCACCATAACTGTAGGGAGGACGACTATGAAACGCCACACAGTTACTCGAAGGGAATTCATGGCGATGACTTCGCTCGGTGCGGCCGGTGCATATCTCGCGCTACACCCCGCCCTCGCCCGGTCCATGATGGGAAGCGGCGGCATGGGGAGCGGCGGCATGGGAGGCAAAGTGACGCTGATAGATCCGCCCCCCGGAGCAGCCTTCTTCGAGCCACCCGTCGCCAGGAAGAATAGTTCGGGGAGCTACGAACTCCTGGTCAAGGAGGCGCGGCTCAGGCTAAACGGCACTCCGGTAACCTTGCTCACCTATAACGGCATGTATCCCGGGCCGACCATTCGTGCCGCCCGCGGAGAAACGCTCAACGTGCGGATGGTCAACATGTTGCCGAAAACCACGGCCACCAACCTGCTCGGGCACAGGCGCAACATCACAAATCTCCACACTCACGGACTGCACGTCTCTCCTTCCGGCAAGGCTGACAATATGATGAGGATGGCAGCCCCGGGCGAGACGCTCGATTATATCTACGACCTCAGCCACGAGCAACCGGGACACCTGAACTTCTACCATCCCCATGTGCACGGTACCGTTGCCGAACAGTACTGGGGCGGACTGGCCGGCCCCCTGGTGATCGAGGACGCTGCGGCAGGCCAGCTCCCCGGTCTCGAGACCCACGTCATGCTTCTCAAGGACATCACCATCAGCAACGGGCTTCCGGAGCCGTACCTCTCCACCTCACAATACATGCGAGGCAAGGAGGGGAACCTGGTAATGGTGAACGGACGGGTCAACCCGGTACTCGCGATCCGGCCGGGGCAGGTGCAGCGGTGGCAGATCGTCAACGCATGCAACGCCCGCTTTTTCAAGCTTGCCCTGGACAGGCACTCGCTCCGGCTGGTCGGCACCGATGGCGGCCTCCTCGACAAGCCATATCAGCTTTCCTCCATCCTGCTTTCACCGGGAGAGCGGATCGATGTTCTGGTCAAGGCGGATCAAGGAGGCGGAAGCTTCAAGCTCCTGTCGCTCCCCTACGACCGCGGTTGCGGGAGCCTGCAGCAGGTGACGCTGCTGACCCTCGACTATTCCGGTACCTCCACCAGCGATGCCGTGCCTGCCACCATCGATGCTACGGCGACACGGCTGAATCTTGACCTCTCCTCATTTCCGCGGCGGCAGATAACCCTGAGCATGATGATGGGGAAAGGGTACGTGAACGGCATCTCCTTCACCGGGATGGACCACGCCAGCAGGATCACCTCGTGTACCAAAAGCTATGAAGTTTGGGAGATCTTCAACCAGAGCAACATGGACCACCCGTTCCACCAGCACGTCAACGCGTGCCAGGTCCTCTCCATCTCCGGCGGCGACAGCGGCTACGCCTCCCTCTACAGCACCGCTCCCGCCTGGAAAGACGTGGTGCTAGTCCCGAAGATGGGAAGCGTCACCCTGCTGGTCCCGGTCATGGACTACAGCGGGATGACCATGTTCCACTGCCACATCATCGAACATGAAGACATCGGGATGATGGGGGTGTGGGATATCATGGACATGCCGATGTGAACAAGGCGGGCGCCGGGCGACGGATCGAAAAGTCTCAGCTGGAGAAAGGCTAGCTTCCCCTTCGGGGGGAGAGACCAAATTATCCCCTCCCCCGGAGGGGGAGGGCTAGGGAGGGGGACCCGAACGGTTCTTCAGAGAAGCCGCGGCTTCCCCCCTCCCTCTCCTCCCCCCTCCCGACCTCCCCCCTCCGGGGGGAGGAGAGTTGGTAGTAGCTTTTAGAGATGGGTAAGTTCTCCGAGTCAATGCCGCAAGGCGGCGAGGGGGTGCTCATCAGGTAATTAATGGCAGTGGGGGACGGAAGTGAAGAGCCTTGTGCTGCGGGAGCTCAGCAATGATGGGCAGCGCCCCCGTTTTGAGGTGTGCCAACTGTCACAATGGTGCCGGCGGCGCCGACATGACTATGAATCTTGCGTCGAAATGCTCTTCCAGCAGCGGACGGACCTCCCGCCAATCGAGTCCTCCGCCGCCACATCCGGGGCGGGGAACCACCACCGTATCCCACCCTTGCCTGTCAGCCAACTCGCGCAGTTCAGCTGCAGATCGCGAAATCAGCCGCAGGTCGGGACACTCCCAGGCCGACTCCTCCACCGGGAAGCTGACGATCCCCTCCCCCAGTTCATGGACGTGGTTTCCTGCTTTCTGCAACAGGAGGCCGAAGCGCTCCGGGAGGCACGGGAACCGCAGCGCCGCCTGGCTGGCAACACCTCTTCCCATCACAGCTTTACCTCTGCGGGTCACAGATCCGCTGGTGGTAATGGCGATCACCGCCTTTCCCGAATACTCCCAGATGTCTCCGCATGCCTCTATCATCCATCCTCTCCCGGTCCGCCGCGGTAGTAAGGTTCAACGAAACGCAGCAGCGTCCGGTAAAAATTGCAGCCGCCCATCCAAGCTTAAAAGCACCGCCTTGCACCCTCCCCCAGCCCCACTGCCATTAAGTNNCAGTGCCCCCCGGCCCCTCCCATCGAAGGGGGCCAGCTTACAGTCCCCTCTCGCCTGGTGGGACAAGGGCCAGCTTACAGTCCCCTCTCCCCTGGTGGGAGAGGGCTAGGGAGAGGGGGGGAATGCGCCGATTGAAGGAACGCAACCGGTCAACGCTGACGAAACATTCGATCAAACGAAGGCGCCGTCAATCTGTAACACCTTTGGCTCCCCTTTGCGCTGCATCACTTCCACCGTGACATGCACCAGTTCTTCATGGATGCTCAACTGCTCCCTGAAGTAATCCGGCATGGCGGGGTCCGTGACCGATAGCGAGAGGATGCAGGCGAATTTCCCCTTGCCGACACGCCAGACGTGCAGGTCGGTGATCTCTGCCTTGACGGGGCTTGCCTCTATCAGGTCACGGATTTCAGCCACCACTGGAACATCCATCTCGGCATCAAGCAGCACGCGCCCCGTGTCACGCAGCAGCCCGTAGGCCCATACCCCGACCAGTCCCGCACCGACAACACCCATCGCCGGGTCGAGCCAGTTGGCCCCCCAGAACTTGCCGCCGATCAGCGCCAAAATGGCAAGCACGGAAGTCGCGGCGTCAGCTACCACGTGCAGATACGCGGAGCGCAGGTTGAGGTCATGGCCGTGATGGCCGTGACCTCCATGCTGATGCTCATGGTCATGCTCGTACTCGTGGACACGGTGCTGGTGACCGTGGTCGTGATGCGCATGGCCGTCCCTGAGCAGCCAGGCGCAGGCCAGATTAACCAGCAGGCCGACCCCGGCAATGGCGATGGCCTGGTCGTATCGAATCGGAGACGGCGAGATCAGGCGCTCCACGGACTGGAACAGCATCAGGCCGGCGACGCCGACGAGGTAAATGGCACTGGTATAGCCGCCCAGCACCTCGATCTTCCAGGTACCGAAGGCAAATCGCGCATCGTGGGCAAAGCGTCGAGCAGCGCCATAGGCCAGCACCGACAGACCGAGCGCCAGAGCGTGCGAACTCATGTGCCAGCCGTCGGCCAGCAGCGCCATGGAGTTGAAGAGCCAGCCGCCGATGATCTCGGCCACCATCATCACAGCCGTCAGTACCACAGCCAGACGGGTGTTTCTCTCTGCCAGCGGGTTCCCCTCATCAAAAACGTGAGAATGACGCGGGCTCTCCGCATAGGCTGAAGATTGCATCAACCAGTCTCCTTTCACAATGTCGTTTCAACGACGCGAATATACAACTACTATGCACTTTTTGACAATGAAAGAGAGAGCTTGCGAACCTTTGCCGGGCAATTTGTCCAGTGTCGGAGAGAGCTGCATTACTAAAGGTACGGTTCACGTTCCAGCGGCAGCATGGAGATCCCGATCCTCAGGGTTCCCCAGCTCTTGCCATGGATCCGCAGCGGCATGGCGGCGTCGAGGACATGCGCGTCGGTCCTGGCGGCCGGCGTTCCAGAGCATGTAGCGGGGACCCTGAAATTCGCCTGATTATATTTACGCAACCGGATATTACAAGGAGAATGTTGACGGCTGGGGAAAAAAGAGCTCTCCCTGTGCGGGCCTTAGAAGTGCTTCAGCAAGGAAAGATTAGGGATCGGCGCCGGATCGGGACATAGGGGGAAAGCTCCCGGGGAGAGGGTGAAAGCTTGCAAAAGCTTCACCCTCCCCCCGCCCCTCCATCAAGGGAGGGGAGCAGAGCACGCTGAAGGTCGCTGTTTCTGGGAGAGTAGGTGCGAATCAATATTCGCCGTTACGCTCTTATCTCAAAGGGCCGCCGTGGCAGCGCGGGGTGCTGACCGGGTTACACCTTGAGAAGTTTCACCTTGGTATCGTAGAAGGAGACACTGCCTCCGACCTTGTCTATCATGCAGGTGTTCTTCAGGTGGGGGTCTATCCACATGGCGGCGTTGGCATGTACGCCACCGGCCCGCCGCGGGTCCCCCTTGATCAAGCTGCCGTCGATAATGACATCGGCTGCGCCGGTGGCCCAGTGGCCGTGGCCAAGGGTGAAGGTGATCACGCCGGGGCGGATGGTCTCGGTGACTTTCACCTTCCCGACCATAGGCTTGCTGGTGCCGTTTTTCAGATCCCAGACCCCGGCGGGGTTGGTGGCGGAAACCACCTTCACCTTGTCCCCCTCTTTGAGCCCGAGCCGCCTGGCATCGACGCTGTTGATGATGATGGCGTTTTCGGGCATGAGCGAGGTCAGGTATTGGTGGCTGATGGTCCGGGACTTGGTCATCAGTATGTCCCGCTGGGTGATCAGATGGAGGTCGTATCCCCTGGACAGCTCAACCGGCGCTCGATCGAGGGTGTCGGCAATCGGCACGTATCTGGCCAGACCGAAGTAGTTCTTGCCTGTGAAGGCATCCTTCACCTTGTAGGTCTTCTCCTGATACAGGTTGATCAGCTTGCCGTACTTGTTGGCCACCTGGTCCCCCTTGTAGCTGTTCTCCTGGGTGTCGAAGCGCCCACCGCGGTTGAGCAGGTAGATCACCTTTTTCCAGTTCGGGCCGGCGATCCTCTGCCAGCGCTCCTGGTCGAAGACGTTCTTCGGCAGATGACGGCGCGCATTCAGGAAGCTCTCCACTTCAAGGGGATCGGCATCGGGAACCGGCTCCTTGCCGTCGGTCGCCACGTTGGCCACCATCCGGACGTAGAAGTCGTCGGGCCGGGTGAGCGGCTGACCCTCGGCGAAGCCATGGGCTCCGAACCCCTTGAGTCCGAGTTTTTCAGCCAGCGCGAGCCAGAGCGTCTCGTAGGAGATCGGTTGTTGCTCGCCGTACACAGTCACCACCTCGTTTGGGGAGGCGATCACCGGCTGACGAACCGGTTGCACCTTGACCGGCATGTTGGGGTGGGACCCCTGCATCTCCCAGCGTTCCAGATAATGGAGGTCGGGAAAGAGGTAATCGGCGTACATGGTGGTGGTGCCGATGGTGATATCGCTTGCGAAGTAGAGCGGTATCCGCTCCAGGTTGACCAGCGCCTCGATCATGGTCTGTCCGGCGGGGAGCGAGTAGGACGGGGCTCCCATGTAGGAGAAGACCACCTTGACCGGATAGGGGTAGGCATCGGCCATGGAGGGGAGGATCTCCTGATAGACGTCGGAGGAGAGGGGCCACCAGTTCCGCTTGGCCGGGTATCCGGCCGGCTCGAAAATGGTCGACTCCTCGTACTTGGCGTCGTGGCGGATGATGGAGAGTCCGAATGCCTTGGGGGCCTTCGGGGTGATCTTCTTGAAGTTGAACGGCTGTTTTTCGGTCTTGGTGCCGTCGGTGTTGTAGGTGGAGGCGGCGATCATCCCTCCGGTCCAGTCGAAGTTGCCTACCAGCAGATTCAGGTTCATCAGCGAGGCGATGTTGTAGAAGCCGTTGGTGTGCTGGGCCGGCCCGCGGTGGACGTCCACCGCAGCCTTCTTCCCGTAGGAGGTGAACTCCCTGGCCGTCTCCTCGATCACCTTCGGATCGATGCCGCAGATGGCGGCGTACTCGGCGATGCTCTTTTCCCGGGCCGTGTCCAGCATCACCTGGAGCCCGCTCTTGACCCGGACCGGCTTGCCTTCCTTGTCCTTGAGCTCGGTGCTGACCAGGAGTTCCCCCTCGACCGCCTCCTTCTCGTCGTTCGGGTCAAACGGTACCGGCTTCCCCTCCTTGAAGGCGACCAGGTATTCGAAGTCGAAATCGTTCCCCTCCTTGTCCTTGCGCAGCTCCCTCGCCTTCAGGCCGAGTTCGGAGGCGCGCAGGAAGGCGCCGGGCTTCCCCTCCTTGTCGAGCTTCACCAGCCAGGCGCCGTTGGACCAGGTGGACTCACGGTCCGCCGCTGCCGCCGCCTTGTTGGCGTTTTCCAGGTACTTGGCGTCGAACTTTTTCTGCTCCAGAATCCAGCGGGTCATCCCCATGGCAAAGGCCGCGTCGGTTCCCGGCCGGACCGGAACCCAGCGGTTCGCCTTGGCGGCGAGCTTTGAGAAGCGCGGGTCGAGGACGGTGATCTTCACCTTGCCGTCGACCAGGCGCTGGGTCAGGCGCGGCGAGCGGTTGGGCGGGCCGTAGTTGGCATCGAAGAGGTTGGAACCGACGAAAAGGATGTACTCGCTGTTCTCGGTATCGGGCTGCCAGTAGAACTTCTGGCCGTCCCTGAAGCTCTCTCCCGCGTACTGCTCGCTCATCGCCTTGCAGGCGAAGTAGAGGGAGCCCTGACAGACGGTGGTATGGCCGTGCGTGTTGACCGTTGCGAACTGCTCGGTGAACCGTTTGGCGAAGTCGGCGCGCCCCCCCTTTTTCCTCCCCCACCAGTAGACGAACTGGTTGTTCCTGGGCCCGAAGTCGGGATGGTCCGGGTCGATCAGGAGGTGGAGGTTGGCGGCGTGCCGGGTCTTGAACTCGGCAACGGTCATCTTCTTCTTGCGGATTTTGGCAACGTCGCTCCCCATCTCCTCATATATCTTGGGATCCTTGAGTACGTAGAGCTCTTTCAGCCCCGCCACCCTGCGCTTTTCCTCGCCGGGGATGTCGGCGAACAGCAGGCCGCCGTTGACTATTTCATCGACCGCCTGATCGAAGGGAATGCTGCGCCATTTCCCTTCGCCCCGCTTGCCGGCCCGTTTCAGCACCTGCCGGATACGGTACGGGTCGTAGGCCCCCTGATGCCCCGCCTGCCCCTTGGGGCAGATGGCGCCATCGATCTTGGCGGCCTTCGCTACCGCCTCCTTCATCGGGATGTGAGGGTGCAGGGTCCAGGGGTTGTACGGATTGCCATCCACCTTCACCGCCACCCCGTCCATGATCTTCACCTTGATGCCGCAGCCGGTGTTGCAGTTGAGACAGACCGTGTAAAGGGTGTTCTCCGCCTGCATCAGCTGGTACGCCTCGAACGAGGTGATCTCTCCGGCCTCGACACGGGCGATGATGCCGCGGGCGAAATCAAGTTGGGAGGCGGCCAGGGCGCCGCAGCCGGCCAGGGTGCTCGTCTTCAGGAAATCGCGGCGGGAGACCTTCCTCTGGTCGTTGGTCCCGGGCAGCTGCTTCTCTTGATTGCTGTCGCTAGAAATAGCCATGAAAAACCTCCAGGTTGATGTTCCCCAGGTAGTAGACGCGCGGCTTGGTACCCTTCTCCTTCTTGAGGATCTGAATCTTGGTCTGGTTCGCCTTGATCACCTGCGCCAGCAGGCTCTCCGGGTCGTTGGCGTCGCCAAAATATCCCATGCGGCAGACGCAGGAAGTGACGCACTGGGGGAGCATGCCGTTGGCCAGGCGGTGCATGCAGAAATGACATTTACGGACGTTGCCCACCGGCTGGTGCTTCCCCTGACGCGGCCAATTCCTGCCGTATTCGAAGGAGGGCATCGTTTCGTACTTCATCAGCTGCGGCGTCCCCTCGGTATGGAACCTGCCGTTGTCCATGGTGCGGGCGCTATACGGGCAGGCGGGAACGCATTTGGCGCAGCCGATACACTTGGCATAGTTGACCGGCACGACCCCGGTGCCGATCCCCCGGGTCTCCTTCCAGGTCGCGCCGTCAGCCCCCTTGACCGGACAGGCGGTGACGCAGGGGGGATTGTCACACTGCATGCACGGCTTGGGCAGGGCGGTTCTGGTAGGCTTCGGGTACTTGCCGTCTTCGCGCTCGAAAACCGGGCGGTACCAGAGGTTCGGCGGCAGCTTGTTCTCCGAGGCGCAGGCGACGCTGCATGCCTTGCAGGAGGTGCATTTCCGGGTATCGAGGAGCATGACCCAGCGCCTGTTCTCGGCCGGCTTTGTCAGCGCCCTCTCCAGGTCCTCCTGCATTCTGACTAAAATGTCCTTCTCCATGTAATCCTCCCTTATTTCCTATGGCACTTGGCACAAGCGCCTTTCACCGAAAAGGCCTTCTTGCCGTTGTGGCAGGCTCCGCAGGACTTCCCCTTCTGCATCTCCTTCATGGTCGCCTGGCGATGCCTCTTGATGTCCAGATAGAGTTTCGTGTGGCACTCCTTGCAACCAAGCCCGACCTCGCTTACGTGCAGGTCATGGCTGAACTCCACGGTGCCTCCCCTGTTTTCCAGGGAGATATCGCCGCCACCTACAGTAGCCAGAGCGGCGCCTGTAAACAGAAAAGAGACACAGGCGGTTACTGCCAGGACTGTCTTCATGTGATGGTTCCTCCTCTCATGGTGTGATAGCTCAAAAGAGATGATAATCGGAAATTAAATTAGTTCCAGCTTACATTTCACACTGAAGGCTATGAAAACCCGGGTTGAGGAAAGTACCGGGCGGCGTTCGCGAGAACAAGCGCTCATCACAGAGGACACAGAGGTACGCAGGGGATAACCAAAAGCGGGCATGCCCCCCGTTCTCGAATTTATCTATTGCATTTCGTTATGCAGTTTTGGTATAACGCGGCTATCATTTATTCTCAGAGTCACACAGACACCGGAACAAAAGCGGAATCAGACTCTTCGGCAAGGGGAACGGATCATCGTTTCCCCCCTCCTGCTGAAGTTTTGGTTCTAAAACGAGAAGAAGGTTCAATAGGAGCTGAGCTGAACGCTGCCATGCCTGAACATCTGGAACCTGACATAACCGGAATAATCCTGGTCGGCGGGAGGAGCCGCCGCATGGGGAGTGACAAGGCGTTTCTCGAGGTGGCCGGCAAGCCTCTCTTCGAGATCATACTGGAACTGTTCAGGGAGAGCTTCGCTCGGCTCCTTCTGGTGGGAAACCGCCAGGAACGCTTTGCCGGTTACCGCCTCCCGGTGGTCCCGGACATCTACCCCGGCAGCTCGCTTGGGGGGCTCTATACCGGACTGCACGAGGCGGAGACGGAGCAGGTTTTCGTTTCCTCCTGCGACCTCCCCTTTCCCAGCGCGCAGGTGCTGCGCTACCTCTGCTCGCTCAGGGACGGTTTCGACGCGGTCGTCCCCAGCACCAGATACGGCTACGAGCCGCTCTTCGCGCTCTACTCGAAAAGCTGCCTGGCACCGATCAAGGCGCTCCTCGACCGGGGCGAGTTCTGCGCCTATGCCTACTACCCGCAGATCCGGGTCAGGTACGTAACGCCCGAGGAGCTGGCCCCCCTCGACCCGGAGGGAAGGGCTTTCCTGAACCTGAACACACCGGAAGATCTGGCAAAAATCGGAGGGGAATCATGACGCAGAAGGTGGTTTCATTTGTAGCGAAGTCGGGCACCGGAAAGACGACCCTGCTGGAAAAGGTGATCGCAAACCTGAAGGGGCGCGGCTACAGGATCGGGGTCGTCAAGCACGACGCCCACCGCTTCGACATCGACCACCCGGGCAAGGACAGCCACAGGCTCACCGCCGCCGGGGCCGATACCATGCTGATCTCCTCGCCCGAGAAGCTCGCCATAGTGAAGCAGCACGCCCAGTCGCCCCCCATCGAGGAGCTGCTGGCGACCTACTTCCAGGATGTCGACATCGTCCTGACCGAGGGGTTCAAGAAGAGCTCCATGCCGAAGATCGAGATCAACCGCCAGGAACGAAGCGCCACGCTCCTCTGCCGCGGGGAGGAATTCGACCCGACCTTGGTGGCGGTGGCAAGCGACGCGAAGCTCGAGCTCGATGTACCGGTGCTTGATCTAAACGATGCGGCGGCGGTTGCCGACTTCATCGAGGAGAAATTCCTGAAATGAGTGACGCCGGCTCCCTGCTGCAAGTCCGTTCCAAGATCTGGCTCGAGATCGGAGGCGAACCCGTCTTCGGCCAGGGGCGCGACAGGCTGTTGCGCTTGATCCAGAGTACCGGCTCGATCAACTCGGCGGCAAAGGAGATGGGTATCCCCTACCGCAAGGCGTGGAGCTATCTCGATGCCATGGAGAAGCGGCTCGGATTTCCGCTGGTGAACCGGCTCAAGGGGGGAACCGGCGGCGGGACATCCTCCCTCACCCCGCAGGCGGAAACACTCCTGCAGAGATTCGATTCCCTGCAAGAGGGATTCAACGACCTGGTGAACCGCAGGTTTCTGGAACTGGAATTCTAATCCGACAATAGAGAGGAGTGGCGGCCATGGTCAGCATCGAGCAAGCGCAACGGACCATTCTTGAGCAGATCACCCAACTGGAGACGGAAAAAGTCTCCGTGTTCCAGGCGCTGAACCGGGTCACGCCTGAGGACCACATCGCCCCCTGGGACATCCCGGCCGCCGACAACTCGGCCATGGACGGCTTCGCGTTCTCACATGCGGGCCTCCACGACAACCGGCTGAAGGTGACGGGGTTCCTGCCGGCCGGAGAGGTGCATGACGATCCGGTCCCCGCCGGCGAGGCGATCAGGATCATGACGGGCGCACCGGTTCCTGCCGACTGCGACACGGTGGTGCCGATCGAAGATGTCGAGGAGAGCGGCGACCGGATCACGCTGCGATCGAAGGTCAAGGCGGGCAGCCATGTCCGCAGGCGGGGTGAGGACATCGCGCTGGGTGACGTCGTCATCCCGGCCGGCTCGCTGCTGCGCCCCCAGGAAATAGGGATGCTCTCCGCCATGGGAAGCACCTCGCTCGCCGTCTACCGCCGCGCGCGGGTCGCCATCCTGTCCACCGGCGACGAGCTCCTTGAGCCCGGTTCCACACCGATGCCGGGAAAGCTCATCAACAGCAACAGCTACAGCCTGGCGGCCCAGGTGCTCGATGCGGGGGGTGACCCGGTGCTTCTGGGGATCGCCGCGGACAGCATGGAGGCGACCTGCGAGAAGATCAGGGCCGGCTTGAACGCGGACATGCTGGTGATAAGCGGCGGGGTTTCGGTGGGAGACCGGGATTTCGTCAAGGCTGCCATCGAGCAGATGGGCGGCAGCATCGCCTTCTGGAAGATCGACATGAAGCCGGGGAAGCCTTTGGCGTTCGCGATGCTTGAGGGAAAGCCGATCTTCGCCCTCCCCGGCAATCCGGTTGCCGCAATGGTCTCCTTTGAGCTTTTCGTGCGGCCGTCGGTCCTCAAGTCGATGGGGCACCGGCGCATCTTCCGGCCGCGGGTCAAGGCGGTGTTGCAGGAGGCCGCCGCAAACAAGGGGAACCGTCCGCACCTGGTGCGGGGGATCGTCTCGAACCGGGATGACCGCTATCTCGTTTCGACCACCGGCAACCAGAGTTCAGGCCGCCTCTCCTCCCTGATCCTCGGCAACGCCCTGATGAAGCTCCCCCCCGGATCGGCGCTGGCTGCGGGCGATGCTGCGGAGGTCATGCTCCTCGACAGGGGCTTCGAGATGGGGCGTGCCGACCATGGCGCTGCTTGACTCGCGCAAAAGCCGGACCGGCACCGGCTGTCCCAGCTAATGCCCAGCCAATTGCCGACACCCCAAACCGGTCTCCATTCCGGGAAAGATCAGCAGAGCCGTAGCTGTCCGTCGGCATCGGCATCGAACACCGTCTCCTCACTGCAAGGGACCGGCATCACAGATGCATGAGCGACCGACGGCGGGATGACCTCTTCCTCCTTTCGAATTTCCATCGGCAGATCCGCCGGCAGACCTGCCGTCATGACGGCGCGTCCCCCCTCCCCTGCCGCCCGCTTTGCCAGCTTGTCGCAGCGTTCATTGAAGGGATGTCCCGCATGACCCGGCACCCATTCCCAGGCAACCTCATGTCTGCCGGAGAGGGCCGCAAGCTGGCGCCAGAGGTCCTGATTCTTGAGAGCATCCTGATGCTCCAGGCGACCGCTGCGGATCCAGCCCCGAAGCCATTCGCTCATCCCCCGCACCAGATACTGCGAATCGCTGAAGACGCGCACCCTCCTCGGGTTATTGAGCGCTTCCAGCCCCCTGATCGCCGCTATGAGTTCCATCCGCTGCGAAGTGGACTCCGGCTCGAAACCGCTCAACTCCTTCTCGTGCTCGCCATAGCGCAGGATCACCCCATATCCCCCCGGCCCGGAATCCCTACCCGAACCGTCGCTGTAGATCTCCACCACCCCCGGCGGCGGCGGGGTGAAGGCGACCTCCAGAGCCGCGAATTCCAGCTCACGCAGCAGCGGGATCAGAACCGGGAGGTTCGCCGGCCGGCTCTGCAGATCGGCGAGGGAGAGCTCCAGGGGAACGTCATAGCGGACCGTGGCCAATCTTTTCGACAGCCGCGCCTGATCGGCATGCAGGTGCAAACTCTCCCGGCGCGACTTCCCGTTAACGAGAGTTATCCACTGCAGCACCCCTTCCAGGGAACCGAAGCGCTGTACCAGCATGGCCGCCGTCTTCTCGCCTATCCCCGGGACCCCCGGTATATTGTCCGCGCTGTCGCCTGCCAGTCCCAGGACATCCGCCACCAGCTCGGGAGCGACGCCGAAACGGTCCAGGACCTCCTGCGGCCCCGAGCGCTTCCCTTTCATGGTGTCCAGCAGGGCGATCCTGTCGCTTACGATCTGCAGCAGATCCTTGTCGCCGGTGACGACGGTCACCTCGATTCCTGCCGCGGCGTACTCGCGCGCCAAGGTGGCGATGACGTCGTCTGCCTCAAAGCCTGGAGCCTCCAGGGCGGGAACATTGAGGGCCTGCAGGATCCTCCTTATGTACGGAAGCTGGAGCAGCAGATCCTCGGGCACCGCCTCCCGATGCGCCTTGTACGCGGGGTAGATGTCGCGGCGAAAGGTTTCTTCCCGGGGCGGGTCGAAGACCACGGCGAAATACTCGGGGCGATGCTCCTGCACGAGCTCCAACAACATCCGGGTGAAGCCCAAAACGGCATTGGTCGGCATTCCGCCGGAGGTGGCGCTTTCCCGGAAGCCGTAATAGGCGCGATAGATGTAACTGGATCCGTCCAGTAGATAGAGCTGCGGCGACAATTTCACATTCTCCCGACATAGGTGTTTACAGCTGAAAAAAGGGCCTCAGTGTCCGGCTCCGCGGCAGTTCTTGAATTCATTGCCGCTGCCTCCGGCTGCGCACGGCATTTAAGCACTTTCTCAGGCCAAAGTACAGAGAGATGTAAGGGAATCACCTCCGCATCTCGGACTCCATACTCCCTACCCGGCTCCCGCTTGACACGCGACACGTGACACCGTACACTGGCCCGGTGATCAAGACATTTGCAGACAAGCATGCGAGGCAACTTTTTCTTACCGGAAAGTCAAAACGCCTGCCGACGGATGTGATCAACGGGCGGTCCGCCGTCTGGAGTATGTTGATTTGTCCGCAAGCCTCGACGATCTTAAAGTGCCGCCCAGCAACCGCCTGCATCTGCTGCGAGGCGATCGTGCCGGCCAGCATGCCATTGCCATCAACGACCAGTGGCGTATTTGCTTTGTCTGGAAAGATGGCGATGCCTTTGATGTGGAGATAACAGACTACCATTGAGGAAAAACACGATGACAAACAGCAGAGGAAAGAGGGAACTGCCCCCCACCCATCCGGGAGCCATGCTTCGCGAAGATTTCCTGCCGGATTATGGGCTTACCGCCAGCACACTTGCCGAAACGTTGGGAGTATCTCGACAGACTATCAACGAGCTGCTACGCGAGCGTCGGGCAGTCAGCCCGGCCATGGCGCTTCGGCTCTCCCGGCTTTTCGGCAACAGTGCGGAATTCTGGCTTAATGCCCAACAGGCTGTGGACCTGTGGCAGGCGGAGAAGGAACTGGCGAAGGATTTGGCCCGGATTCAGACGCTTCAGGCGGCGTAACCAGCAAGGGTATCCAAATGCCGCAGGCGGCCTGCCATGCCGAGACCCGCGGCATTCAAGGCACCGACGACTGTCCATTACCAGGCACGGGAAGGATCATGATCGAACTATTGCGCAGCCGACGCAGCATCCGCAAATTCACCCCTGAAAAACTAACAGCTGACGCCATTGAAGTACTAGTCGAAGCAGCGCTCCGTGCGCCGTCTTCCAGAGGGATCAACCCTTGGCAGTTCATCGTCGTTGACGATCCCGACGTACTCGAAAAGCTGTCTCAAGCCAAGCAGCACGGTTCCCAGTTCCTCAAAAACGCGCCCCTTGCCATGGTTGTCTGTGCCGACAGCCGACAGTCTGACGTATGGGTGGAAGATTGCTCCATCGCCGCCATCGTGATACAGCTTACCGCGCTGTCATTGGGACTCGGCAGTTGCTGGGCACAGATACGAAACCGTCAACACGACGGCGAGAAAAGTGCCGAGAAGTACCTGCAGGAACTGCTGGGACTGCCGGAAGAGATCAAGGTAGAGTGCATATTGGGACTCGGCCATCCGGCCGAAAAGAAGAGTCCTGTATCGGCGGAAAAACTCCAGCGCGACAAGATCAGAAAGAACCGGTGGGCTTGAATATGTTTACCGAAGTACTGAGTCATAAGTCAACCTGATTAGTGCTGATCTGCAGCGCAAAGACCTCCCCCTTTTGTAAAAGGGGGGTCGGGGGGGATTTTACCCAGATTGCAACGTAGTGCCGACGGCGCTTTAAGGCAAATCCCCCGGTTGGCTCAGCAGACGGGTCAGGATGGCAAGGTAGTTTCAAACAGTGCGCCTTGCGCTTGCCAAAATCACTCATCAACAAGCACCTCATCCACGAGATCCTCAACTATGGAGTGGAATCGGAGATCGAACCATTTCTTGAAGGTTCGCAGATCGCGTTTCTGGGGCCAGTCTTCCTCTCGGGTCCACCACCCTTCAAGCTGATCCTCGAAAATGAGGACGCAGAACTTCTTGAGTATCTTGTCCCGCTCTTTGTCATCTTCATATTCCGGAATCAAGTAAGCGGAACAGTCCTCATTGATTTCCTCAAGCGAGACGTCGGTAGGATCCGGAAGTGACTGCAGCCATTCCCTGAATGGCTCTTTTGCCAGCGCTACTACAAGACTGCGGTTGACCATCTTACCCTCCCAGACTCCAAAGGAATCAGTTCCCGCTGGACTAAAGCTCCAGCGGCGCCGGGCTCAAACATGGCAGAGTAACCGCACAGGTTCTTAAATCCGTCGGCCAGTTGTGCCTTGCACAAGCCCCAAATACCCTTGGGACGACCTGTAGGGTGCAGTGCAAGCCACGCTGTTCCGGGTTGTCGCAGGTGGAGAATTCTTCTGGCTCGGTGGTCTTCACGACAGCCTTCATTTGCCGATGATCTCCTTGCGCTTGATGAGAACTTCGGCTTTTACAAGCTCAGGGTCCTCGCCAATATCATCTTTCAATTCAGCTATCTGCTTACGAGCCTGTTCCGGAGTTCCAGTGTTGATGGTCTGAAAAACTTCTTTCAGATCAGCTTCCACGTCATCAGGTCTAGTGGTTGTCAACCCCATCAGGTCTTCCAGAATCCTCTCTACGGTTTTGCCATAAGACTCCCGTGGTTTTTCTACCTCGATGCCGGTGTTTGATTGCTTTCGTGATATCACCGTCAGCTATAGGGCGACCTGCGCCCCCGGAATGACGTGTTCTGCTGACAAACCAGGAGAGCATAATGGCAATGGCATCAAGAACCGTCGACTTACCAGCGCCGTTCACGCCATAAAACACATGCAGCCGCTCTGGAAATTCAAGCCGGAGCGCCTGTGCCCCTCGATAATTGGTCAATTTCAGCTCTGTCACGCTCATGGTAGCACCGTTGTCTATGGTATCGTTATGTGTAATCATGACCTATTTACTTTCCTCTCAGGCTCCCTATCATTACCAGAAACCGGCATTGATTACCATTGAAAATCCTTACTAAATCCAGACAAACAGCCTCAGGCAGGACGAACGCAAAACTGCCCACGGGGTCTCCTGCTCGGCGCTCTCGCGCATCAGGTTAGACAGCGATTCTCCTCGGTCTCTCCGACTGTGGACAGCTTGGGCAATATGATAGCCGGTTTCGATGATGAGTGATGCGATTCGGATCTTAGCCTGCCGCTCTTAGTAAAGAAAACTTCTTCAGCGCAGCAATTTGATTCCGGAGCAAAGGCAAACTTTTTCTGATTAGTGCGAATCTTCAGCACACTGCGCAAGCACCCCCTCTCCCTTGATGGGAGAGGGTTGGGGAGAGGGNNGCGGAAGATTAGCACTAATCAGGAAACTTTTTCGGCGCAGAGATTTCAATTTCGGCGGCGGGGAAAACTTTTCCGGCGCAGAGATTTGAATTTCGGAGGCGAAGAATTTTCTTCCAGTACCGACTGTGGATGGTGTCCTGCAATTGGCCATCGAGGACAGTGCGGTCGGTGACGACGATCACCGAGTGGAACTGTTTGATCCCTCGCAGGTCGTAGAGCGATGAAAGCTGATGCGCGGTGCAGGCGATGGAGTTGGACTTGCCCGAGCCGGCGCTATGCTGGATCAGATATTTATGTCCCGCCCCCTCACTGCGTGCGGCGCCCAAGAGACGGCTGACGACATCCCACTGATGATAGCGGGGAAAGATCATGCTCTCTTTTTTCGATTTCTTCCCCTGCCAGTCCTCGACCTCTTCAATTTGCAGATGCACGTAGCGGGCGAGGATGTTAAGCAGGTTATCGGGCAGTAGCACCTCGTTCCAGAGATAAGCGCTGGCGTATTCTTCCTTGTTGTCGGGGGAGTCGTTCCCGGCGAGGGGATCGTCGATGGCGATTAGGGTGCGAATGGGTCCAGCTCAATTTTGCACTCAGAGCGTGCAAAATATTTGGGTCGCTGAAAGACTCGGAGAAAAGCACCATGATGGCAGGCCCTGAGGAGAAGATGGCAAACTCGGAGGTGAGGATGGCAAACTCGGAGGTGAGGATGGCAGGCTCGGGGGCAAAGATGGCAGGCTCGGAGGAAAA
>DNRQ01000135.1:40776-43056 GCA_003499925.1 Geobacter sp.
AGGAAAAGATGGCAGGCTCGGGGGAAAAGATGGCAGGCTCGCAGGAAAAGATGGCAGGCTCGCGGGAAAAGATGGCAGGCTCGGAGGAAAAGATGGCAGGCTCGGAGGAAAAGATGGCAGGCTCGGAGGAGAGGATGGCGGGCTCGGAGGAGAGGATGGCAACGTCCTCTCCGAATGACAACGCGGCTGCATCATGAGATGCAACCGCGTTGTCTTGCTTGACTTAGGCGGGAACCGAGCTCGCTTGGTTAAAGATCATGTCGGCTTCAGACTACTACAAAGCTGACGGGGAGTGACCACTTGCCAGTACCGCCGGTGGTTTTATACCTGGCCCTGAAGTAATATCTCTTTACCGACTCCAGGTTTCTCACCTCCATGTGGCACTTAAAAAAGGTATCCACAGTGGACCAGCCCGATTCGTCAGAGGGGTCGCGGTCAGCTATCTGCAGTTCGACGGTTGCAGCACGTTCCGCCCGGTTTACCGTGACAATTACCGACCCGGAGACGGGGCCATTTTTTACGGTCAGTTTGGACGGGGGAGGCGGCTCGCTGGTTTGGCTTTTGCTGTAGGTCCTATGCTGCTTGACGTCGAAGCCGGTAGTGTTCAGCAGGGAGAGATCTTTCTTGTAGACGGCAACCATGGTCAAGTGCAACCCGGTTATCGCCGCGGTCTGCTCCGATTCTGCGCGAAACGCTTTCTTTTCGGCAACTTTTACCAGATCTCGATTAGCCGCTGCGTCCTCCAGCTTCTTCATTTGCTCCGCGATTTGCCTTAATCTATCCGGGCCAGCCACGTGCTCAGGGTATGCGGTGAAGACGGGATGTACCTCTAACTTGTCCGCGACATTGATGAGCTTGAAAATAAATTCGGCGGTGCTAAGGTCACTAAAGTTCAGGAGCAGGTAATCAGGGACCATAATTTCCCTCCGTTTTCAGTTGGGGTTTGCAATGCCCTAATAGATTAACCAAATCCAATCATATTTCAAGAGGCGGAAACGATTTTATTTCGGGTGGGACTCGGGCGGGCAAGGCTAGGGACAGGTAGAGGTATAGGTAGAGGTTAAGGCGCGACAGAAGCTGAAGAACCCCCTCGCCTGTTGGGCCAGAGGGTTTTGTGTCAGTCGAAGACTGCCCGGCTTCGTAAGATGCCTGCTGCCGCGGGCTACTTCGGCGGACATCCTTCGCCAAAAGACAAAGCCCCGATTGACAGAGTCAATCGGGGCTTTGGCGAAGGATGGTGGCGGTTCAGGGACTCGAACCCCGGACCTAGCGAATATGAGTCGCTTGCTCTAGCCAGCTGAGCTAAACCGCCAATTCATAAATTCTTTTGGTCAATCTCTTCTCTAATGAAGCAGCGAACCGCAGCGCCTCAAGAGTTTTCTTTTATAGTTCATCGCCTGTTTTTTGTCAATATAAATGTCGTGAGACTTCACTCATGGCAGGTGCGCTGTCTCACCGGCTCTCCGCTACTTGACGACTTCTATCAGCTCGACCTCGAAGATCAGGGTGGCGTTGGCGGGGATGATCCCTGAGCCGCGCTCGCCGTAGGCGGTGTCGGGGGGACAGATGAGCCGGGCCTTGCCGCCGGGCTTCATCATCTGCAATCCCTGGGTCCAGCAGGGAATGACTTTGTCCAACTGGAACTCGGCCGGCTGCCCCGCCGCATAGGAGCTGTCGAACTCCTTGCCGTCGATCAGGGTACCCCGATAATGCACCTTCACCTTGTCGGTCGCAACGGGTGCCGCCCCACTCCCCTCCTTGAGCGGCTGGTATACCAGGCCGGATGCGGTCTTGACGGCCCCCTTTTCCTTGGCGGCCTTCTCGATGTATTCCTTGGACTGGGCCGCCAGTTTCTGCCCCTGGGCATCGCGGCGGGCAAGGGCTAGCTGCTGGATCTTGGTCTGATAGGACTCGACGTTTACCAGCGGCGTCTTGCCGGTCACCCCGTCGGTGATCCCCTGCTTCACCATATCCAGCTCTTGGGGGGAGAGGCCGAAAACGGCGAGCTGGCGGGCTATGACAATCCCGACGGCATAGAAGGATTTCTGCTCCTCGGTCTTGGGTTCCTCCACGGCAAAGGCCGGGACGGCTAGAAGGACGACAACTGCTGCCATGATGACTCTGCGCATAGGACTTCCTCCGGTTCGGGAATTTAATAAAGCGAAACTATAACACATCAGGTGGCCCGGTAAAGTCTTGCCGCCGCAATCTCGTCAACAAAATAGACGATTTGCGCCGATTTCCATTCAAGCATTTACGGTAGAGTAAGGAGCAGGTTTC
>DNRQ01000100.1:0-136 GCA_003499925.1 Geobacter sp.
CGCCTTGTCCGTCTCGTGCGGATTCTCCTTGTTCACCCATCCGGGACGTCCGGTCTGGATAATGGTGAGGAAGGGGGCCAGCCGCTGGGCTGCCATCTGCTCGCCGTACGGCCCGCCCCCTTTCATGAACTGGATC
>DNRQ01000100.1:215-9788 GCA_003499925.1 Geobacter sp.
AGACCCTGTTCCAGTTTCATAACAGCACCTTTGAACGCGTCATTTGCCCATGAGGTAGACCGGTCGCCTGTCGAGGAGAGATCCCGGTCATTCTCCATACTCACGATAACGAAACAGAAGAGGAAACGCGTATCGGTTGTCCAGGCGGGCCTTGGTCGGAGGAGGGTCGTATCGTGTACTTCATCCCTCTAGAACTGCCGCAATATAGCAACAGNNAAGGAGCGTGTCAAGGCGAAACAGATTTACTAAAACAATGTTTATGGCAAAGCGGCGCGCAACAAGTGAGCCACAGCGTTCAAACAAGAAGTTGGCACAACAGGGCCATTCAGATAGTTTCACGGGACATGGGCTATTAGCTCGGCGGGAGAGTGCCACCTTTACAGGTCAGGGTTTTACGGGACAAGCTCCGCCAGCTTAACAGGAAGATCCCAACTGGCAGTAATTAAAGAGAACGATTCGCTATCATCCTGACGCATCCATATTGCCTCCCGGGAGGAGACGGTCAGCATCCAGGTCTGGGTCGCGCTGTCCGGCTTCTTCAAGGCGAAAGCACGCGGTGTTAAAATGGCGATGCAAAAGTGGGGGTCAGGGTCACGCACGGACTGATACATCAGCGCCCCGAGGCCGGCAATCCGTGAAACGCGCCCTAAGGCCTGTGTTCCTGAATAATCTGTGGGATGTAGCCAAACAGTGGAATAGGAATCGAATGGCGGCTTGCGCAGGTCGATGCAGGAGGTCCTTATCGGCACGCTAAAAGCAGTAAACATGCATGGCTGAAGGCGAGTCAGGCCGGAAGTATCCTGCAAAAACCTCCATCGCCAGTGTGCAACTTCAGCGGCACCGGTGCGGACAGTTTCGGCTCCGTAAAAAACTGCGGGGTCGCTGATAGCTCGAAAACGCGAGCCGGAAGGCGGACGCGTGTCGTACCGAAAAGGGCTGAACAGGAGATAATGTAAGCCAACGGCCTCGGACGGAATAGGCGGCTTGCATTCTTCGATGATCTCTTCCAGCAGTTCCTGCTCGGCACGTGTGTCCACTATTTTCAGGGTAGAGACAATGTGCTGTGCCTCCACAATCCGCCATACCTTGCAAGAGATATCGCTGGATTCAGACGACAGCTCGGCAGGCGTCCAAGTAGGTAACGACACGTACCATACCCTCCGTTGATTCAATCAAATCAGCCGGTTTCTTCCCGGCAAAGGCCGCGTTCTCACCTGCGAGCCATTTACGTGCATCGTCCATCGACCCGCCAACGATGGAATCGAGGGATCGGAAGAGCCGGACCAGAAGCACGGCAAACTCCCACTCCTTCTTGTCCGGCGATAGCTGGTAACTATTTGCGTAGAGCCTTGTTATAGTTGCTGCGCTTAACCCGAGTACACGTGCCAGTTTTCCTTTGGGGAGGTCAAGATAGGTAGCGGTATTAATGACAGCTTTGGCTAATACCAGCGGTTTGTCCATCTTCTGTTGCATCGGAGCAGTGCGTGGCATGACAAGCTCTCCTCTCCCCAATTGTCGCTTTCCCTGGAAAGGGTATCATAAATTTCTTTCCCGAGGTAGACATATTTCCTTTTAATGGCCGCCATATTGACTGCACGGATCAATAGTTCTCCTGATTGGCGCCCCACGCCGCTATGCAGCGCTTTGTCGGAAACAAAGTTCATCTTCGCTTGGCACCTCCCAAAAGAGGCGTGTCAAGGCGCGGACCGAGTCACTGGAAAGAAACAAGGCTTGACATGAGAGAGTCCATCTGATATTTACACTGGACACATGGGCGATTAGCTCAGCGGGAGAGCACTGCCTTCACACGGCAGGGGTCGTAGGTTCGAACCCTACATCGCCCACCATGAAAAAAGCAAAGGCCAAGTCAAATGACTTGGCCTTTTTTGCCGTTTCTTCGCAAGCATCTCACGAAGACCGCCCCACTGATATTGACCCGCCTAACGAGTCCGATGCCAGCCGTTAGCTTTATTCCTCATCAACCGGGTGCCCGTCAGTGCCGCGAGTCCCCCCGACAACAAGTCCTCCCTCTCCCATGCCCCCTCCCACATGCGCGCCGTAGCGCTAAGGCCTTCTCCGCCCCTTCTCCGCCAAAGCAGCTTGGCTGCGGCGGCCGGGCGCGCAGGCCCGGAGGGCGAGGGGCAGTGAACTGCCTACCGAAAAAAGGCCGGAACGGTGAAATAGAAGGTGGCTCCCCGACCCACTTCCCCTTCAGCCCAGATCTTGCCGCCGTGACGTTGGATGATGCGTTCAGCGGTGGCCAGCCCTATGCCGATCCCTTCGAACTCCGAGCCGTGCAGTCGTTCGAATGCCTTGAAAAGCTTCCCGGTCTGGTTTTTCATTCGAACGGTCGTGCCATGGATCGGCGCCTCTTCAGAGCTGCCAGGTTTTCATTTCTTCCCAGAACCCTTGCACATACTGCAAGGAACTTCTTCAACATCATATCCGGACTGACGAAATGCCGCCAACACTTTTCCTTTCCCTTTGCATTTCGGGCACATGGAGGTATTCATAATGATTCTCCTTCCCTACTTGTTTGTCATTTGATTGCACTTGCCATAACACAATTTTACCAAAACTGTGTGAAACAAACCATGAATAATATCATCGAGACATGGGAGAGGCATGGCTTGAAATGGCAAAGGTCAACACCGACACCTAATCGAACCCAGAATCATCCTGACTGAGGGACGGCTTACATAGCGAAAGCCGCCGCCCGGAGTCGAACTGGCAGAGTCGTAGCTCCACCATGTCAGCCCTGCCGGAGTCAGACAGTCACAACGGGCACGACCATCTTCCAAATTCTTTGCAATTGCGGTAACATTTGAATATGCCGACGGCAGGCTGCTGCGCTCTTCGCAGGGAGAGGGACCCGCAAGGCAACACTGATACTGCCGTTATTGTATTTCCGAAAGGATGAGACAGAAAAGGAGACCACAATGGCATGCGATGAGAAGAGGCATAAGGAGCATATCTGTGTCCTGACAGTAAAGGGAGAACTGGATCTGGTCCATGCGCTGACGCTACAGCCCACCATCGAGTGCGGCAAATGCGGCGCCAAGGCGAGTGATCCGGATTTGGTCTGCGATCCGGTACAGCTGCCGGATGTAGGGTGGATGGGAGACGGCGCGGACGTGAAGCTTTAACGGGTGCGGGGAGTGGTTGGACGCAAAAGGGCCAAGTCGGTGACTCGCCCCTTTTGCTTTATCTATCTCTGCCGTCTCATCTTCCGAGGCGACAATGGTGGTCGCCCTTGAGTGGTCAGAAGGTCACCCTGATGCCGGCCGCGGCGTTATGACTTTCAAACCTCAGTTCGTTGTCGAAGCTGGTATCGTCGTTGAATGAGGCTCTCGAGGTCCCGAAGTAGCGGTAGCTCAGGTCGAGCGAGAGCATGCTGCTGAGGGCGATCTCGAGGCCGGCGCCGACCTGGTAGGCGAAGACGGTGTCGTCGTCGGACTGGTACAGTTCGATCCGGTTTCCGGAGAAGGTGGAAGTACCGGAGGTCTCGCTCAGGTGCATGGCGGCAAAACCGGCGCCGCCGCCAAGGTACGGCGTGATCGGACTTTGGTTGTGCAGATCCAGGAAGAGGTTGCCCATCATGGCCATGGCCCCGACGCTGCCATCTATGTCTCTGTACCTGATCCCGCTGATTCGATCGGTGACGCTCGTGATTTCCCCGTGCTTGTAGGAGAGTTCTCCTTCCAGGCGCCACAAGCCGAAATCGAAACCACCGGTGCCTCCTATGTTGACCCCCGGGTCAAACTCGACCCGGTCGTCCAGGTCGAAACCTGACACGTCGGTGTCTGCAGGGACAGCCGCTCCGATGAATCCAGAGACATAGGCACCCTGGATGGGGGGAGTCGCCGAGCAGATCAATACCGCCATCGGCGGCAATCGCAGACGGTGTACGACCCGGTCAGCAGGACCGGCCGGGGATCTCGGCAAGGGATTGCTCGATTGCGAGGAAAAGGCTTTGATAGGCAATCGGCTTCAGGATGTAGTGATCGAGCTGAAATCCTTTACCGACTGATTCCTCCAGCGCAGCTTTTCCGGTGTCAGCAGTCAGGACGATGATCTTGATATCGGGCTTCAGTTCCCGGATGGCCTTGACCATTTCGATACCCCCCATCACAGGCATGTTGATGTCGGTGATGACGAGATCGGCGCTCTGCCTTTTGAAGAGGTCGACACCTTCTCTGCCGTTACTCGCAGCGCAGACCGTGGCGTCGCTGAACTTTCTCTGCACCACGAGACCGAGTATCTCACGGGTGTCCTTGTCGTCTTCTACAATCATTATGGTTGGGGATGCCATGGGACTGGTTTTATCCTCCATTTCCGACTCGATCTTGAATTCAGCACCGACTTCGACATCACGTACGGGAACAAACCCGCCATCCGGCACTACACAGCCGGCTACCGGACGCGTTGACTGGAGACGAATCGTCGACTTCAGCCAACGGCTTCAACGTTCACTGCCGGGGCAAGGCCAGGGACATTCAAAATCTCGCATACAGGAGAAATTGTGCCTGCCACCATATATTAGCTCCCGCCTATTGTCAACAAACGACCCTGGACGTGACTTCAGCCAGCAAAAGATAGGTTCAAGCCAAACCGGCTAATCACGCCACCCTCTCTCAGATATCGCATTTCACGAGAAATAACGAGATTGCTCCAAGCCCGAAGGCGGAACAATCGAAATTTCCCATTTGGTTCTGCATACGGTCCCTCGTCCGGATTGAACCAGATCAGGAATTTGGTAATCTGAGGAGTGCGACTCGTGCTTGCGAAGATGGGATCCGCCGTGCTGATTGAAAGGGGGGCATTGACATGGAAAGTACCGTTGCACAGGCAATAAGAGAGTGGACTCAGTTCGCCATCCTGATCTTCGCCACCGGCTTCGGTATTTACCGGTTCGTGTACAAGGACATTTATATCCCGAGCAAACGCACGGCCACCCTGACCATCCAGAGCAGCCTGGAGGAATTCGGCCGCGCCCGGGAGAGCGTGCTGATCAGGGCCCGGATCCATGCGGTGAACCAAACGGACAGGACGGTTTACGTCCCGGCGCTATGGTACTCGGTGTTGGGCCTGCGCTTCGGTTCGCAAGAGGGAGTGCTGCCGGAATATCGTTCCCGGGTCGAGCGCTCGCCTTGCCAACTCAACGCCCGGTACTCGATGGTGAGCGAAGCAGATGTCGTCGCCGTAGGCACAATCCTGACACAGCTGACCGATTTTTATCATCCGGCCGATCAAACCGCCAACGACATACTGTTTTGTGTACCCGTTGATCGATACGAGGCGATCGAGCTGCGGGTGAATTTTTTCTTCACCAAGGAGACCCGCGGGTTGGGGTCCCCGACCTGGGAGGTCAGCGAACTGGGGGAGCTTAACCCTCTCATCCCGCTCATGGGCCGGCGCTATGACCCGGAACGGGACCGGGAACATGGCAGGTGGGCAGTAAGGACCGGGGCCGGCTTCAACTGGTCCGTCTCGACGCTGCCACTTCTGCCCGCTATTTCTCCTCCCGCCCCTGTTTCTCCTCCGGCCGCCTGAAGGGAACCATCCTCCTCAGTCGCGCTCCTTGAGCCGAAACCAGGTCACCATCGATTCGGTCGGCTGCGCGCCTGAAAGCTGGTCCACCGACTTTCCTTTATGAAGCAGATGCACGACCGGAATGCCGGTCACTGCGAAGCGGAGGGCAAGCCTCGGATTTTCCTCGGTATTGACCTGGACCACTGCAGCACTTCCTGCCAACATCTCCGCTGCCTTTCGCACCGCCGGCGCGAATGAGAGGCAGTGCGGTCACCAGGGCGCCCAGAATTCGACAAGGACCGGGCCGTCGTAACCGGCGATGAAGTCGTCGAAATTGCGGTCGGTCAACTGCTGCGGCCGCAAGTAGAGCGCCGGCAGTTCGGCACGGCAGTTGCCGCAGTGCCCGGAGATCGCCTCCTTCTCGGCGGGAACCCGGTTGGTGGTGCCGCAGGACCTGCATTTAACGTTGTACGAAGTCATGGGACCTCCTGTTGATCGAGGCGGTGGTCTGGCCCACCCTGCCCGATCAGGGGATGACTCGGCCTCTACCCATTTTACTCCTTTTGGCGATTGGTGCCGAAGGTATCATCTGCCTGACCCCGAGGGCGTCTGCTCAACCTTGCCGGAGCAATTCTGCGTTTCACATTTTTCCCGTTTCTGCTATGGTACGCAATTGCCTCGCTACAGGCGATCAACCCAGCAAAATGTCAACCGGAGGTTCCACCCTGATGAAATGCCGAATTCTGCTCCTGCTGCTCGCTGCGTTCCTGATGACCACACCCGGCGCGCACGCTGCACCCCCCGTACTCAAAGCGAACCCGCCGACGCTCAGCCAGGGCCTAAGCGTTCCGATACTGCTCTACCACCGTTTCGGCCCGACCGTCGCCGACGGCATGACCATCAAGACCAGCGTGTTCGAGGAGCACCTGAAATATCTGAAGAGCAACGGCTACACGGTGATCCCGCTGCGGGCACTGGTTGACTACTATCTGAAGAAGGGACCGGCTCCCGCACCCAAATCGGTGGTGATCGTGGAGGACGACGCGCACAAGTCCGTGTACTCGGAGATGCTTCCGCTGGCCAAGAAATACAACGTCCCGGTCACGGTGTTCGTCTATCCCTCCGCGATCTCGAACGCCAAATACGCCATGACCTGGGATCAGCTCAGAACGCTCAAGAAGAACGGCTTCGACATCCAGTCGCACACCTACTGGCACCCGAATTTCAAACAGGACAAGAAGAAAATGAGCCCGGCGGAATTCGAGAAGTCGGTAACCTTGCAGTTGAAGAAGTCAAAGGAGAGGTTGGAGAAGGAAATGGGTAGCCCGGTCGACCTCCTCGCCTGGCCCTTCGGCATCTACGACGATTATCTGCTGAAGCGGGCTGCGGAGATCGGCTACAAGGGAACCTTCACCATCCAGGCGCATCACGCGGGCCCGACGGATTCGGTCATGAAGCTGCCCCGCTACCTCCTGATCAACTCGGATCAGGGCAAATCGTTTGCCCGGATCGTCGAGGGGAGCGCGCCCAAGCGGAACATCGTGTACTAGAAGCGTAACCCGGCGCGGATCGCTCCGGGAGATGGGAGAAAGGATGGCGGAGTGCAACGGGAGCAGTAAGAAGCGCCCCTGCCCGGACTGCAAATTCTGCCAGTGGTGCTCGGACGACNNGCAGGGGGGAGAAGGGGTGCGGCAGGAAGCTCTCGATGGCCGAACAGATCGCCCTTTACGAGAAGATCAACAAAAAGTAGAGTCAGCGGCTCGCACACGGATTGGACGGAAACGATACTACCGGTAAAGGCAGATCAAGCAGAACTATCAGGGTCAATCTTCAATACAAATCCCACTTTCGACTCAAACCCACCGCTTTTCACCCTCCCCCAGCCCCTNNGGGAGGGGGGCTTAAAGTCCCCTCTCCCCTGGTGGGAGAGGGCTAGGGAGAGGGGGTGTTGACCTGTCTCATCAGGTCTGGGTCCCCTCGCGGACCTGCACTTTCTTCACCTTGGGGCGCGTCTTCACCCCGGTAAGGTCGTGGAACAGCCGGGCGAGGTACCTCACTGTCACCACCTTGTGGATGTAGGCCTGGGTGACCCTGTAGAGCAGCTTGCGCGTCCTGGAGGGGGCACGGCTGCCGAGCAGGAGCGGGCAGTAGTCGGAAAGCTGAACGGTGATGCGCACTCCCTCCTGATGGGGTGCTAAGAGCAAGGAGAACATGCCCCGGTCGCATTCCCCCGCCTGAACCAGAAAGCCGCCGCAGATGCCGAGATGCACCTCTTCCCCCCCCTCCCTTGCCTCGTACTGCGGCGCAGAAAAACTCAACAGCGAAAGGGAGGTGGCGAGGAGCCGGAACTCGACACCGTCCTCGGTCACCGTGGGTCGAATCAGATGGCAGGTGAATTCCCTCACGAAGTCGAGGTAGCGTTCCAGCAGCAGCGACGCCGTGACCTGCGATGTGTAACGCGCCGGAAGGTCCAGCCACTGCACCGAGTAAACCGACGCGTCGGTCAGCAGTATCTGCTGGCAGGCAACTTCCAGGGTGCGCTTTTCCACATCGCCTTTTAGCACAGTTCTCCCTTCACACAGATGGCGTACTTCAGATAACGCCCCTCGGGGAAAGTGACCGGATAGGGGAAATCCTCCGGTTGCCCGGAGAGGGAGATGACCTGCAGCGAGCTCCCCGCCTGGAGCGCGCCGCGGCGCAGCTCCTTCAGGTAGTCGGCCAGGTCGACCTTCTGGTGGTTCGAGGAGGCGATCAGCAGCCCTCCCGCCTTGAGCAGCCTGAGCGCCGCCGCCACCAGATCCGAGGTGCCGCCGCGCGTGGTGAAGCGGCTCTTCGAGGTGGTCGAGAAGGAGGGGGGATCCATCACGATGACGTCATAGCACTTCTGCTGGCGTGCCATATCGTCCAGCACCGCCAGGCAGTCGCCGACCATGAACTCGTGGCGCTTCGGGTTGAGACGGTTCAGGCTGAAGTTGCCGCGGGCAAGCTCCATGTACCCCGGAGAGGCGTCCACGCTGGTCACGAGCGTCGCCCCGGCCGCCGCCGCTGCCACGGAAAAGGCACCGGTGTAGGAGAAGAGGTTCAGAAACCGCTTCCCCTCGACCCGCCGGGCCAGGTCGCGGCGGTTCTTGCGCTGGTCCAGGAAGAGCCCCGTGTTGAGCCCGCGCTCCAGGCTCACCTGGTAGGTCAGGCCGTTCTCCTGCACCAGTAACGGCTCGGGAGCCGGTCTGCCGGCCAAAAGGTTGCCGTACTTCTTGGAATCGCTCTCCGACTCGAGCTCCCTGGTCTTCTGGGGCCGGGTCTTCTCGTAGATCCCCGCGGGCGAGAGGAGTTCCTCCAGCGCCTGCGTCACCCCCTTCAGGTGTTTCCTCCAGCCGGCACAATAGATCTGCACCATCAGGTAGTCGCCGTAGCACTCCACGGTAAGCCCGGCAAGGCCGTCCCCCTCGCCGTTCACCAGCCGGTAGGCGTTGGTGCCGTCGAGATCCGCATGTCCCCTTCTGAGCGCCAGGGCCAGCTCCAGACGCCTCTTGAGCCAGGCCCGATCCAGGCGCATCCGCTCGCGGGAGAGCACCCGTGCCACGATCCGGTCCTTCGGATCGAGAAGCGCCGTCGCCAGGAAGCGGCCGGAAGCATCGGTAAGTTCCACAAGATCGCCCGCCTCACCCGCGGGCCACCTCTTGGTGTAGCTGTCGGCGATGATCCAGGGATGCCCCAGCTCGATCATTCTGACTGATTCGGTTCCAACGATGCACTCTCGCGACATAAATCCTCTGCAAATAGACAGGGGCGGGAGCCCTCCCTGCCGACGGCGAACCGGTCGTGCAAGGTGAGCCCCCGCCCCTCAGGTTTACCTGATTGGCAATGATCTTCCGCTGTAGGTCCCTCCCCCTTAAAGGGGGAGGACAGGAGGGGGATGGGGGTGTCCGCCCCAGACTTACCCCATCCCCACCCCTACCCTCCCCTTGAAGGGGAGGGAGAGTGGGTCGTAGCGGAAGATTGTCGCTACTCAGGCTGCCTTTGACTACAGCCCCTGGACCC
>DNRQ01000175.1:0-1252 GCA_003499925.1 Geobacter sp.
AGGGGAGAGGGGACTTTAGCCCCTAGCGACTAGTTCTACTTTGTGAGATTACAGCACAACGCCGTCATCCTCCCCCCATCCCCCTCCCAGCCTCCCCCTTAAAGGGGGAGGAGCCTTAAAATCCCCTCCCCTTCAAGGGGAGGGTTAGGGTGGGGATGGGGGCAAGGTGGTAATGTGACAAAGTAGAATTAAGTTGGCCCGATTGGCGTCAATTTCCAGGGTGAAAGCTGTTACGCAAAGGACGCGAAGAACTGCGCGCGAAGAACGCAAAGTACAGGCAGTTAGCTTTACCCCCAAGACTTGTTTTTTCCTCGCGTTCTTCGCGTAACAGGCTTTGGTTTGTAACAATGGTACGTTATGGAACAAGATAATGCTCCAGATTGGAACAGTCCGTTCTCGATCCCGATAATGCCAGACATGTTCTTCTCATCGTAAACCCGGGAAACGGCGCTGAAAGCCTCTGTATCAGCTTCTGCGGCCATTCCTTTTGCAGCAAAACGCCGTTGCGGTTTTCTGTCGGACAACATGGCACGTTAGTTGCTCAATTTGAAACGTATACGTGTATACGTGCATTGGTAAACGCGCCGGGCCAGTCGCGATCCGACTGTCGACGGCACACACCCCTGATGACAAAGGTAAATTCCCGTTCTATGAAGTGCACATGAGCCCATATTTCATTTTCTTCATATTTATCCTGGTATCGCTCGGTTTCGTCGGTCTGATCGTCGGCCTGAATGCGCTCCTGGGTCCGAGAGTAGTTGCTTCGGCGGTGAAGATGGAACCGTTCGAGTGCGGGTCCCGTCCGCTGCAGCAGCGCAACGTGCGTCCCCTCTCCATCAAGTACTACCCGGTGGCCATCTTCTTTCTGCTATTCGATCTGGAAACGGTGCTGCTCTTCATCTGGGCGGTATCGAGCGGCAACCGGGAGCTCGCCACGCTTTCGCTCTGTTCTTTCCTCTTCTTCATGTCTGTGCTGGCGCTGGCTTTTGTTTATGTCTGGAAGGAGGGTGGACTGGAATGGCGATGATGGATTTTCTCACCACAAGAAAAGACGAGTTGGTGGGGTGGGTGCGCAAGTTCAGTCTNNACCGCCTGCTGCGGCATGGAGTTCATGTCGGTCAGCTCCACCCTGTACGATACCGACCGCTTCGGTGCCGCGCTCCCTCGCTTCACCCCCCGGCAAAGCGACCTGCTCATGGTGGTGGGGACCATTACCCACAAGGAGGCACCGGTCATCAAGAAGGTCTACGAC
>DNRQ01000175.1:1410-26811 GCA_003499925.1 Geobacter sp.
CCCCCACCCCCTCCCATCAAGGGAGGGGGGCGAGCAGCAGGTAGGAGCTTAACTTGATGGCAGGAGGGGCTGGGGGAGGTTGCAAGGCTTGTTTAACTGGACCTGACCGGTCACTGATTTTTTAGGGGGACCCCTCGCGGGTGCCAAAAATCCCCGGCAACCAGGGTGCCCGTAATGATAACGAAACAAGGATTCCCGCATGGGATATCCCTACATAATAGAGAGTGCAACATGGCTTACAACACCATACAAACCGAGCTGCAAGGGCTCTTCGAGCGCTCCTGGGACAGCTTCCGGATGCTGGTCCTGGAGCTCCCCGCGGAGAATCTGCTCCCGCTGGTGACCCGGCTGAAAAACGATCTGGGCTTCAACCTGTTTCTCGATGTCACCGCAGTGGATTACCCGGCTAGAGAGCCGCGCTTCGACGTGGTCTACCACTTCTACTCCGTCTCGCACAACAAACGCGTGCGTCTCAAGGTGCCGGTCTCCGAGGCGGAGCCGACCGTCCCCACGCTCACCGGACTCTACGGCTCCGCCAACTTCATGGAGCGCGAAGTGCACGAGATGTACGGCATCAAGTTCGCCGGCAACCCCGATCTGCGCCCGATTCTGCTCTATGAGGGCTTTGTCGGCCATCCTTTGAGAAAAGACTACCCGATCGACCAGGAGCAGCCGCTGGTCGACTACCGCAAATAGGTGAGAAAGTGGAATACAAGTCCCCAGTCAGATCTTACCTAGAAGAGAGTGCCGATCCCAAGAACGTGCTGGTGAACCTGGGTCCTTCCCACCCGGCCACCCACGGTACCATCCAGGTGATCGCGGAGTTGGACGGCGAGACGGTGAAAAAGGCCGACATTCACTGCGGCTATCTGCACCGAGGCTTCGAGAAGGAAGCGGAGCATCACACCTATCACAAGATCATCCCCTATACCGACCGGCTCAACTACTGCTCCAGCCTCAACAACAACTTCGCCTACGCGGCCACCGTTGAGGCGCTGCTCGGTATCGAGATCACGCCGCGCTGCAAGTACCTGCGCACCCTGCTGGCGGAGTACAACCGCATCGCCGACCACGTGACCTGCATCGCCGCCACCGTCATGGAGCTTGGGGCGATGACCGCCTTCCTGTATCTCATGACCATCAGGGACTACATCTTCGAGCACCTGAACCACCTGACCGGCGCGCGTCTCACCTATTCCTACGTACGGATCGGCGGCATGGCCCGCGACCTGCCGCAGGGGTGGCTGGAGCGTCTGGAGGAGATCCTCCAGTTCCACGAGCGCTACATCGAGCGCATCCACGGCCTTTTGGACAGAAACCGCATCTTCATCGACCGCACCAGGAACACCGGCGCGCTCAGCACGGAGCAGGCGCTCAACTGGGGCTACACCGGTCCCATCCTGCGCTCCACCGGTGCCGCGATCGACATCCGCAAGGACTCTCCCTACCTGGCCTACGACGAGCTCGATTTCGAGGTGCCGGTGGGGATCAAGGGCGACAACTACGACCGCTACTACGTGCGCATGCGGGAGATGGACGAGTCGGTACGCATGGTGCGCCAGCTGGTGAAGATGCTCCCCGAGGGGCCGCTCAACGTGAGCGACCACCGGGTGGTGCTCCCGGAGAAGAAGCATCTCTACGGCGAGACCGAATCGGTCATCAACCACTTCAAGCTGATCATGGACGGCATCCAGGTGCCGGCGGGGGAGGTCTACCTCTCCCACGAGACCCCCAACGGCGAACTCGGCTTCTACCTGGTGAGCGACGGCTCCGGCCGCCCCTACAAGCTCCACGTGCGCGGCCCGAGCTTCCTGCACATGGGGGGGATGCACACGCTTTTGGAGGGGTACCAGCTGGCCGATATCATCGCCACCTTCGGCTCCATGAACATGATCGGCGGGGAGTGTGACCGATGAGCTGCCTGACGCACAAATTCGACGAACTGCGCAAGATTTACCCGGAGGAGATCAAGTCCTCCATGGTGCTGCCGCTCTTGCAGCTGACGCTCAAGGAGAAGGGGCACCTGACCGAGAGCGACGCCGTCTTTATCGCCGACTACCTGGAGGTCCCCTCCATGCAGGTCAAGGAGGCGCTCACCTGGTACACCATGCTGTACCGGGCCCCGGTGGGACGCCACGTGGTCAAGGTCTGCCGCTCCATCGCCTGCTCCCTGTGCGGCGAGGAGCGCCTGATCGCGCACCTCGCCAATAAGCTCGGCATCAAACCGGGGGGGACCACCCCCGACGGACGCTTCACCCTTCTGGAGGTGGAGTGCCTCGCGTCCTGCGGCACCGCGCCGGCCATGCAGGTGAACGACACCTACCACGAACAGCTGACCGAAGAGAAGATCGACCGCATTCTGGAGGAACTTTCATGACCAGCCGGAGAGTCTTCTTCACCTTTGAAATCACCGAGGAGTCCCATCTGCTCCACGCCTACCGCGAGCGCGGCGGCTACCAGGCGCTGGAAAAGGCGCTCAGGGAGATGCAGCCCGCCGAGGTGCAGGCGGAGGTTGCCGCATCGGGGCTGCGCGGCCGCGGCGGAGCGGGATTTCCCACCGCCACCAAATGGTCCTTCCTCGCCAAGGGGGCGCCGGTCTACTACCTTTGCTGCAACGCGGACGAGGGGGAGCCCGGCACCTTCAAGGACCGCTGGGTTTTCGAGCACTCGCCGCACCAGCTGATCGAGGGGATGCTCCTCGCCTGCTACGCGCTGGGGGTGCGCCACTCCTTCATCTACATCCGGGGCGAATTCGATCTTTCCTACCGGCGGCTCATGCACGCACTTAAGGAGGCGCGCGAGGCGGGTCTCCTGGGGGACTCGGTGCTCGGGAGCGCCTTCTCCTGCCAGATCATCGTGCAGCAGGGGGCCGGCGCCTACGTCTGCGGCGAGGAATCGAGCATGCTCTCCTCCATCGAGGGTTTCAAGGGGTATCCCAGGAACAAGCCTCCCTTCCCGGCGGTCAAGGGTCTCTACCAGGCGCCCACCGTGATCAACAACGTGGAGACGCTCGCCACGCTCCCCTGGATTCTGGCCAAGGGGGGCGCAGCCTACGCCAAGATCGGCACCGAGAAGAACAGCGGCACCCGTCTCTTCGGGATCTCCGGACACGTGCAGCGCCCCGGCATGTACGAGCGCGCCATCGGCTACCCGTTCAAGAAGCTGATCTACCAGGACGCCGGCGGCATCGCAGGGGGGAAGGCGCTCAAGGCGGTGATTCCGGGGGGAAGCTCCACCCCGGTGCTGACCGCCGAGGATATCGAGACCCTCACCATGGACGCCGAGGCCGTGGCCGCCGCGGGGAGCATGCTCGGCTCCGGAGGGGTCATCGTGATCGCCGAGGGGACCTGCATGGTGCGCCTGCTCCAGGTGCTGACCCGCTTCTACGCCCATGAGTCGTGCGGGCAGTGCATACCGTGCCGCGAGGGAACCGCCTGGATGAACAAGATCGTAGCCCGCATCAGCGAGGGGAGGGGGGTCGCCGGCGACATCGAGCGCCTGGAGGGGATCACCACCGGCATCATGGGGAACACGATCTGCGCCCTGGGGGCCGCCGCGGCCATGCCGGTGGCAAGCTTCCTGATCAAGTTCAGACACGAGTTCGCCTACTTCATCGAACACGGCCGGTCCCTGAACGACGGCCGTTTGGAAATAAAGATATGATCGAATTGACCATCGACAACAAAGCCGTCCAGGCGGAACCGGGTGAGACGGTGCTGCAGGCCGCTCTCAGAAACGGGATCGAGATTCCCCACTTCTGCTACCACCCCTGCCTCTCCATTGCCGGCAACTGCCGCATCTGCATGGTGCGCATCAAGGGCCGTCCCGGCTTCCACCCCTCCTGCAATCTGCCGGCGGCTCCAGGCATGGAGATCGAGAGCGACTGCTCCGATGTGAACGCGGTGCGCAAGTCGATACTGCAGTTCGCCACCCTGAACCACCCGGCCGACTGCCCGGTCTGCGACAAGGCGGGCGAGTGCAGGCTGCAGGACTACAACTTCAAGTACAACGGCACCCCCTCCCCCTCCATCGAGCCGAAAAGGCGCCAGCGCAAGTTCTACCAGATCAACTCCCGCATCATGCTGGACCGCGAGCGCTGCATCCTGTGCAGCCGCTGCGTCCGCTTCACCAAGGAGATCTCCGGCTCAGGGCTCCTCGGCATCGTGGAGCGCGCCGACCAGTCCAGGGTGGAGCGCCTGGAGCAGGGCGGGGTCGAGGATCCCTATTCCGACAACATCATCCAGAGCTGTCCGGTGGGGGCGCTCCTTTCCCGCGACTTCCTCTACAAGAGCCGAGTCTGGTACCTGGAGCCGGTCGCCTCGGTCTGCCCGCGCTGCTCGCGCGGCTGCAGCGTGGAGGTCTGGCGCCGACAGAAGCAGTGGCAGCTGCGCGCCCCGGGCGCCGATAAAAACCACATGGCCTACCGGATCAGCGCCCGGGAGAACCCCGAGGTGAACGGCCCCTGGCTCTGCAACCAGGGTTTCGACCTGCACCAGGTGATCAATGACAGCGTGCGCGCCCTGGCCCCCAGGCTCGCCGGAGCGGAGAGCACGCTGCAGGATGCGCTCGCTGCGGCGCAGCGCCTGCTCTTCGAGGCGGAAAAGCCGGCGGCCATCGTGTCGGCCTGGGGCTCCAATGAAGAACTGGCCGCCTTCAAGAGCGCGCTCGGTTCCTCGCTCACCGTCTACACAAGGGCGGACCGTGAGCCGGAAGCGGGGGAGGTGGTCGAGGACCAACTGCTCATCAAGGCGGACAAGAACCCCAACAGCTACAGCGTCGAGGCGATCTTCGGCAGACGCCCCTTTGCCGCCGACGCCGGCCACGACGTGGTGCTGGTCTGGGGGGACCTGGTCGACTACGCGTCGCTCGGGAGCGCCAAGGTGATCCACCTGGCCACCCTGGAGCCCGCTGCCGGCCGCCCCGCCGAGGTGCTGGTCCCGATCTCCACCATGTTCGAGCGCACAGGCCACTACACGAACTTCGAGGGAAAAGTGAACCGTTTCGAACAGGTGTTCGAGAAGCCCGAGTCGGTGCTGCACGCCGGCGACCTGTTTGGGAGACTGTAGCGCTATGACTCAGGACCTGATCGTTTACCTGCTCTTCATGAGCTACGCCATCGCCTTCATGGTCGGGCTCGCCACCATCTTCACCTGGGTGGAGCGCAAGCAGTCGGCCATCATGGCGGACCGCATCGGCGCGAACCGCGCCTACATCCGGATCCCCTACACACAGGTGAAGCTGACCTGCATGGGACTCTTCCACGGTCTGGCCGACGGGGCCAAGATGCTCCTCAAGGAGAACTTCACCCCGACCACCTACGACTCCTTCTGCTACAACCTCGCCCCCTGGCTGGCGGCGACCCCGGTGCTCCTGGTGTTCGCGGTGGTCCCCTTCGGGGGGGTGCTGATGCCGGGGCACCTCTTCGACGCCGGTCTGCTCAGGGATTACTTCGGCGACCGCGCCTACGCCATGCAGGTGGCCAATCTCGACGCCGGCGTGCTTATCATGCTCTCCATCTCGGGGGTCGGCATCCTCGGCATCATGCTGGCGGGGTGGTCCTCCAACAACAAGTTCTCCATGCTCGGCTCGGCCCGCGCCGCCTCCCAGATGATCTCCTACGAGGTGGTCATGGGGCTCGCCCTGATCAGCCTGGTGGTCACCTTCGGCACCCTGGACATCGGCCAGATGGTACGCCTGCAGTCGGGGCAGATGTTCGGCTTTCTCCCGGCCTGGGGGATATTCAAGCAGCCGCTAGCCTTCATCCTCTTTCTCACCGCTGCCATCGCGGAGAACAAGAGGGTCCCCTTCGACCTGCCGGAGTGCGAATCGGAGCTGGTCTCGGGGTACTTCACCGAGTACACCGCCATGAAGATGGGACTCTTCATGCTTTCCGAGTTCATCACCATCGTGGTCGCCTCGGCGCTGCTGGTCACCCTGTTCCTGGGGGGGTGCAACCTCCCTTACCTGAACGACGCCGGCTTTCTCTTCCCCGGCGGGAGCCGGATCGCTCTGCCGCACCTCGCGGTAGTGCTGCTGCAGCTTTTCACCTTCCTGGTCAAGGTCTTCGTGGCGGGATGCTTCATGGTGCAGATCCGCTGGACGCTGCCGCGCTTTCGCTATGACCAGCTGCTTAACTTCGGCTGGAAGATCCTGATGCCCCTGGCCGCGGTAAATCTGGTGTTAACCGCGCTCATGCGCTGGTTCACCCTGAGGATGATATGAGGAAGCAATACTGGAACGAACCGGAGATGGGTCTTTGGGAGCGCCTCTACCTCCCGGAGGTGATCCGGGGGCTCTGCATCACCGGCGGGGTTTTCTTCGGCAACATGTTCAAATGGATGACCTTCCGCAAGGGGGCGCTCACCGCCTATTACCCGGAGGAGCGCCGCGCCGACTACTCCCCCGTCAACCGCGGCCGTCACATCCTGACCCAGCGCCCAAACGGCAAGGTGCAGTGCGTCTCCTGCAACATGTGCGCGACGGTCTGCCCGGCCTACTGCATCGAGATCGAGTCCGGCGTCGACTTCGACGATCCGGCGCACCCCAAGTCTCCGGTGCGCTTCGAGCTCGACTACTCGCGCTGCATCTTCTGCGGTTTCTGCGTGGAGGCGTGCCCCGAGGACGCCATACGCATGTCCCCCGAGACCCCGGATCTCCCCGGCTTCGACCGCGAAAACATGTGGGCCAGGCAGGACCTGCTCATGAACTGGTGCCCCACCAGGGACACCCTGAAGAGCTATGAAGAGCCGCCCGCCCACGACCAGGAGGGACACTAATGGATACCTTCTTCATCCTGCTCTTCAGCACGCTCGCCGTGCTCTTTGCCGCCCTGGTGCTCATCCTGCGCCAGCCGATGCGCGCCGCGCTCGCCCTGATCGCGCACATGGTGAGCCTCGCCTGCATCTACGCCACTCTCAACGTGCACGTGGTGGCCATCTTCCAGATTCTCATCTATGTGAGCGCCGTGATGGTCTTCATGGTCTACACCATCATGCTGCTCGACGACCGCGACGCCAGCTACCGGCAGCGCTTCTCGCGCTGGGTCTACCCGGCGCTGATCGTGGCGGTGCTGATCCCCTTGTCGCTCTGGCTCCTGCCTGCGGAATCCGGCGCACTGGTGGCACCCGCCGGCGGCCCGGAGCGTTTCAGCTTCGCCGCCTTCGCGCTCGACTTCATGAAGAGCTACTGGTTTCACTTCGAACTTGCCACGGTGCTCTTGCTGATCGGCGTGCTCTCCGCCTGGACGGCGGTCAAGGAGGGGTTGGATGGATAAGTACCAGTTCCTGATCACCATGGCCGGGGTGATCTTCTCCCTGGGACTCTTGGGGGTGGCGGTGCGCCGTAACCTGCTGGTGGTGATGATGTGCCTGGAGATCATGCTCAATGCCGTGGTCCTAAGCTTCGTCACCTCCGCCAGCCGCAGCAACACGGTGGCCGGCGCCTCCATGACCTTTTTCATCTACGTGGCCGCTTCCTGCGAAATCGCCCTGGCCATGGCCATCGTGGTGCTTTTGGTGAAGCGCCACGGCACACTCGATCTCGACGCGCACCAGGATCTGAAGGGGTAGCTACTCATGAACAAACTGACGCTCATCCTCATGTTGCCGTTTCTGGGGTTCCTGATCAACGGCCTGATCGGCTCCCGTCTCCCCAAGAAGGCGGTATCGCTGATCGCCTGCGGCATGCCGGCTATCTGCTTCGCCCTTACCTGGTCCCTTTTTTCCGGCCTCCGGGTGAGCCGGCTGCCGGTGGTGGAGCATCTCTTCACCTGGGTGGCCTATCCCGGCTTCAAGGTGGAGGCCGCCCTCTACTTCGACCAGATCTCCGCCATGATGTGCCTGGTGGTGACCGGAGTGGGGACGCTGATCCACATCTACTCGGTGGGGTACATGTCCCACGACAAGGGATTTGCCCGCTACTTCGCCTACCTGAACCTGTTTCTCTTCTTCATGCTCCTTTTGGTGCTCGGGAAGAACATGGTGCTGCTTTTTGCCGGCTGGGAAGGGGTGGGGATCGCGTCGTATCTGCTGATCGGCTTCTGGTTCCAGGACTCCGACAAGACGGCGGCGGGACTCAAGGCCTTCATCGTGAACCGGGTCGGCGACACCGGCTTCGTGCTGGCCGCCTTCGTCATCTACTTCTTCGCCAACACCCTGGACTTCCAGGAGATCAACGCCTTCTTCGCCACCGGTCAGACCTCGGTCGCCGTCATGAACGCGATCGGCATCATGCTTCTGATCGGCGCCTGCGGCAAGTCCGCCCAGATCCCGCTGCACGTCTGGCTTCCCGACGCCATGGCAGGCCCCACGCCGGTTTCCGCGCTGATCCACGCCGCGACCATGGTGACCGCCGGGGTCTACCTGCTCTGCCGCCTGAACGGGGTGTTCCTGCACGCGCCGGGCGCCATGACGGTGGTCGCCTACGGCGGAGCGCTCACCGCACTGCTGGGCGCCACCATGGGGCTTACCCAGTACAACCTGAAGAAGGTGCTCGCCTTTTCCACCATGAGCCAGATCGGGCTCATGTTCCTGGCCTGCGGCGTGGGCGCCTTCAACGCGGCACTCTTTCACCTCTTCACCCACGCCTTCTTCAAGGCCTGCCTCTTTCTCGGCGCCGGCGCCATCATCCACGCGCTGCACGGCGAGGAGGACATGCGCAACATGGGGGCGCTGGGGAAGAAGCTCCCCATCACACTGGTCACCTTCCTGATCGCCAGCCTGGCGCTCTCCGGCGTCCCCCCCTTTGCCGGGTTCTTCTCCAAGGACGAGATCCTCTGGAGCGCCTACTCCGGCGTGAACGGCTCCCTGGGACTCTGGCTGGTGGCGAGCATCTCCTCGTTCCTGACCGCGTTCTACATGTTCCGCGCCATCATCATGACCTTCTTCGGCGAGTCGCGAGTGCCGGCCCGGCTGGAAAAGGGGATTCACGAGGGACCTGCCACCATGTCCGGCGTCCTGGTGCTGCTCGCCGTATGCTCGGTGGCGGCGGGGTTTCTGGGTCTCCCCGGAGCGCTGCGCGAGATGGCGGGGGTCTCGGCTCCCTTTTACGATTTCCTGGCGCCGGTCATAGGGCACGCGCAGGCGGAAGGGGCAGGGGGGCACCCGGCGGCAGGGGGGCACCGGCTGGAAACCCTTTTCATGGGAATCTCCATTGCGGTCGCCTTGTCCGGAATCGCTATGGCCTGGGTCTTCTTCAGCCTGCGCAAGGAATGGGCGGTCCGGGCCAAGGCGAGCTCCGGTTATGCCTATGACCTGGTAAGCCAGGGGTACTTCTTCGATGCGCTCTACTACGTGGTGGTCCGCTTCCTGGACTGGGTCTCCGAGTCGGTGCTGGCCCGCAGGGTGGAGCACGGGTTGGACGCCGGGGTGCTGACCGCCCCCAACCATTCGGTCAACTACGCCTCCAGGCTCTTCTCCAGCATGCAGGCAGGGAGCGTCCAGGGCTACGTGTTCTACGTCTTCCTGGGGCTTGCCCTGGTTCTTTTGTGGGGGGTGCTGCATGTTTGACGGCATCATGGTTTTGCTGCTTTGTGCGCTTCCCGCGGCCGTTTCGCTGCTGCTCTGCCTTATTCCAGGGAAGGAATCCGGTTTGGCGCGCCTGCTCTCGCTTTTGGGCATGCTGGCGGTGCTGGCACTTTCGGCGGGACTCTTCTTCGGCTTCGACGGCGCCGTCGCTCCCGGTCGCTACGATCTGAACGTCGCCTGGATCCCCTCCCTGGGGGTGAACTTCCACCTGGCGCTGGACGGGCTCAACGTCTACCTGGTGCTGCTCACCGGGCTGCTTTTCCCGGTGGTGCTGGTCTGTGCCTGGGGGACCCCCCAGTCGCGGGACAAGCTCTACCTGCACCTGTTGCTTCTTTTGCAGGCGAGCCTCTTCGGCACCTTCCTGTCCCAAAACCTGATGCTCTTCTTCGCCTTCTGGGAGCTGGTGCTGATCCCGATGTTCGTGCTGATCCTGGTTTTCGGCGGCGAGAACCGACGCCAGGCCGCCACCACCTTCTTTCTCTACACCCTGGTCGGCAGCGTGCTTCTTTTGGCCGCGGTCATCCTCCTGGGGGTCGAGTCGCTGCGTCAGACCGGCAGCTGGTCCTTTGAATTTGCCACCCTGTACGCTTTGCATCTGGAGCACGGGGTGCAGCTCTTCGTCTTCCTGGCGGTGCTTTTGGCCTGCGCCATCAAGTGTCCGCTGTTCCCCTTCCACTCCTGGCTGCCGCTGGCCTACAGCGAGGCTCCGGCCTCGGGAACGGCGATCATGGCCGGGGCGCTTTCCAAGATGGGCGCCTTCGGTCTTTTGAAGCTTGCCATTCCGCTGGCACCTGCGGTGAGTGCGGTTGCCGCCCCCTACGTGATCCTGCTGGCCGTGGTCAGCATCCTTTACGGCGCCGTGCTGGCGCTGCGCCAGGAGGATTTCAAGAAGCTGATTGCCTATTCGTCGCTGAGCCACATGGGTTACATCGTGCTGGGGGTGTTCAGCTTCCAGCAGGCCTCGGTGCACGGCGCGCTCTTCCAGATGCTGAGCCACGGCGCCGCGGTGGTGGGACTCTTTCTCATGCTGAGCCTTTTGGAGCAGCGGCTGGGTGCTTCCTACAAGGAGCTCACAGCGCTCTCCACCCTGGCCCCGCGCCTTGCCGTGACCCTGATGCTCTTCATACTCACCTCGGTGGCGCTCCCTCTCACCAGCGGGTTCACCTCCGAGTTCCTCATCCTTTTCGGCGGCTTCCAGCAGGGCTTCGGCGCCTGGCAGGCGGGGCTCTCCCCCCTTACCCTGGTGGCGGTGATTCTGGCCTGCAGCGGCATGGTGCTCGGTGCCGGCTACATGCTGCGCTTTGCCCGGGTCATCCTGTACGGCAAGGCGGGCGAGGGAGCCCGGCTCGAGGATTTAAACCCGCGGGAGGCGCTCGCCTTCCTGCCGCTTTTGCTGCTGATCCTCTGGATCGGGATAAACCCCGCGCCGATCATGGGCAAGGTGCAGGGTGCCGTGGACCAGCTGCACGCCCAGATAGCCGGGAGCGCCGTGGACAAGTTGCATGCCCAGGTAGTAGGGAGCGCCGTGCTGCCGAAAGCTGCGATTAAAAATACTGCTGATTGAAACTAATCTGCAGCTCGCATGCCTCTCTCCCCGCTTCGCAGAGGGAGACATGTGGATTTTCGTAGGGTGGGAGTTTAAGCCTGAACCCTGAGATTGCTGCTGATTTGCAGACAAGTAGGACAACCATTTCATTAACGGGGGCGCCAATGGCCACTGATTTTCTGTACGGACTTTTGCCGGAACATCTTCTGCTTCTACTCATCCTCGTTCTCATGGTCCTGGAGATCGTCAGGGCCGATGAGGCCCTTGCGGGACCGCTGTTCCTGCTTACCCTGACGGTCGGCTGCGGGGTGCTGGTCGCCCAGCTAAGTAGCGGCTACACCCTTACCCTGGCTCCCGGCGAGGTAGTGATCGATCGCTTCGCCATTCTCGCCAGGCTGGTCATCCTCGGCTGCGGCACCGTGCTCGGTTTCTTCTCGATCACCGGCTCCAGATGCTTCAAGACTTGGATGCTCCTGTCCTGCTCCCTTCTGGGGGGGCTGATCATCATGAGCAGCGCGGGTTTCATCACGCTCTTCATCGGCATCGAGATGCTCTCCCTGCCGGGGTTTGCCCTGATGATCCACGGACGAGGCGCCTCGGTCGCCTGTGAGGGGGCCTTCAAGTACCTGCTCATGTCCTCGGTGGCCACCGCCCTGATGCTCTTTGGCATATCCCTGGTGTACGCCCAGACCGGAACGCTCGCCATCGCCGATTTCGCCGGCGCGCAGAACTGGGCAGCCGGCGCCCTGGTGCTGAGCGGCTTCTTCATCAAGGCTGCGGTATTCCCCTTCCACGGCTGGGCGCCCGACGCCTACGACAGCGCCAGACTCCCGGTGACCGCTTTTCTCGCCTCGGTGGTCAAGGCAGCGGTGGTGCTCGCCCTGGTCCGCATCCTCGGCAACATGCCGCTCAACGCAGAAGCGACGCTGGCGGTGACGGCACTCTCCGTCGCCTCCATCTTCTACGGCAACATCACCGCCATCCGTCAGACCAGTTTCAAGAGGCTCCTGGCCTACTCCTCGATAGCGCACGCAGGCTACATGATGTTTGCGCTCACCGACAGCACCGGGGGGCGGGTGGAAGCGCTCTTCTACTACGTTGCCGTGTATGCCGTGACAACCATTATCGCCTGTGCCTGCTTCAGCCTCCTCTGCGGCGATCAAGTCGATCAAGCCGATCCGCTGGCCTGTTTGGATGGCGCCTACTACACGCGACCGGTGCCGGCGTTCATCCTGGGCGCTGCCGTCCTTTCTCTGGCCGGCATCCCCCCTCTGCCCGGTTTTCTGGCAAAGCTCCTCGTCTTCAAGTCGGTGATCGCCTCCGGCCATCTGCTCCCCGCGGTGCTCGCCTTCATCGGGAGCTTCCTGGGGGTGATCTACTATCTGGGGATCGTCTTCCGGCTCTTCAAGCCCGCGCCGGCCTCCCAGCAGGCGGGCGCCGTCCTGACCCGGAACTGGTCGCAGAGCTGGACCTGGGGGGGGGTGCTGATCGGCTCGGTTGCGCTCGCCCTGTTCATGCTCTTTCCCGACCTGTTTCACCGTCTGCTCGCCACCGTGTAGCGCGGGGGAACAGCCATTAAAAAGAAAATGAGCCGAGGGCACCGAACCGGAAACGCCCCTAACCAAATATCATGGTTAGGGGCGTTTTGTGCTGCTGCATACCGGGGATTACGTTGACTCGGTGCCTTTTTGTTGTTACAAATACTGTTAGGACTGTTACCTATGACCCTGCTAAAAACGCGACAAACATCGCCGAGCGCGGTCTTCCGTTCGATATGGTTGATGATTTTGATTGGAATGAAGCTGTTATCATTGAAGATACCCGCAACGATTACGGCGAAAGGCGTTTCAGAATCTTTGGTTTTATCCGAGGCCGGTTATATGCCGCAGTCATAACCCCGCGGAATGAAACTGCCCATGTTATCAGTTTCAGAAAAGCCAATGCCAGAGAGGTGAAAGAACATGGCAAAAAATAAGCCGAATCCCGATTTGATCGACGATGAAAATCCTGAATGGAGTGCTGAGGACTTTAAGAGCGCGCGTCCAGCGCACGAAGTACTGCATGAGCTTTTCTCTAAAGAGGTAGCTGACGAAATGCTTACGAGAAAGACGGGTCGTCCACTCGGCAGTGGCGTTAAGGAGTCGAAGACAGTGCGTTTTGACCGGGACATTCTCGACGCTTTCAAAGCCTCAGGCAAAGGATGGCAGACTCGCATGAATGAGGCATTACGGGAGTGGCTGAAGGAACACCCGCAGAAGCACGCTTGACCGGCCCGGCCAAGGACGCCCTGCATTCTCAACACTCCTTGATATCTCAACCTTCGGAGACCGCATGCGCCGCACCTTCCTGCAGTTCGTCCTAATTTTATGCACTACCGTCCATATCGTATTTGCCGGTCCCATCGAAGATTGCAAGGAATTCGCCGCCTACGGCGTTCCGAGTCTCTCCGGCGATCTTCTCTGCCGAAAGGGTTATCTCCTCTCTCACGACCCTGACAAGAAGACTCCCGTTTGGGTAGCAGAGCATCTGACCTGGGGTAAGGCCAAGGGGACGGTTAAGAGGTCCAACGACTTCCAGGCAGACGGCGACCTGGAGCAGGGGAAACGGGCGGAACTCTCCGATTACAAAGGCTCGGGCTACGATCGCGGTCACATGGCCCCGGCGGCCGACATGTCGTGGGATGGTCAGGCCATGTCGGAAAGCTTCTACCTTTCCAACATGGTACCGCAGGCAGGGGTAGGCATGAACCGCGGCATTTGGATGGAGCTTGAAAAAAAGGTGCGCAGGTGGGCGCTGGAGCGCGGAGAGCTCTACGTCTACAGCGGGCCGATCTACGAGCGGGAACCGAAGACCATCGGGCGAAACCGGGTAGCCGTTCCCCGTTTCCTGTTCAAGGTCGTGCTGGACCCTCAGAAGCAGGAAGCCATTGCCGTGATCATGCCGAATCGGCAGCTAAAAACTGAGGATATGCCGAATTTTCTGGTGAGTGTACGGGAGGTGGAGAAACAGACGGGACTGCAATTCTTTTCGAACCTGCCGGAGGCTGCCCAGGACAAGATAGAGACAGTGAAGGCCCCGAAACTCTGGCAGTAGATTTCTTTTCCGATTTCCCCCCCTTTGCCAATTCCTCCCCCCTTTGTAAAAGGGGGGTCGGGGGGGATTTTGCCCAGGCTGCTACAGGGTCAATTTTGGAGCGGAGTGCAAATCCCCCTAAATCCTCCTAAATCCCCCTTTGCCAAAGGGGGATTTTCTGATCCCGCCTTGACGCCAAGTTGAACAAAAACTACCTCACGTGCTCCTTCAGCGTTTCCACGATAAACCCCGCCACATCCTGCTTTAATTGCACCAGCGCCTCACTTTCCAGATACATCATATGCCCGGAGCGATAGCGGCGTACGGTGACATTTTTCCGCAAGGCGGGGGGGAGACCCATGTGGGCAATGGTGTAGTCGGTGGCTGCGTGGGGAGTAGCAAGATCGAAGCAGCCGGAGGCAACGAAGATCTTCATGTACGGGTTTTTGGCCAGCGTCTGCCCCAGGTTCTCGCTGGTGTCGGCATAGCTGTTTTTCGCCTCCCAGTCCCAGCGCTCGATGCCGCCGCCCAGGGTGAAATACTCCAGATCGGACTGAAAACCGAGCTCCTCCCTCACGTAACGGTTGAAGGTGGCGGTGAAGGGGGGACGGATGGTCGTGACGGTCGGATCGAAACCGCGAGCCGCCCCGGGATCGAGATTGGCTGCGCTGTACCGGCTGTCCATGAAGCCGACCATCCGGCCGCGGTCGCTCAGCAGCTCTCTGACGAAACCCCTGCTGTCGATGCGCAGGTTGCGGCTCTCGACAAAGGAGGCGCTAAGGCCGGTGAACCGTGCCAGTTTTTCCACCACCCCCCTGCGTTCTTCCGCGGAGAGCCGGTCTCCCCTGTTCAACGCCACCTGGTACTCGGTGGCCGCCCACTCCTCGGCGGCGGCTAAGGTCCGGTCAAGATCGACCTGCAAGTCGGGAGCCAGCTTCTTGTGATACCAGGCCGTCGCGGTGTAGCTTGGCAGGAACAGCTGATAGGGGAGGTCGTTACCGTAGTCGAAGGAGACGGTCTGCAGATTCAGGATGAAGGAGACCAGGATCATGCCGTTCAGGGCCACGCCATGGTCAATCAGGTACTCCGAGAGGCCGGCGGACCGGAAGCTCCCGTAGCTCTCTCCCACCAGGAAAAGCGGCGAACTCCAGCGCTCGCTGCGGGTCAGGTACAGCCTGATGAATCGCCCGAGCGATTCGATGTCCCCGCGCACGGTGGCGAAGTTCTTGGCCAGCTCCGGCTTTGTCGCTCTGCTGTATCCCGTACCGACGGGGTCCACGAATACCAGGTCGGCCTGGTCCAGCCAGCTGTAGGCGTTGTCGACCAGCCGAAAAGGGGGTGCCGGCATGTTGCCGTCCGGGAGCATCTCGACCCGTCTGGGACCGACGGCCCCAAGGTGCAGCCAGATCGAGGCGGCGCCCGGCCCGCCGTTGAAGATGAACAGCAGGGGACGGGGCTTTGCCGGGTCACCTTTCTCAGCGCTATAGGCGACGTAGAATATCTCGGCCTCGGTATCGCCGGCATCATTGAGAACCGGCAGTTTTCCGGCTGTCGCCGTGTAGGCGATCACCTTGCCGCCGATGCGCGCCTGGTGTCTGGTTATCGTCGTCTTCGCCGCAGTAGCCGCAGTAGCCGCAGTAGCCGCAGTAGCCGCAGTAGCCTGCTCTTCCGGTTTGTCGGCGCTTGGTTTTTTTTCAGCAGCAACGTGTGTCTGTGCGGCCGTTACCGGATAAGGAGAAACCGCTCCGGCGAGCAAAGCCATTGCTATCAACAGATATCTGACCAAGCAACACCCCCCGACTAAAAGAACTTCATCGCATTTCCCGATTAGCAACCAACCCCGCCACGGCAGCCCTTTGTCGGAGACAAAATTCATCTTCCCCTGGCGCCTGCGCACTCTCCTCCCCCTGGAGGGGGGAGGTCGGGAGGGGGGAAGACACCGGCTTCTGCGAAGAACTAGCCGAGTTCCCCCTCCCTACCCCTCCCCCTCCAGGGGAGGGGACGATGTGCGCATGGGATGAATCTATTGCTGTAACTTTCGCAGAAGTGTTTGATCTTCCGCTGATAAAACTCCCTCCCTTTCAACGACCAGACCCCATCCCCCTCCTGACCTCCCCCCTTGTAGAGAGGGAGGTGAATTGAAACCCGCCTTTAGGGGTAGGGACCTGAACATCGGCTCAGTACGCAACGTAGGGACCGGTGCCGAGGCTGGATGCCTTTCCCTCCATCCCGAAAAAGACCTGGCGCCCCAGGAAGAACGGCAGACCCCAGTCGAATCCGAAGGTCGAGGTGCCGCCTATCTCTTTGAAAACGTTGTTGGGCGAGTTGGCAAGGTTCAGAAGGTTCCCAATGTAGAACGGCACGGTTGCGCTCGGCGAGCCAAAGGCTCCGACCGTCGTGGCGAAAAGCTCCCTGGTGACCGGAGGACAGTACCACCCGGAATCAGGATCAGGGCAGGTGGGGAGCTCCGGGGGGACGTTCGGGAAATACAGGCCGTTGGAGCCGGTATCGAGAAAGCTCGTGCTGTTAACACCGTTGTAGACGGTCCTGAAATCACCGAATTCGTCGGTAGGGAAAACGGTAGGCGACGCAGGGGTGTTGTTGGGCCGGGTGCCGATGCCGAAGATGAGGGAACCGCTGGTCGAGACCACTCCGTCGAAGGGGACCGCAGGCAACTGCACAATTATGCCGTTGTTGTCCTGCGGCGGCAGGTGCGGCACCGGGTTTTGGACCTGGCTCGCAAGAGCGACCGCGGTGCCGCTGCAGTTGGCGCCGCTGCACCTGTAATATAATCCGATTCCGGGGTTGCTGACGCAAATCGGTCCGCAGTCCTCGGTAGAGATGCCCACTCCCAGTATGCCGTTAAACCTGGCCGATTGCCGGCTCAAATCCGCGTTCTGGCACTGGTTCGGGCGCGTACCGAACGAGGCGTCGACGACCTGGACCGGTATCTCTACTACCGGCTCGTTGCCCAGTTTTACGCCGGCAACCTGGACCGGCCCCCACAGCGAGGAGCCGTCTGCGAACTGGACGCACTCCGCAAGCGAGCCTGAGCCGCTGGGAACCTGGGCTAGCGTCAGATCTGGTATGGTATCCTTGAAGATCCGCAGCCCATAGCTTCCGGTATCCAGCAGGATGTCGGGTATGGTCCGGCATGTGGTACTGCCGGGATTGCATATCGTGACGCTTACGCACGGCTTGTTGAGATAGCTTGAGTCCGAGCAGAGAGAGCCGTTCACCGTAATGGTCATGACGTTTGGCGAGACGGCGCCGGCCCCCGTTACCGTGACGTTGGCGGAGCCCGACACCGTTCCGACCATGGCGATTATCGCCGTGCTCCCCGCGGCAACCCCGGTCACCGCTCCCTTGGAGCCGGCCGCGTTGTTGACACTGGCTACGGCCTCCACCGATGAACTCCAGGTTGCCGCAGCTGTCAGATCCGCTGTCTTGCCGTTTGCATAGGTCCCCACTGCGGAGAATTGCAGGGTCCCACCTGCCGCGATGGTGGAGTTGGCCGGTGTGACCGTGATGGAGACAAGAGGGGACTCGCTGTCTCCGCCGCCGCCTCCGCCGCCTCCGCATCCGGCCGCCAAGGCGAGTAGAGGCAGGAGCGTGAAGATGCCCAGTAAAAGTCTAGTGAATTTCATCGATTCGCACTCCCGTGGGAACCAGCGCGGGGTCGTAGGCCCGGCCCTGCAAATTCCGCATGTGTCCCCAGGTCTCAACGACCACGCGATCTCCCTTCACCCGTGAGCGCCTTTGTCCGTGCTTGCGGGGGAGCTGCCGTTTCGCCTCCTTGTACTCGTCGAAGTAGGAGCCAAGCAGCACCGTGAGATCAGGTGGCACCAGTCCTTTCCAGGCAATGGCGAAAACGACGCCCGAAGGAGTGAGAAACTCCCGAACCACTGTGGCATCGGAGGCGACCTCCTGTACCGAATATTTGGCGTGGCTGGTCGTGGCGCGTTTGACGGCAGAGAGCGCCTTGCGATCCTTTGCGATGGAATCCGAACCTTCGCCAAGTGTCGCATGGGCTGGTCCGGAGCCGGCCAGGGCAAAGGTCAGAAGTCCCATAAGGACGAGGAGAGTGCTGTTAGGTAGGTTCATAGCGGTCCTGTCGTTAGCAGAGTTATATAATTTGCCAATTCTACCACACCGAAAAATGGGTGCGTGCATTCTCCCCCCCCCACTTTTACACCCCCTCCCCGTTCATGGGGGCGAGGCTGGGACAGGGTGAAGGGCTTGCGTAAGCCTAACCCTCCCGCTGCCCCTCCCGTCAAGGGAGGGGAGAGGACCAGGCTGGTGCTTATAAGAGGTTGATTTAAGGGCACAGCTGGGGGGAGAAAAAACGGGGCGAATCCATCATTCGCCCAGCAGGGAAACTGAATGACTCCGGCAGCAAGCCTTTGGCTCGCAGCTCCCGGCTATTTCGCCTGCAGTTTTTCGTTCAACTGTTCGGTGATCTGATCGCTCAGATCCTTCGGCTCCACGCCTTCGGTGAGGTAAAGGACCGCCTTTTGTTCGATGATCATCGTGTAACCGTTGGACTTCGCGTAGTTAGCCGAGGCCTTCTTTATCTCCTTATAGAGATCGGAGGTAAGTTTCTCCTGCACTTCCTGCATTTCCTCCTCGCTTGCTCGCACCAGTTTCTGGTATTCTTCCAACTTCTTCTGGAATTCTTTTGCCTTGGCGGCGCGTTCTTTGGGCGTGAAGGTGTCGATCTTAGCCTCAATGGCCTCTTTTTGCTTTTCGATCTGTTTCTGTTTGGCCTCGATCTTGGCTTTGAGTTTCCCGGATTTCGCCTTCATGGTCGCTGCTGCAGCTTTGCCGCCCTTTGATCCGGCTGCGACTTTCGCCATGTCTATGTAGCCGATCTTGACGGGCTGCTCCTTTACGACCGCTGCAGGTTCGGACGCCGGCGCAGCAGGTGCCGGTGCGGCAGTTGCAGCAGGAACCTTTGCGGCAGTTGCAGCGGGTGCGGGCGAGGCCGTTGACGCGGCGGCAGGCTTCGATTCCTGCGCGGCGGCAGGCGCGGCGTCGGCTGCAAAGCCCGGGTTTGCAATGAGGGCGCTAAGGGCTGATCCGATAAGCAATGCTGCGAACTTATTCATGTTGTATCCTCTTTTCTCAGGCATGATGATTTGGAATTTTCAGAGCATAAAACCTTTAACATCATTTGGCAATTAAAAGTACCTTTCAAACTGATAATCATTGGTCTTCAGCAACAGCGGGTGGCCCGCGAGACTCTCCCCCGTAGATGTATGTTGACTCGGCACCTGGCCACTGTTACCATGCCGGGACTCAAGGAGGAGCTATCATGACCGATATAATAGACAGGTTGAAGTCATCCGTGGCGAACGGTGAGGCTGACAGCACACTCTTGGGGGAAGCGCTTCAGGAGATAACCGAGCTTAGAAAAAGACGGGACGCGCTGGAAGAGATCCTGATAATCCTCGCGCGAACGGAGCTCCCCTGGGATGAGGACGGCAAACCGACAGACGCACTGCCGCACTTCAAGGAGCGCTATCTCAAAACGATGCACGAGGCCTCGGAGATGCTCGGCCTGGAGCTGCGCAGTACGATAACCAGGACCGAACCGAGAACCTAGTGAAGATGAATCAAAAAATAGATGGTATTTGAGCAGAGGAGTCTTTTATGTTGCACCAGTTACAGCAGATAGCCTTTATGGGATTTTTTTTCCTCCTCCCCGGGATCATCGGCGCCAGGCTTGCCTGGAGCAAGGGGAGAAACCCGTTTTTGTGGTTTTTGCTCAACACCTGTTTTCCGCCCACCCTGATGATAACCATCTACCAGGGCCCGGTAAGGCCAGTTGAAGGGCATTATCGCCAGTGCCCAAAGTGCAGTGAATACAGCAAATGGCGCGACTCCGTCTGCAGATTCTGCCAGACCGACCTGATCGCCTGATAACCCATGGTCTCAGCGTCTGAGGTTGAATTCACCCAGCTGTCCCATCAACTGAATTGTCTGTCCCGCAGGGACATCACTCAGGGGCTGAAACTGGCGAAATTTAAAAAGAGTGCCGGCTCCATGCTGAAAAAGAACCCGGTAGCCGGGAACACTCTGCTGGGTCTGATAGCATGCCTTGAGCACGACATCGCATCGATGCATGACTATCACAAGAGAGCCGTAGACGGTTCCGAATCCTGCTTTTCACTGATGTACTATGCTCTTTCGCTGGAAAAATCCTGCCTCTGGAACGAATCCGCAAAATATGCACTCTCCGCTCTCGACCAAGATCCTGGCAATCTCAAACTACTGGATGCAGTCATCCGAATTGCGCCGTTAACAGGGAGGTTTTCTCTGCTTAAGAGGCTACTGGCTCAGCGGCGGGAATTAGGTAACGGGGTGCCGCATCACTCAGCCGGTGATTATGAGATCGTCAACGGTATCCTGTGCAGGAATGGGCTGCTGGAAAAGGATTTGAAAGCGGTAGTCTCTGCAATCGGTGATGCCCTGGCAGAGACAGACGTTATCCTGCAGAAACACGATTATGAGCTTGTCACTGAAAAGCACGATCTCTCTTTTATCCATTACAGATTCGTGATTCCCGACCAATTCGTGGCCTCGTATTACGAAGATCTGATAGCAGCCAAGCTGGATACCGTTGCGTGCCATCCGAGGATCTTCGATGCATTCTCCTATAGCGTCGAGAACTCCACGGTATACGAGCTCTATAATTACATGGAGAGGGAGTTGGAAGAGAGCGCCGACACCATCCGCGTTCCCGATCCGGATAAGATGAAGCTTATTGAAGAACTGGTGCAAGGCGTGGAGATCTGATCATGGTAAGCAACGAATCGCGTATCCGTTTCCACGCCGCCTTTGAACTGGTGCTGGATGAGTTGATATCAGTTGTGGCAAAGGAAAAGGAGAGGGATCCGGAGAATTACAAGAAATCTCCCCGGACCAAGCTGTTGGCCAAGATCTATAAGGCGATCAAAGACGATATACCTGCCAATCCCGAGGATCCGAGCTACCATCAGGGAGAGACGGAGGGGTATTCGTACAAGCAGTGGAAACGGGCAAAGCCTGCCGAACAGTATCGACTTTTCTTCAAATGCGTCAAAGAGAGCAACGTCATCATCTATGCATGGCTCAACAGCGAAATCAGCCTGGTCAAATACAGAAGCCACATGGATGCGTATCGAGCCTTCCGTAAATCTCAGCTAAAGAAGGGTTAGCCACGGAGACACGGAGGGCACGGAGAAATACTTGCAAGCCACCTTGCACCCTCCCCCAGCCACCACTGCCATTAAGTAAAGCTCCTACCCTCCCCCCCACCCTCTCCCATCAAGGGAGAGGGGGCTTTTGCGGCGTGCGGAAAATGCTTCTCGTTCCCAAGCTCCTGCTTGGGAACGCCATTGCTTGCCAAGCTCAAGCTTTGCATTACAGGCGAAGCGCAGCTTCATCGGCAAGTTACGTTCCCAAGCTGGAGCTTGGGAACGAGACCAACAGGCGAAGCGGAGCTTCATCGGACAAGGTACGTTTCCAAGCTGGAGCTTGGGAACGAGACCAATGGAGCTTGGGAACGAGACCAATGGAGCTTGGGAACGAGACCAATGAGACAGCCGGGGAACGAGAACAGCTGGGGGATGAGACAAACGAGAGAACTGCCTGAAATCCCCTCTCCCCTGGTGGGAGAGGGTTAGGGAGAGGGGGGCTCAGTGGCCAGAAAGATCTCCGGCTCCGCCCCCTCGACCGCAACCGCGGCGCAATACCCCTTGGGCACAGCAACATCCTTGATACTCCACCTGCCGATCTCTCCGGGCGATCCCCTATGGGCCAGCAACTCAGCCGGATGATCCGGAAGCAGCGCCATGTCAAAGCCGTTTGAAGGTTGTGAAAACCCGGTGCCGGTTCCCTTCAAATAGGCCTCCTTGCGGGTCCAGCAGCGGTAGAAGGCGCAGATCTGCTCCCCTGGCGGCAGGCTGAACAGCTCCTCTTGTTCCCGTGCCGAAAAATACCGCTCGGCCATGGCTCGAAATGGCAGATCCTGCCGCACCTGCTCCAGATCGACGCCGACCTCGCAGCCGGCGGCAAAGGCCAAAAGCAAAAACTCCCCCGCATGCGACAGGTTGAAGCTGATCGAATCCGTCTCCAGATGATCCGAAAGATGCAGCTTGCCGAATTCCCCTTCGGAAAGCCTGACATTTCCAGGTTCCTCACCGAGATATCCGGCCAACGCCTGGCGCAGGATTCCACGCCCGGCAAAGAACCGATCGCGCCGCTCCTTATCAAGCAGCCGATTGCCGCGCCGCAACTCCTCGACCGTGAGAGACTCCTTGAGGCGCGCCGTCTCGCTCGCCATGCGGGTGAGCGAAACCAGCCGGAGCTGCAGCCGGCCCGCTTCCGGAGCCGGTATCGATACCACCGCTCCCGGTGCCGGCACCGACATCACCGCGCTCCCTCGACAAACCACTGCTGCAGCCGCCTGAGCCCTTCCTCGGTGGAAATTCCGGGCCGGTAGCCGAGGTCTCTCCTGGCCGCGGAGATGTCGAACCAGTGGGCGGTGGCCAGCTCCCTTGCCACGAAACGGGTCATGGGGGGCTCCCCGGAGAGGCGAAGCGCCTTCCAGGCGGCCTCGCAAACGGTGCCGGCGGCATAGGCCAAGGCGGGGGAGACGCAACGAGTCACGGGGGGGAGACCGGCCGCGGCAAGTATGCCGTTCACCATCTCCCAAAGCGGCAGCGGCTCGCCATTGGAGATGAAATACGCTTTTCCTGCCGGGGGGGCGCCGGGAGTCAGACGGTCGGCGGCGTTCAGATGGGCCTCGGCGGCGTTGTCGACATAAACGGTGTCCACCAGGCAGGGGCGCCGTCCTATGCGTCTGAGCCTTCCGGAGCGCGCCTTGGCGACGATGCGCGGCACCAGGTGGTTATCTCCCGGGCCCCAGATCAGGTGCGGTCGCAGCGAAACGGTGGCAAGCGACGGGGAGTTGGCGGCAAGCACCGCCTGCTCGGCGAGCGCCTTGGTGTGCGGGTAGTGCGCCTCGAAATGGGCCGGGTAGGGGAGCGACTCGTCTCCCCCCTCGACATCTGAACCGTCGAAGACGACGCTGGGCGATCCGGTGTAGACCAGGCGATTGATGGAGTGGTTCCGGCAGGCGGCGATGACGTTTTCGGTACCGGCAACGTTCGCCGCGTGATACTCCTGAAAGCTTCCCCAGACACCGGCCTTGGCTGCGACATGGAAGACGATGTCGCAGCCGCGGGCGGCCTCGACGAGGGCGTTCAGATCGGTGAGGTCGCCGCGGCGCTGCTCTACGCCTAGAGCCGTCAACTCGGGGTAATCCCCCCGGGAGAAACTGACCGCCTCATCGCCGCGTGCCCGCAACTGCCGCACGATGGCCGATCCCAGGAATCCCCCGCCGCCGGTCACCAGCGCTTTCATTTGAGCCTCCGCGCAGCCCACACTGCGAGCTTTTCCCGGAAGATTTTCGCGTTGTGGCGGATATCGACGGGGAAGGCCGGGTGGAACAGGATGGTCTCGATGGCGTGGGTGTGGATATGGTCGCGGGCTATGGCGAGCAGTTCCTCGCGTACCGCGTTCTGGTCGGCCTTCACACCCTTTTCCAGTTCCACGCAAAGCACCGGCTTGAGCTGTCCCGGAGTTCCGACGCCGACCAGGGCGGTCCGGTACACCAGGGGATGCGTGTTGAACACCGCCTCGCAGGGGATGGTGAAAAGCGGACCTGCCGCCGTCTCGACCCGGTGCGACTTGCGGCCGCAGAACCAGATCCTCCCCTCCTCGTCGCGTCCCCCCAGATCGCCCATGCGGTGGAAGAAGGAGCCCGTTTCGGGGTCTGCGATTTTCGAGAGGTGGTCGGAGTCCGGGCGGTTGTAGTAACCTTTGGTCACCTGCTCACCCTGAACGATGATCTCGCCGATCTTGCCGGACGGCACCCGCAGCGATTCATCCCAGCGGTAGATCGGCTCGTCGCTGATCTCTATGATTTCCAGCCGGATTCCCTCGACCGGGCGCCCGACGCAGACGCCGCCGCCGGCGTCGGTGATCTGGCGGGTAGCTCCCAGGATCTCGCTGCTCCCGATGGAGCAGACCGGAAGGGCCTCCGTGGCGCCGTAGGGGGTGAAGAGCTGGACCCCGGGATTGAGGAGGCTCGTGAAGCGCTCCAGGACCGCGGCCGGCACCGGTGCGCCTGCGGAAATGGCGCGCCTGAGCGTCGGGAGCTTCACCTTGTGCTTCACCCCGTAACGGCCGACCCGGTTGATGAGGGCCGGCGAGCCGAACATGGTGGTGACGCCGTAATCTTGTATGGCCCTGATGATCTTGACGGGATTGACCGACCCGGGCCTGGTGAAGTCCATTTCCGGGATAACGGCCGTCATGCCTAGTGCCGGAGCGAAGAGGGCAAAGAGCGGGAAGGTGGGGAGGTCGATCTCGCCGGGCTCGATGCCGTAGACGGTCCGAAGGGCCTCCACCTGGGCGGCGAAGTTGCCGTGACTGTAGACCGCCCCCTTGGGTGCGCCGGTGCTGCCGCTCGTGAAGAGGATCGCGGCTACGTCGTCGCGTTCCGTTCGCGCCAGGGTGAAGGGGCTTTCCTGCGGATTCTCATGGATGATCGCCGCGAGCGTGGTGCCGTCCCAGCAGAGGCGTCGCCCCACCGTGACGAAGGTGCGGATGGAATCTTTGCCCCAGCCGAAGATAAGTCGTGCCAGGTGCGCTTTCGGGATGCCGATGAAGGCATGCGGCTCCGCCTCGGCGAAGCACTTTTTCAGGTTCTTGATGCCCAGGCCCGGGTCGATCAGGACCGGTACCGCGCCGACCTTGAAGAGCGCGAAGGTGAGGGCGAAGAATTCGGGGCTCGGAGTGACCATGAGGACCGTGCGTACGCCGCGGCAGATGCCGGTGCCGATCAGCCCGCGGGCGATCCGGTCGCTGAGCCTGTCCAGTTCCGAGAAGCTCATGCGGCGCTTTTGCCTGGGGAAGATGATGGCCGCGGTATCCGGCTGTCGTCTTGCCATGTCCGGCAGGTGTGCGGCGATGTTGACGAAACCGCTCTCTAGCATCTGATGGTCCTTTGGATATTCACGGATGAGTCAAGGTCAACTTCATAGCACGCGGATGCGGATTGAGCGGATTCCCGCCGATAAATCACGACTTAGGCTTAGCCTAAAAGACTTTCCTGATTAGCACTAATCTTCTGCATAGTGCACAAACACCCCCTCCCCCTTGATGGGGGAGGGCTGGGGAGAGGGTGAAAAGCTCGCATAAGCCTCACCC
>DNRQ01000195.1 GCA_003499925.1 Geobacter sp.
GGTCGGCGTCGCCCGCGAGATCGCCGCCAAGCTCGGCAGGAAGGTGCACTACCCCGGACTCCAGGTGGTCGAAAGCGGCGCGCCGATCGAGAGCATCTCCTCGGTCCGCATCGATTCCCCCGAGCTCTGCCCGCGCTACANNCCACATCTCGGGCTGCACCCTGGCCGAGTCGCCCGCCTGGCTCGCCAACAGGCTGCGCGCCGCCGGCATCCGCTCCATCAACAACATCGTCGACGTCACCAACTACGTGCTCCTCGAATACGGCCATCCGCTGCACGCCTTCGACTTCAGGCTGCTGGCAGGCGGCAGGATCGTGGTCGCCGCGGCGGCCGAGGGGGAGAGCTTCGCCACCCTGGACGGACAGGAGCGCAAGCTCACCGCAAGCGACCTCACCATCCGGGACGCCGAAAAGGGGGTCGCGCTCGCCGGCATCATGGGGGGGGGCAACTCCGAGATAGGGGAGGGGACCACCGAGGTGCTGCTGGAGTCGGCCTACTTCGACCCCTCCGCCATCAGGAGGACCTCCAAGCGCCTCGGCATCCACACCGAGTCGTCGCACCGCTTCGAGCGCGGCACCGACGTGGCCGGCCTGACCCGGGCGCTGGACCGCGCAGCCTCGCTGATAGCCGAGCTCTCCGGAGGCTCCATCGCCAAGGGGATCATCGACGTCTACCCGGAGCCGATCGAGCCGAGGGTGATCAGCGCCAGGCTCGCCCGCATCAACGCCGTCTCCGGCCTCTCCCTGACCGCGGCCGAGGTGAAGGATATCTTCGAGCGCCTGGAGTTCGAGGTGACCGAGAGCGAGGAGGGTCTGTTCCGGGTCCGGGTGCCGCTCTTCAGGGTCGACATCGAGCGGGAGATCGACCTGGTCGAGGAGGTGGTGCGCCTGAACGGCTTCGAGAAGGTGCCGCTCACCATGCCGCGGGCCGCCGTCTTCTCCGACCTCCCCTCCGAGGAGCTGAGGCTCTCGCTTAGGCTCAAGGAGCTCCTGGTCTCCCAGGGGCTCTCCGAGGTGATCAACTACAGCTTCGTGGCGCCGTCTTCCTGCGACAAGATCCTGCTTGACCCTGACGACTTCAGGAGCAACGGCATGGTGCTCTTGAACCCGATCTCCGACGAGCTCTCCGTGATGCGCACCACGCTGCTTCCGGGGCTTTTGGAGACCGCGGTCAAGAACATCAACTTCCGCACCCTGAACCTGCGCATCTTCGAGATGCGGCGCATCTACCTCCCGGCCCGGGGCAAGGAGCTTCCCGACGAGCCGCTCTACATTTCGGCGCTTCTGACCGGCGGCCGCGACCCCGAGGGGTGGAACCAGCCCAAGGGGGAGATCGACTTCTTCGACGTCAAGGGGATCCTGGAGAACCTTCTGGCCGACCTCAACCTGACCGGGGTGAGCTACCCGGCGGACCAGCTCGACCCTTACTTCCATCCGGGCAAGGCGTGCCGGATCGTTTGCGGCGGCAAGCAGCTGGGGTCGCTGGGCGAGCTGCACCCCACGGTGCAGGAGAACTACGGCGTCGCCGCGCCGCTTTACTACCTGGAGCTCAACTTCGAGGCGCTGGTCGGCGCCAGGAAGAAGCAGGGGACGGCCCAGGTGCCGTCGCGTTTCCCGTCCACCTTCCGGGACATCGCCATGCTGCTCCCCCGGGAGATCCCTGCGGCCGATATCCTCGCCTGCGTCAGCGGCGTGAAGGCGGCGGAGCTGGAGGGGGTAGAGATCTTCGACCTCTACACAGGCGGCAACATCCCCCGGGGTGAGAAGAGCATCGCCGTACGGGTACGCTACGGCTCCAGGGAGAGGACCCTCACCGACGACGAGGTGACCCGTCTGCACCAGCGGGTGATGGATGCCCTGACAAAAAAATTAAATGTTTCCTTCAGATAAAAACGGTTGCGAAAAGAGAAACGCTATGGTATTAGATTAAGCCGCTGTTGAGAACGCAAACAATGAAATGCTGAACCTGTTGAGGGGGTTATGACCAAAGCGGATATCGTAGAGAAAATTTATGAGAAGGTTGGATTTTCCAAAAAAGAGTCTGCCGAACTCGTTGAAACAGTTTTCGACCTGATCAAGACCACCCTGGAAGACGGTGACAAGATCAAGATTGCCGGTTTCGGCAACTTCGTGGTGAAAGAGAAATCCGATCGTCGCGGCAGGAATCCTCAGACCGGCGAGGAGATCACCATCGTGGCGAGAAAGATCCTCACCTTCAAGCCGAGCCAGGTATTGAAGAGCGCCATTAACAGTCAGTAGTCGTGGCTGCCGGAACTCCGGACAAACTGTATTTTCGGATCGGCGAGGTCTCGGCCAAGACGGGCCTACCCGCTTCCGTACTGCGCTACTGGGAATCCGAGTTCGCTTCCCTGGCGCCAAAGAAAAGCTCGTCCGGCCAGCGACTCTACACCAAACTGGACATAGAGCGGATAGACGAGATACAGAAGCTGCTTTACGCCGAGAAGCTCACCATAGAGGGGGCGCGAAAGCGTATAGAGGTAAAGAAAAGGTACCGAAAACCGGAACTTTCCAGTGAAGCACTTGCAGCCATCCTCGAGGATGTGAGACTGGAACTCAAAGTTTTGCGGGATCAGTTGTAAAAATCAGGTTTTAATCGGTGCGTAGCGCAGCCTGGTAGCGCACTAGACTGGGGGTCTAGTGGTCGCAAGTTCGAATCTTGTCGCACCGACCAAAAAACGAGGGGTTACGGGTTTTCCGTAGCCCCTTTTTTCATTCCCGTTCCTTACGATTCCCTACATTTTTTGAACCTACCCACCCATCCACATTCTAACGATCATTTGGCGAACGTGCATTTCCTGCAGAGCTCGCGACGGGTTGCCTCAAAAGGCTTTCCGGGCGCTGCCGCTAGCGCTTCATGGATGGTCTGCGTTGTCAGGTCGGCATACTGGTACGCCTCCAGGTAATCCTGACAGCAGGTATAGGCCTGGCCGGAGGAGTTGACGTGCAGCCATTCGGTCAGGCGGTTGCAGCCGGCGGTCCCGGGACGGTCGACGGCGTTGTCGATGGCGTGGCTACTGAGATGCCCGGCACGATCGGCGAGGGGGCGCATGGCCTCGACACGCGGGTACATCGGGAGCTTTTCCTGGAGCTGCTGCAGCTGGAGGTCTGTATCTCCTGCAGGGAGATCGTAGAGGATTTGTTTGCGGCTCCAGTCGGCATCATGAGCGCCGTTCACCCCAACGTGAACCGCATGGCTGTAATGTGTCGGGTCGAGGGCGTGCAGTGCCTGCAGGCCATTAAGGATGATGCCGAAGGTGGCTGGAGGATTAAGGGTGTGTTTGGCGTAACTCTCGGGGTTGCCTGCAGGCAGGTCCACTGAATAGCACACGACGACGTCGCGGTATTCGTGCAGGAGCTGGTGGTGACTCAGTAAACCGATGCCGTTGGTCAGGCAGCAGAATTTCATGCCGCGGGCGCGAAGGGCATGCAGGCGCTCGGCCAAGAGAGGATCTAGAAGGATGTCGTTGTATGAGCTGAGCCATAGCGTGAAGTCTTCCTCAATGCTTCCCTGTTTAATCCCGTCAAGGATGCCGTCCAGGAGGCTCTCGAAGAGGAGTTGCGGCATAACCTGCCCGGCAGGCCGCTCGATGTAGCGCACGGGGCAAAACCAGCAGTTGCTGCCACAGTTGGCGTTGGGGTCAATCTGGATATTGGTGATCTTCCGTGCCGGGGGGGCAGGGGGTATCAGGTTGAAATGCTGGTAGATGGGGGCCGAGTCAAGACCCAACTCGGCAAAGCCGGTCAGGTAGTTGTGGATCTTGTCCTCTTGGGTGGGCGTGTACGGGCAGGTTACCTTGCCGTTGCGGGTGTGGAAATAATGAACCCACCGCAGGAAGGGTAGGCAAAGAGTTTTCCGTCCCGCCTGCCGGTACTTGCTGTGAATGTAACCCTCCTCAGCGCCGAAACCCCGGTGCTCTTTGTTAAATCCGAGCCACGCATCCTTGCGGCAGGCGAATAGCCCGAGCCCCATCATCTCTATCTCGTAGGGCTCCATTTCTGTTGAGACCTGGGCGCCTCGCCAGACCCCCCACATGCCGCCTTCCCAACGATCCTGAAAGGCGTCAGCCATCTGGGCCAGATCGTCATACAGCATAGGCCCCTGCAGGAGATCCCGGCATTCCGGATGAGCTGCACACCACTCCCGGAAGCGAGCTACTGTACCAGGTGGAAGCATAACGTGGGAGTCGATGCACAGCACCCACTCCCCCGCAGCCTGCGCAAAGACCTGGTCCCGGGGAGCGGCGGTCCCCTGGCGTTCGGTGTACCGCACGTAGCGCACCTGGGGCGCCGCCCAGCTCGCTATGAAATCCCGGAGGGTGTCATCGCCATAGTTGTCGATGACCAGGAGCTCGGTGTCAGTCAGATCCTGGTACATCCGGAGGGCCTGCAGGGTGAACCAAACCTCCTGAAAATTATTGTAGCTCGCCATGCCTATCGTCAACTTAACCATTTTATCCCCGCACTTGTTTTGATCCCCACCGAACCCGAGTCGGTCAGGGCGGCGCCAACAATGCCTGCCGTGGTTTTGATCCGGAGGGCGCCGCCGTCGACCTTGGCGATCTGAATGATGTAGCCGCCTACCGCGACCCGGATGGGCTTAACGGGAGCAGGGGTGGTCGTAGTCGGTGCTGCCGTCGTGGTGGTGGTCGGAGCAGCGGTAGTCGTAGTCGGAGTTGCCGTGGTCGTAGTCGGAGTTGCCGTGGTCGTGGTCGGCGCAGCCGTGGTCGTGGTCGGCGCAGCCGTGGTGGTGGTCGGTGCTGCCGTGGTGGTGGTCGGTGCTGCCGTGGTAGTGGTCGGCGCGGAGGTGGTAGTGGTCGTGGTAGCAGACTCACTGAAATCACTGAACAGAATGGTCGATGTCGGGGCCACGTTAGGTGCGGCTGTAGTCGTAGTGGTTGGACCGGCGGTGGTCGTGGTCGGTGCTGCCGTGGTCGTGGTCGGTGCTGCCGTGGTAGTGGTCGGAGCTGCCGTGGTGGTGGTCGGAGCTGCTTCGCCGAAACCATTAAGCAAGCTTCGATTAAAAATGCCAGAATTAAGAGACATATACCGTACCGGTCCCTGAGTTTGTCACCCTGCTGTTATAAAACTGATTGTCTGGATAGATGCAGGTTGCAGTGCAGGAAGCGGCGATAATAAAATCTTGTGCACCTCCTGAACCTCCATGGAATCTGTTGTTGGAAATTTTGGCCAAATTACAGTTTTCGATTTTACAGGCTGCAGCGGAGGTACCTAATATGTTCAGTACGGTGTTCCCTTCGATCCTGGCGTTTGTTGTAGTGCCCCACACATAGCCAGTTATATGTATTATTGCCGCAGGTTCAGTCGCTGGCGCCGTTCCTCCGTTTGCATAGATTTCGATATTGTTATCCAAAATCTTGACCCTGTCCGTATTGAGTTTCATCGCCCCGCCGCGAGCGGTGATATTATTATTGGCTATCGATACAACATTTGCCCCCCCCACTTGCGTGATCTCTATCCCTATATTCTCACCAGCAATTGTGTTCTTTTCAAAATACAAGCTGTCCCCAGCGCCGATCATTTGTACACCAGACCAGATCAGACACTTCTCAAGTCCCCCGCAGAAATAACCATCCGTTTCCGTGTTTGATGCATAAAACGAGCGGCCTCCGGTGTAGTCCAGGTGCAGGTGATGGATGTCAAATTGCGATGTAAACCAAGAAGCCGCATCGTTCAAATCCAGATGAATGGCATGTCGAGCACATCGTGTGGTATAAGTCTCAGGCACGATCGCAAAATTCGACAGCTGCAAGCCTCTATTCCTATAACCTATTTCGTCTACCTGTGGGGGTATGCAGCGGAATACATCGCGGGTGAGCGGTACTGTCGAGCGTATTTTTAAGATAGATTCGCTTAAGCCGGCGCCATCCCATCTTGCCATATTCTGCTTTTTAATGATTTCGGTGCCATCACCTTCCAGGTAAAAAGTTCCAGCGGCTAAAACTACTTTTTTACCTGAGGCATTTGCTTCCCTTAAATTCTTTGTGTCTGTTACCCAATTACCAGCCGGGCGGACAACTGCGGCGGCGTCTTGCAGCTCGATTATATGCTGAGCCATCATGCGTAACTCAACTGCTCGTCCTGCAGGGTGAGTTTGATTCGTACCCTCATAGGCTCGCACTACCGTGAAATCCAGAGCATTTTTACCTGTGACTTCGACGACTTCTAAACTTGACCCTGCGCCATCAACTATGGTTAGGTAAAAAGGGGCCAGGGGGAAAACATCGGCACCGACTGTCATGGTTACAGCGTCAATTGAAAGCTGTGAGGCCAGGGCAGAGGCGGAATTGTTTTTAACGTTGTGCATAAAAACCTCTCCTTAGAGCCCAACAGTATATTTATTGGTGTAGTTGGCCGAGACTTCGGCAGGAGAAAGCATGCGATTGTATATTCTCAGTGCGGCAACGTCTAAGTGCGAGTGGGCGCCCCACAGGCTGGAACCATTAAGGGTTCCGCCCAGCGCCAAGGTCGCTGTTGTGTGCTGCAAAATGTCGTAATTAGCACCTGCCCCTAAGTCCACCCAAGGAGATCCGGCGTTAAGAAGTTCGGCTCCGTCAAGATACACCCTGGAGTATCTGCCATCAAATCCGCAGCAGATGTGGTGGAAATTTGTGGTGTCGGAAGCTATGCTTGCTATTGAGGGGGTGGAATCTCGCCAAGCACCATTGGAGTAGAACCTCCAAAACAAAGTGTTAGTTGCCTTCTCTATGAACAGTCCATAGCCTTTATTATCACCATAGCCTTGGTACTTCATCAATAGACCCGGGTAATCAGTATTGAAACCTGACACTGCTGTATTGAATCTGAGAACCAGCTCAATGGTTATTTTGGCAGGGCATATTGCCGCTACTGTTGGTATCGAGCCGTGTAAATGGCCGCCATCATCAGTCTGAGGAAACGTGCAGTAATCAATTGCGCCTGAATACCATTGAGCCATAGCTGTCTGGTCGCCCGCAGCACCACCATAGCCTAACGCCATGGCAAGCGAGCTTGGCGACAGATCCGTCCAGGTAGTTGGAGTGTTCCCGTTTGGCGTGTTAGCGCCATCACCTTTGGTGGCATTGAGATTCAATATTAGCGGAGACGCGACGAAGGTGCCCCCTCCGCCCCAGGTCCCCGCATATGCCCCGGCACCTGCACGGCTTTCTGTGACCCTGACTGCCGACGTATAGGTGGTCCCCTCTACAAGATTTGCCGATGTCAGCGCGTAACCTGCGGCTTGGAATGCCGCTATATCGCCTGCTGATGTCAGATTTACTCCACGACCAGCAGCCTGGGCCTGTGCTTCGGTCTCTGCCCCGAGCTTCCAGACGACCTCTATTAAGGTAACCGCATCCCCCGATTGGAGGCCACTGACCGTACCTTTTATTGTTGCATTCACTGGAAACTCCTTTTAACTGAAATTGCTGAAAGCAATGGTGGCAGTGGGTACGGCGTTAGGCGCAGCCGTGGTGGTTGTAGTTGTGGTTGTGGTCGTCGGCGCGGCTGTGGTCGTCGTGGTTGTGGTGGTCGTGGTCGGCGCAGCCGTCGTGGTGGTGGTGGTAGCAGACTCACTGAAATTACTGAACAGAATAGTTGATGACGGAGCCACGTTGGGTGCGGCTGTGGTCGTGGTGGTCGGCGCTGCCGTCGTGGTCGTGGTGGTCGGCGCTGCCGTCGTGGTCGTGGTCGCTACGCCCAAGAGGTCCATCCTCACCACTATCGTGCAGCCTTCCGCAAAAAACGCATCCTGCTCTGCCTGGCTCCACGCCTCGCCTATGGTGATCCCGGAGCCTTCCTCGATGATCAGACCATAGCCGCTCGATGCCGGCAGCAGCTCAACCAGATCCATCGGCAACTCCGAGGCGTTAAAGGCTGCGGCGCGGATAGGTTTCGGCTGCCGCACCAGGGCGGGGAACGCGTAAAGCAGCAAATCCTCCGCTGCAGCATTGACGTTTTCGACATACAGCACTTCACCGCTATTGCCGACGGTCTTCTGAAAGAGCATCGCGGTCCGGCGCTCGGCATCGGTCAGCCGGGGGAAGGTGACTGTGCCGGCACGGCGGGAAACCTGCTGATCCGACCAGGGCACGCCGCCAAGACTCTCCGTTATCACGGATCTGGCCTCATACCCCAGCACACCGCCGTAAACGATGCCGTCCTCCGGCTTCCAGACGGGGCCCAACCAGCTGCGGCCCGCCTGGACACATCCGGTGACGTTGGTCGTGTCGACGATCTCCACTTTCCAATATCGCGCGGACACGGTCGTCGGAAGCGGCAGTATCCAGTTGCTTGGATGCTCGCCAACGTCTTTGGCGGCAAAGGTCTGAGGCCAAGCGTAGAGGGTGCCGGTATCGTGTACCAATGCAGTCAGGCCGGAGTTGGAGTAGCCGCGCACACGGACGGTACCGGCCAGACTGATGTTGTGGTTCAGCAGCGCGACGATGCCGACCTCGCGCGCCGAGCCCAGATCCTCGACCCACTGGGTAGACGTGGCGAGCGCGTTGGCGGATCGGGCAACCTTGGCTATCAGCCGGTCCTTGAGGTTGGAGAGGGGGAGCGCCGTTGACCACAGCCCCCCCGACAGGATGGTCGGCAGGTCACAGGTCAGGTCGGGATATGCAAGTGCTGTGTTGCCCACCATTTACCCCCAGAAGTAGAGCGTTACATCGTCCGAATCGAGATGTGTTTCGCAGCCGATGAAAATGAATAGCTTCCCTGCGTCATAGCCGAAGCGGGGGTAGGTGACCTGAGCCGTCTTCCCTAAAGCGGGGAGCTGAGCGGGCAGGGCTGTGCGCTTGCAGGTTATGAGGAGGTAGTCCCTGCGGACCTTATGTAGGTCGAGGAACCTGGCGGCTTCTGCCTGTGCCGCCAGGGGATTGACCAGCAGCATGAACAGGGTGCGCGCGATGGCGTGTGGATTTTTGGTCAACACGGAAAGGTCGATGGCGAGCTCGGTGCGATATTCCCTTGTAAGCCAGTACCTGGCCGTCCGGTAAAGTGCGCAGACGTCCGAATTGACGTCGGGAATCACGACGAAGGCGCCGTTGCCTGCAACAACCTTGGCCCAGTAGTTGGCCGAGGGAGTCGCCTTTTGCGTCCAGGTGATGCCGTCAACGGAGGTCGCCATGATTGTCGTATTTGTGGCCACGGCGGCAAACTCGCCATTGCCAAAAGTAACGGCGCTCCAAGCACCACTCCCTGGCAGCGGGGGCATGTCCCGCAGTGTCCAGTTGGCGGCGTCGACAGATGTCATTATTTTGCCGGGAGCTGCCCCCTCCAGGATGACATAGGTCCCGTTCCCATAGGCCACGTCGACCCAGCTCCTGTTTTCGGTGAGCGTCACCTCGGTCCACGATGTCCCATCCGCTGATGTTGCTATCACGTTGCCCATGCCGACTGCCAAAAACAGCCCGTTCAGATATTTGATCGAGACCCAGCGACGCTCCGAGGGCATGCTCCGCGCGGTCCAGGTGACCCCGTCCGGAGAGGTGGCATAGTAGCTGGTGGGGTCTTCGCCGCCGTTACAAACCGCCACGAATAGCCCATTGCCGTAAGCAACAGACGACCATGTGGAAGTATCCGGCAAGCTCCTGGCTGTCCAGGTGACTCCGTCGGGGGAAGTAGCCGCATCGTTGGAGAGGCGGCTTACGGCTACAAACTGGTTGTTGCCGTAGGTAACCGCCATCCACGCCCCCTCCGTGTACGGCAGCGGGCGCGCTTCCCAGGCTGCCCCATCCGCAGATATCGCGGCGCTGGAAGAGTCTCCGACGACGACGAACAACCCGTTGCCGAACGCGGCGCCGTTCCAGTACAGGACCGAGGGGAGCTGGTGAGTTTCCCAGAGCTCCGGCGTGTATCCCAGCCGCCCAGCTAAAGAGTTCTCCTGCTGCACCGTGTAATTCTTCAGATAGTTGACACTGACCTTATATGCCGGCAAGCCCCGGCCCTCGTCGTTTGTCGCCTGTCGCTCCAGGCTCAGGATCTCCGCGGAAGTCAGGTGCATTGCCGGCGTGCCTGAAGGCGCGTCCAACCGCCCTACGTTCAGCTTTGCGGCTGAGTCGAAGGAATACCAGGCGCCGATGCTGCCCAACACCTGGTCCATGGCTTCGCGCAAGGTGGTCGGGGAATTGATGTAGATGCCGACTTCTGACCCGTTAGCCGCGTCCAACTCCACGAAGTCCTGGGCCACCAGATCGCTTGTCAGGAGGATGCGCAACGCTATCCGCTTGGCGATCTGGGCGGCCGTTCTTTGTGACGCATCGGCGCCCTCTACGCCGTCGAAGGTTACCTGTCCGGCAGGAGAGGACCCTAAACGGAAATACCCGCCTCCGAGCCAGCACCTGTACTGGCCGGGAAGAGGTGCCGTGGCCTCCATTTCCGCGGCGCTGGCATAGTTCGCGCCGGCTTGCAGCGGCACGCCCTTGTCGTAGACGCAGGGAATCGACTGCAGTGCGCCGTCATTGCCCTGATATATGAGCCGGGAGGTGTTTACCCGCTCAGGGGTGGCGTTGAAAGCGGGTCCGAACAACAGCGGCTTTTCTTTGCCCTTTATGTCATCCGTGCCTTCCAGCCCGGCCGGCAGGACGTTCGTCCCTGCGTACTTGTTGAGCTGTACTGGTACCTCGAATAACGCCTGCGGGTCCTTGATCCGGATGGAAACATCATCCGTAGTCACCACCGGCTGCTCCATGGTGCAGCTCATCAGCAGCAGGACCACACCCCCTAAAACTCTTTTTATCACGATAGGCCTCCCGTCCAATCCATAGTCAAGGATGGCGTCCAGTCCGCCATCCGAATTAACCAGCACCACCTCGCCGTAACCGAGCTCCGACTCCCCCGAAGTCGTGCCGTCGGCAAAAAGCGTCGTCTTGATGCTCCCGGGGTTGGCGATGCGCGGCGCGTAGAAATTGCCGCCGACGACTGTCCCCGTGCCCGTGCAGTAGCGCAGGATCTCGGTACCGGCCCCGGTATAGGCCGTTATCTCCACCAGGATGACGGGGGGATCCGTCTGGTATGCCGTCTGGTATGCCGGCGTGAATGCCATTATTTAGCGCCTGCCAGACGTACGCGGCGGAGCATCTGCCTGTCAATTTTGTCGCCTTGCTCGCCCTGGTCGATCAGCTGCTCGAAACCTGCCTGGCTCATCCTGTGGCCTGCCCGCAGCTCGGCGACGACCTCGCGCAGCAGCCGGTTCTGCTCTTTCAGTTCGGCCACGATCTCTCTATCGTCCCGCGTGTAGTTGTCCGCGGCTGCCGCCCCGCGGCGCGCCATGGCGAAGAGTGCGCGGGTCTCATCGGCCCGGTAGACGTAGCCGGGGGAGGAGTCGACCAGCTCCGGGCCGTACTCGCCCATGATGGAGCTGCCGCCGCCGTAGAGGCCGCCGGTTGCAAAAGCGGGGACGTTATAGTCGTGCCAAAGGCGACCGCCGTTATTGATCAGCGTCCATTGCTCCACATCCTTACGGTCAAAATCGCCGTCTTTGTCCAGATCCCATAAAGGTTTCCCGTTTGCCATCGGACCTTGCCAGCCCTCGATCTTGTTAAATACATCTGCCATGACTATGCTGAACGCCTTGGCTTGCATCATTTCGTCCATGTCCCGAACTGCAGACGTAAAGGAGTTTGTTGTCGGGGCGGGTAGTCCGGTGACGCCGCCGGCAACGGCTGCGCCGTAGGCCGAATTCACCGGCGCGTAAGCGGCCTGGGTCTGCTCCTGATATTGAGAATAGGTGATCCCCCCAGAGCGATAGCTCTGCTCCAGAGAGGCGGATCTCGTGTCGTAGGCGTTACTGGCCCGAGAAAAAGTGTCGAGCAGCCCAAGCGCCGCGATGAATTTGCTCAGGCTCGTCGCTGTAGCGGTGGCCGATTCCTGGACGGCCGTATTGAACAGGCCGAGAGCAGTCGAGACAGAGGTTAATGCCGTGCTCATGCCGTCGCCTAACGCGGCGGTCACCTCGTCGTACTGGGCCTTGATTTTGGTCTCGGCGTCGGTTGCGGAGATTGCCCCATTCAGAGCGCTTTGAATGATCGACGCCTGCGCATTGAGAGCAGTGGTTGCCGTGGCGCCGCTGATGGTGCCGTTCAGTACTTGCTGGATGATGGCTGCCTGGGTCGCCGTAGCCGTCGCCGCGGTGGTGCCGTTGATCGTACCGTTCAGCGCCCCCTGCACCACCGAGTAGGCGGTATTGATCGCGGTTTGCGCCGTGGCGGCGGATATGCTCCCGTTCATGGCGAGTTGCAGCGCGGCGATGGAGTTGTTGATCGACTCTCGTGCCGTACCTATCACGCTGGTGTTGAGGGAGCCCTGCAGGGCGGCGATCTGCGCCTTGATTTCTGCGGTAGATGTGCCGGAGGTTATCGGTGTGTTCAGCACGCCTTGAATACCCGCCAGGGCAAGGGTAAGGGCGTTGTTCGCCGTGCCCATCGTGATTTGTGCGGCGTTGAAGGTGATGCCGAGAGCTGTCACGTTGTTGAGGTCACCTGCCTCTACCGCTACCTTTATGTCTCTTAGTAGGCTGAGCTGCTGCTGCACTGCGGAAAGGGTAGGGGTAGTCTCGGCAAACTGCGCCAGTTTAGCCAGGGACGCCTGATAATCCGCCTGGTAACCGACGCCGCTGGCGTTGTAGTTCCTAGACGCTTCAAGGAGGGCCGTGACCCGCTCGGAGACGTTGCCGGCGTCGGCGCTTGCGAATTGGGCCTTGGCCTGGTTGTAGGCCGCCTCCGGGGAGAGCATGGCTGCCGGTCCCGTGAGGAGATCCTGCATCGTGCCGAGAATGGTTTGTGTGGAGCTGATGGAATCCAGCAACATCTTCTTGGCGGAATCCACGACGTGTCGGGTGGCTTCCTCTATCGTGGCCGTGGCCGTTTTGATGGCGTCGGCCCAGGTCAGTTGCTGGGCTATGGCGAGGTTTGCGGTATCTAGGCCGGCCTCGACCGCGGACGCCAGCTCCTCCTGCTGGGAGATCTGCAGGTCGTACAGATCGGCGAGAACCTCGCCGCTGCCGCCGAGGCGCAGTATGGTGCTGATCGAGCTATGATTCAGGTTCGCTTGCGCCTCGGCAAACTCCTTTGCCAGTCTGGTCATTTCGGAAAAGGCGGGGGCTACCTCCATCATGGCGGCAAACAGCGCAGCGCCGCTCTCCGTCGTCGTATTCAGGGAATTAACCAGATCTCGGAATTCGATGTTTGTCGAAGGCACGACCATCTGTGTATTCCCCAGGATCGAATTCGTGTCGGCCAGCACCGAATTCATGTCGGCAAAAGCCGTGTTGACCCGTGACGTCGCCTGCGCGCCCCTTGCTGCATCCTGCTCAGCCTGGGTAAACATGCTGGTGAAATACCCCTCCATCTTTTCGCTGAAAGCTTCACCGCCGCCCATCAGGTCCACCAGCTTTGATGCCGCGTTTCCGCCCGCCAGGGTGGAGTAGAGGATGGTATGGCCTATCAGCTCGAACTGTTCGTTGACCCCCTGAAGGGAGGTTGCGAGGCGCATCAGAGTAGCGTAGGCATATTCGCCGGGGGCGGCGAACTCACCCAGACCGTAAACGGTTTTGGCGAACTCATTGCCCACTTGTTGCAACCAGTTTTCGATGTCGGCCTGGATATCCTCGGTGCTGCGGCCGGCTGTCTCAATTTTGGCCTGCGGAATAACCACCCCACCAATACCGGCGCCACTGCCGAGGATCGTGGCCGCGAGGTTGGTATTTGAAGTGATGTCGGCAATGGCATACGACAGCATGTCGGCGAACGCAGCGTCAAGTCCGGAGTAGTCGGTTCGGTGTTTGTCGCTGGAAAGCCACCCTCCTTTTTTGGTCAGCTCGTTATACCCCTGCCCCTCTAGTTGGCCCTGGCTGATGCCGAGAGAGACGCCGGCGGAATTGGTGCGCCAGCCGTTACCGCTGCCAAACAGCAGGTTCCCGGCGGACATGTGCCTGTTGAAACTTTCCAGCTGATCCCTGAAGCCTGCCCAATCACCGCTGAAAAGAGATCTGAAGGATTGGGCGGACTCGGCGAAGATCCCGACTGTTGACCGCTTTATTCCCTCCAGGATGAAACCCGAAGCGCTCTGCCCGGGGCTCAGGTCCGCATTCTTGCCGTTTATCCCACCCAAGGCCAGCTGCGCAAGGGCGCCGGCGAGCATCCCGCTGAACTTGGTCAGGCCGTCGGACACTTTGCGCATGGCGACCGAGGCATTATCCATAGATTCGGCGAGCTGCTGCATGGTCTCCGCGGTCTGAGAGGCAGCGATGGAGGTGTAGGCCGTGCCGCGCATGGACCCGGCATCCGAGCTGGCAGACCCGGCGCCACTGCCGGAGCCGCCGACAGATGAAGCGTAGCCGGAGCCGCCACCGTAGGAGGTGCCGGAAACTTTATCGTACTGTATGGCGCCCATGGCAGCTGCAGCTGCAGCGCCGTACCATCCGGAGGAGGCGTATTGGGCCATGACCGCGCTCGCGGTGTTCATCACCACGGCGCCGAGGTTGTAATCTTTGGCAGACTCGAAACCCTGTCGGCTCGCCTGGTCCTGTGTGTCGGCAAGAGCAGAGAAAAGCTGACCGGTGGTAGAGGTGTAATAAGACCCTTGGGCCAACATCAGCTGGTAGGAGTTAATGGCGTACTCTTGCTTGAGCAGCGAAAGGTGTTCTTCTATAGCAGCACGTTTATTCGCATCATTGGTGGCGTTTGCAAGAGCCTTTTCCTGCAGGGTTTTCTCTAAATTGTACCGGTCCTCAAGTTGCTGTTTTTCACGTGCAAAGCCATCTGTTATTAACGATGTCTGGATATCACGGTTGGACTGCAGCAGAGAGTCAAGTCCGGAGGAAGCGGCGAAGTCGGACTTGAGCCTAGCAATTGCAGTGGCGACCTCAGCGGATTTCTCCGGGATGTCGGATAGTAAGCGCTCAAACATCGCTATCTGATCGTTTAGCTTGTCGATCCCTGCTGACGGCTGGAGTTCCTTGAGCGCCTCCAGTTCAGATTCCCAGCGAAGATTCATCTCTCCTGCCTGGTTCCCTTGCGATGGCTGGTTTTCCTGCACATCCAGGTATGTCTGGAACTCACGAGAGGTGGCCGCTATGGCATCCGCCATGTCCTGCCACTTCTTGACTTCCTTCACCTGGTACTCTTCCAGCTCCTTAATTGCAGCAGCTTCTTTCGGGTACTGTTCCAGCATCTTTTCGTACTCAAGTCGGACTCCAACCAGCTCCTTCTCGTGCTGGGTCAGGAGCGGGGAGGACTCTTCTATGGCGCGGAGCTTACCGTTGTACGCTGCAACGAAACGGTTGTGCTGGGCTACCTCTGCGTTGGCTGCCTTATCGGCGGCCTCGGCAGCGGCAGTTGCGGACCGCGACGCCTCCTCTTTCAGCCGTTTCGTTTCAGCAGCGATCCCTGATGCGATCGCCTTCTGGTCATTCTGGTAGGGGTTGGCGGTCACCTTGCTGCCACCGGTCACCGCATCGGCCAGGGACCCTGCAAATGCGTCATCACGGGTTTTCTTTATGGCTGCGTACTTCGCGGTAATCGCCTCAAGCTGAGCCTGCTGCTTCTCCTCATCACCAAACGGGTTGATGGTGGCGGCGAACCGCTCGTAGGCTTCCGCTGCCAGGTCCAACCCCTTCATCAGACCGTGAACCATGTAGACCCCCGACTTGCGAGCCCACTCAAATTGGTTGCTGAGCCAGGTCCCGATCTCCCATCCTATCCAGGCAGCCATCATCACGTTCATCACATTGGCCAGACTGAGCATGCTGGTACGGGCCTTGTGTGCCGCAACATCGAGCGCATTCAGCGCTGCGGTATGAGCGTTCGTCGCCGAGGTCGCGGCGCGCTCGGCAACGGCCAGCTGCTCCTGGGCCACGGCAGCTGCTTTTGAAATCGCGGCCAGTTCGGTCAGGGCTGCGGTTTGCGCCTGGGTGGAAGTCGCGCCGGCCAGCTTTGCCAGGGCAGCTTCGCGCTCGATCACCAGGCCGGCCGTCATCACCTGTGCCCGGCGCAGTTCTTCCGCCGTCGCCGCCACCGTTGCCGCACTTTCCGCGACGGTGGCGGCGGCTTTCATTTCTGCGGCTTGGGCGCTGCCAAGCATCACTGCGGTGCCGGCAGCAGTGGCGCGCTGCGCCTTAAATTCTGCCGCAACCAGCGCGGTCTTCGCCGTCACCCAGCCCCAAACCGCGGTGGCTGCAGGAATGCCCTTGTAGATCAGCAGGTAAGATGAGCCGATCTTGGCTGCGGCCCACATCGCTTCGGACAGGGCGAGGATGGCGGACTTCGTCGCCTCCAGCTCTTCGCCGTGTGACTTGACCCACTTCATCCCGCCAGAGACGGTGCTGTAGAATTGTGTGGCCGCGATGGTCAGTTCGGGTAGGAACAGATTGCCCAAGGCGAGCTTCAGCTCCTCGATGGGGCGCTTGCTGGAGGAGATCTGTTTTGCCGCCAGATCCATGGATTTTTCGTATAGCAGCATCAGCGGCTCGGTTTTCTCCAAGACGTCGTTGAACATGAGGAGGTGGCACTTGTGGGTGTCCACTGCGGTGGACGCCTCCCCGGTCGCGAGCTTGTTCTCGCGCAGCGTGTCGCGCATCATGACGTTGATGCCCAGGGTGTGCAGTTCGGTGACGTTGCCGGTTACAAGGGCGCGAATCATTTTGTCCAGAGCGGCAGACGAGGAGATGGTCTCCCCGGTCATCATCTGGTAGCTGATCGCGGCACCCTGTGCTGCCCGGCCCAGTTTGTTCAGGCCGTCCAGGGGAAGGCCAGCTTTTATAAACTGTGCGGTGGCATTCGTTGCCGAGTTCGTTGTGATGCCCAGATCACGCAATGAGTTCCGGTAGGTCATCGCCTCCTCGGATGTCCTGCCCATCGTGTTGGCGATCACTGAGAGGGCGCGGTCCGCCTGTTGGACATTCGCGGCGAACATGGTCGCTTCCTGGATCTGCTGCGTCAACTTGAAGCCGGCAAAGGCTGCTGTGGCAGATTTGACGTACATGGAAAGCTGTTCGAACGAGCGGGCAATGATGCCAGTGGAGTGTCCGATGGAGCGCTCGGTGCGCTCCATGTCCTCTCTCATCTGCTGGGTGACGCTTTTGGTTTTGCGGCCCATGGACCCAGCGGCGCCTTCGACAGCTTTCAGCCCCTGGGTGGTCTGGTCGATCCCGGTGGCCTTGATATTGATCGCGATGTCTTTTAGTGCCATCTGATTCCTCGCTTAGTTCGGACAGGTAGCGCAGAGCTTGTCTAGCTGCGTACCGAACAGTTTTCGACATTCGTCAACTTCTGTGCCGTTGCAGTACTCGCCCAACCCTTGGTGCTGCATCTCGGCGGCGCCGGGTCGTCCCTTCTTGTCGCCGTAGGCGCCGCGCCAGGACCGGTCCATCTCCTTCAGTGCTTCGACCTCCCAGGATGAAGGCTCGTTGCCGGTATTCCGAGACCATGACGCCAGCTCCGTGTGAGAGATGGCTTTCGGGATACAGGCGCCGCCCGCCATGCCGGCTACCACGGTAAATTCGCGGCCGTCGTTCAGGTCGGTGAACCAATTGACCAGGTGGCCCGTGAGCGGGTTGACGTCGATGTCGTCACAATCCCGCCCACGGGCCAGATGCTCGGCCTGAAGCTTCAGCTCGTCGATCAGCTCGGCAAAAAATTGGTGCGGTCCCCGATCTCCTCGTCGACCTGCTCCTTGATCCAGGGGAAGTCATCATAGACCCGCCGCACGTTCTCCGGGGTGCAGTCGAGCCATTCCCCCTCAGCGAGCTCGATCTGCGGACGGGATCCGGACTCCTTGCCTTGGTCGTCGAGGATGACGGTGCGCCAGCTCTTGGTGCAGCCAACCAGGAGATCGAGGCCTTCGGCTTCGATCTTTTCCGCGCTGGTGATCGGCCGCTTCTTGTTTTTCTGTTTCGCCTGCTGCTCGATACGGTGGTTGGTCTGGCTGCGCTGGATTTCCCTGCACACCTTGGAGTCGGAACCGTAAACGGTAATCCGCTCCGGCAGTGGGTTGTTGGTTCTGGGGTCGAGCAGGGTGATTTCCATGCCGCCTTCGGCGTTTGGCTTGGTGTAATGTTTTCCTATTGCCATTGGTAGTTGCTCCTTTTGAGTTGGAATCGAATAAGGGGGCGCAGGCGCACCCCGAGGGGATAAAAAAGGCGGTAAGGAGGCCGGAGCCTCCAGCCCCCTAGAGGAGGGGAAGAAGGCTCCGCCAAAGAACAGGGGCTAGGGACTGGGGACTAGGGGCTAGGGAGAATCAAAAGCTTTTGCTTTTGCCGGCCCCTAGCCCCTGGACCCAGTCCCTAGCCTCATCATCACTTCACGAATTCCAGCTTGAATTCGTCGTCACCGGTATTCATGGCTAACTGGAGGTCGAGATCGGCGGTGACCAGGCCGCTGCGCTCGCCGGAGCCGACCTTGGTGTAGACGCACTTGGGTGCGCCCATGGTGAATTTGTTGTAGTTGCCGGTACCTACCGGGCCGATCACCAGGACCCCGGCGGCGCCGGATTTCCATTTCCCCATGAAATCGTAGGCGGCGGGAAGCACCATCTCCGGATCGAGCTTGCCGGTCGGCTTGCGGTCGTTGAGCAGGGCCGAGACGTAGCCGCTCTCGGTGCCGGGGCTGGATCTCATCTGGATATCGTTACCCATGTCGACAGAGAAGGTTTCCGGGATGGCGGCGTAACCGTCGATGGTGAACGTGGAGTTCAGGAACACCGGCGGCCGGGAGGCCTCGAGGGTCGGTGTCACCATGGCCAGGGCGGGGGAGCCGTCCCAGACGCCGGTGAACTTGAACTCCGCGAAGATGGGCTCGCCAACTTTGCCGCTGAAGGAGACCGTGCCGCGGGCGCCCTTGAGTTTGTGCACGGCGCCGTCCTCGTAGAGCCAGATGGTAATGGAGGGGATGCCGGAAGAGGCGGGGATGTAGGTGACCTTCTCGGCGCCGGCGGTGATGTCGACGGCCTCGGCAAACCCGCAGGCGCGCAGGTAGGTTCCGAGCGCCGGCTTGACCAGGGCGGAGTAGGTGGCGCCGGGCCCCTTGACCTCGGCCTTGAACGAGATGGTCCCCATCTGCTGGCCGGGGATGCTCTCCAGCTTCGACAGGGTGGCGGTCTTGACGTTTGACCGGTCGTACATTTTGATATCGCCGTCGAATTTCGGATCGATGGTGATGATTCCGGCATCGGCGACGGTGATCGCCTCGGCGGTCCCCTCGGTGCCCTCGATTTTGGCGGCTACGACTCTGCGGCGTGTCAGCATGGCTTATTTTCCTCCTTTGGTTTTTTCGGCCGGTTCGTCGCCGGTGCTCTTGTCAGACTGCTCGGCAATAGCGGGCTGCTGAAGAACGCCGTCGCAGATGATGGTTGTTTCGGATGCGTCGTTAATGGTAACCCTGAGGGCGGTTTGCTTTTTCATGGGCCTACCCCTGAGCGGTTTTGCGGTTGGAGAAAAACCCGAGAATTGCGAAAACGCCGGCGGTGAGCAGTTGGAGGTAATCCTGCAGATGCAGAACGGCCCCTGGCTGGATCGCGGTGAGGACCGGTTGAACGGCGGTTGCCGCTGCTCCGATGCTCCCGATGATGGTGGTGATTCTGTCTGCGTTCATGGCGGCTCCTTTGTTAGTGCTAGATTTTAGGCTACGTGTACCTGCCCCGCCTTCCAGAGTGCCTGTTGCTGCCTCCATGCAGGGTCCTCCACGTGCGGCGCATCGAAAATGGTTTTAAAGTAGAAGCCTGAGGTCAACCCCAGCTTTACGGCTTCGTCTGCCATCTGCTGCCAGATTTTCCGGGGGGCCTCCCACCAGATGGAGCCGTTCTTTTTCAGCGGCGCCAGGTCGGCGGCCAGTCCGTAGTTGTGGGCGGAGCTGCCGGGGCGGGCGTTGCTGACGACCTTGCCCGGGGCTGTACGGCCCTGCGCGTAAATCGCCTCCTGCTCTGCCATGGTGCGGCGTCCCGCGGTGACCACCCACCTGACCTTGGTTGCAGCTTCGGCGGCTATCAGCAAGGCCGCCACCTTCTTCTTCATGGAAACTTCCAGAGTATCGATTCTTGCCATGGCGTTTTCCCTTAACTCGTGTACTGTGTGAGCTTTGCTAGGTCCTCGGCTGGGACTTCGCCCTTGACCGCAATCACCAGCAGGATCCCTTTGATGATGGCGATCTCCCCGGTGAGCCTGGTCATGGCGACATTGTCGCGGCTGCTGCAGTCATCACACGACTTCTTGGTGACAAAGTCGTTGCTGGAGAGGCGCTTAAAAACCAGTTGGACCAGCAACTCCACAACCTTGTAAATCACGATCCCTATGATGATGTGCTGTGTTGATTCAGGCATCGCGCGGTCCCTTTTGCTTACATTGCCCAGCGGGCGGTGCGGTAGGTGATGTTGAGAGCGATCTGGGCCGAGCCTATGAAATCGCCCTGCTGGATGCATTTGACTGCTTTCGCCGGGTCGTTGATGCTGATCACGGCGGGGATGCCGAGAGGGCCGTCGGGATTCTGCTCGGCTTGGCCGATCGCGGCGTATACTTTTGCCACCAGGGAGCGGATTGCCTTCTGTGCCGTGCGGTCGGTCAGGTAGAGCACGATGCTGACGGCGAGTTCGTGGTCCACCTGCATGGTGCCGGCAGGGGCTGTCTCCGTCTTGGGGGTAAAGACGTTGGCGGCAGGCATTTCCGGGTCGTTGAATGGGGTGACTCGGCCGTCAACCGCCGTCTCGATCCCATCGACTGCGCCTACCAGCGCCACCAGCGCGTCGACTATGTCCTGTTCAACCGTATCTGCCATCAGGGGTCCTTTGTGAGGATCAGCCGGGTCATGCCGACGCCGTCGGGTTCGACACCGATTACTTCAAAATTCCCTACCAGTGACGAAATCTTCATGACGGTGAGCGATGTGCCATGCTTGACGCTCAGGCTAGCAACATCGGAATCAAGCATGGAGCAGGCAGGAGAACTGGTTTCTACTCGGCCCTCGTAAATCTGCTCCAGCTGGAACGGTGCGTCGTAAAGAACCTGGACCGGATCGTTTGCGCCGACGATAGCCCTGTGAAGGGAATCGGCTAGAAAAATCGAGCTATCGTCGGCGAAATCGAACATCGGTCACCCTGCCTTTAGGTCCGTTTGCCCAACATGAGCACCTTCGGCCGGGTGCAGATGGGGAGCGGGTTGGACTGTGCCTCGATGTCGACGAACTTCTGGAAGCGCATGTCCGGGGAGATCTTGGCGTATTTCGGCAGGCCGATGGTGTTGACGGTCTCCATGTAGTTGGCCGGTCCGAAGTAGGTCTTGAAGAGCCCGGTGGCGCCGGTGGGGAAGAAGTGCGCCTTGTCGGCGTTGACGTAATCGATGGCGCCCACCTTGCCGCGGTAGTTCTCGAAAACGATGCCGCCGTAAACGAAGCGGCCGTAGGAAAGGCCGGAGCTGACGTAGCCGGTGCGCAACTCGGCGGCCTCCTGCTGGTTCAGGAAGGTCTGACGGGTCTCGGGGTGGGCGATCAGGTCGTCGAAAAATGCGTCGCCGCACAGGCAGTGCACGCCGGTGAAGGGGGACGCCCCGAGGTTGCCTGCCATGGTGCGGATGACGCCGGCGCACTTCTTGCGGATAATGCCGGATGCGGGGTTGGCGTTGTCCAGGTCGAAGTCGACCTCCGCCTCCTGCTGCACGCCGAATTCGGTGAACAGGTTGTAGATGACCGTGCTGCCGTCGGAGTCGAGGATTTGCCCTTTGATGGCGCCGATGCGCAGGTGCTCCAGCGTGGCGTCGAGACTGCTGGACATGGTGACCAGTCGGGAGTTGACCGTGTTTTCGATGGCCTTGGCCTGGTCGTTGCTGCCGAACTCCCTGACCCCCTGAATTTCGTCTGCGAGGAGGCGGTCCTCGGCGGGGAGATGGGCAAGGATGAGGGAGCGGGCCTTGCGCTTCTCGACCTGGTTCTGCTGACCGGAGGCGCCACGCGGTTTGTTCTCCACCAGGTAGAGGATGCCGCTCTTCTCTTCAATCATGACGGAGGTGGTGGAGACCCCCTGTTCTTGGAAGAGGTTGAGGGAGCCCAGTAGCCCCGGGACGAAGGGTGCCTTGTTGATGGCGTCGGTGAGAGAGATGAGGCTGAAAGCGTCACCTGCGAATACGTCGAAGACGGACATGTCTGTTCTCCTTTATCGATACTTTTCCAGGGGAGGGTTTCCCCTCCCGGTTAGCGGACGATGATGCCGAGGGCTGCGAGTTGCGCGATGGCTGCGGTCTTCTCGGCGGCTTCGATGTCGGCCGGCCAGGTGATCTCGCTTCCGTTGACCTCGCAGTCGCGGACGTAGGCGACTGCCTCGACATCGGCGGCGGTGGCGTTCACGTTGTCCAAGAGTATGCCGGCGGCGATCTCTGAGCCGTTGACGCCGTCCTGGTTATAGGCGACGTACTTGCCGGAGCCGGCGGCGACGGTGATGGTGAAGGAATCGCCGGACACGAAGTCGGTTGCGTCGGCTATGGTGAAGGTGAGCCCCCCGCCGACGAATTCGACGGCTACCGTGGCGACGCCGAGAATTATTCCGTCGGGGTCGGTGACGAGAAACTTGCCGGCATTCGTGCCGGGCTCGATGCAGACGGCGCGGTAGACTCCGGCCTTGGCACCGGCGGCAACGGCGGGGGCTTCGGTGATGGCGCCGCTACCGCCGGTGTTACCGGCCGCGGCTGCGCCGGTTGCGGCGCCCTTGGTGATCCGGCCGAGGACGGTGCCCGCGGCCAGGTCGCCGGTGTCGATGGTGACGGTCTCCAGCGAGCGTGTTCCGCAAGCCTCGCTGTAGAGGAATTCGCCGCGATAGCGGCCTTCGGTGATCTCAGGCATGACTGCTTTCTCCTTTGTCTCGTTATTTAAAGGGTGACGGTGGCGTTAGGGTGAAATCTCTACGCTTTCGGCTGGCGCGCGGCGTAGATGGCCGAGGTGTCGATGGCGGCCTTGGTCGAGGTCTGGACCTGCGCAGCCCTGAGACCCTCGGGGGACGCTGCATGGAGCGCCTTGAGAATGTCGGCACGGCTGCTGGCGTCGCCCGAATCTGCCGTAACGCCGAGGGCTTTGGCCTGGTCCGCCGTAACGCCGCTCTCTACCACAGCGGTGAATTTCTTGTTCGCCTCCTCGCCGAAGACGGATCCGTGCAGGGCAAGGATGCCGGAACGGGTCGCGGCGACGGCTTCGGTGCGGGCGGTCAAAAGGGCGCTGTCGTGATCGGCCTGCGCGATCATTCCGGTGCGTGCGGTCGCCTCGATCTGCGCGAGGAGGGCGGGGTGTTCTGCTCTGAGGGTTTCAAGGTTCATGGCTCTGGCTCCTTTTACGGGAGCGACGGTGACCGCCCCCCTTGTCTGGCGTTTGATGTTGGCGATGTATTCGTCACGTCCCATGACGTGATCGATGAGGCCCATTTCCTTGGCCTGGCTGGACTTGTAGACGCGGCTCTGCATGGATCGGATGTGGTCGGCGGACATCTGCGGACGACCCTTGGTGACCGCCGAGATGAACAGCCCGTAGGTCTGGTTCAGGCGGTCCATGATGTAGGTGCGCTCCTCGGCGGAGAGCGGGCCGGTGTCGTTGCCTGCGGCCTTGAGGTCTCCGACGGCGAGGATGGTGCGTTTGACTCCGCTTTGCGCGTCACGGCCGGAGCGGTCGTAATGGACGGCGATGACGCCGATGGAGCCGATGTCGGCGGCGACGTGCGCCCCGATCTGGCGGGTCTGGGAGAGGAGCCAGTAGCCGGCGGACGCGGCAAGGTCGTCCACCCAGCCGTAAAGGGGTTTTTTCTGGTTGACGCGGGCCAGGTAATCGCCGGTCTCCTGCGCCCCGGCGACGGTGCCGCCCGGGGTGTCGCCGTCCAGCATGATGGCGTCGATACCCTTGGCGCTTTCGGCGGCGGCAACGGCCCGGCAGAGCTGGGCGTAGGTGGCATCGCAGGAAAACAGGCTGTTGGTCTTGACCAGGGTGCCGACGACCGGGACGATGGCCACGTTGCCGTCGCGCTGGAAAGGCTCGTCATCGCCGCTGCTCCTGGAACGCCCGGCGGCGGCCGTTTCGTCCAGCGCCAGCAGTTGCGGCGGGATCGGGTATCCGGCGAGCTTGGCGTCGAGGACCTGACACCAGTTCTCCAGGACCTCGCTCTCTATGGCCCAGGGTTGGCTTATCAGGCGGACCAGATGGTCGAGTCTCATGCTACCTCCGTGCGCAACGCGGCCTTGACTTCCTGCCGCACCGCTTCGGCGATGATGTCGGCGACGGCCGCGGCGTCGTTTTCTTGGTCAGGGGCGAGGGGGTCGTCGGGTGTCTCCGCCTTTTTGCGGGGGGTGGAATTGAACACCTCGGGGAGATCCAGGTCCTTGGCGAGCTTGCGCTCGCGCTGGCGCTGACGATAGATGTCTTCGTAATCCTTGCCGCGCCCGGCGCAGAAGTCGGCGTCGGTGGCGACGTTGTTCTGCTTACCCATGACGTGGGCCACCATCTCCTTGACCGGATCGAGGCTGGTCCGGCTGGGGACGGTCCAGGACGTCGCGCACCATTCGGCGCGGGCGGCATAGAAATCAGGGGCGCCGGAGGGGAGTTTGACGCGGCCGCGCAGCCACGCCTCCTCGAAGACCATTTCGAAGACCGGCTGGCAGAAGCTCTTGATGAGCCAGTCCTGGGTGAAGCCGAAGACGCGCCACGCCTCCTCGAGGGCGGCGCGGGCGGAGGAGTAGTTTGTTTTGGAGAAGTCCTTGGCGGTGATCTCGTAGGGCATCCCGCCGCCGCCGGCACCGATGGCGCGCAGCACCGTTTCCAGAAAGGCGGGAAGGTTTCCCGATGGGCGCTGCGAGCTGGGGAAGACCGGTTTCTCTCCAGGGTTGCCATAGTGGACCTGCCCGGGACGGAGCTCCTGGTAATGGGTGGTTTCCCCCTGGTTCTGGATACCGCGATTGACGCCGGGAAGGGTATTGGCGTCGTAGGGGTTTGCCTTCTCGATCCAGACGGGGAAGTTGGCGGCGACGATCGCGGCGACCAGCTCGAAGTCAAGGTAGTCGTTTTTGTCGCGGATGAGCTTCATTACGGGGGTGAAAATCGGATTTCCACGCACCTGCTCCGGTTCTTTGGGGACGAATTTATGCATGACCACGGGGCGGTGGCCGCGACTCGGCGCCAACTCTTTGAATTCGTAGTTGGACAGGTCGCCGGGGAAAATGAGGCCGTTTTCGGGGTCGGCGAGGAAGTATCCTGTCGGCTGCCCGATATTGCCCAGGCGGATACCGTCGCGCACGTTCGGGTCGGAGGAAAGGGCGGCGGGGGTGCGCAGGCGCGCAGGATCGACGGTCTGGATGGCGAGGGAGTAGCGACGGGCCGGATCGTCCAGCATGAGGGGGAGGTTGACGAACTCCCCTTTGACAAGGAGACTCCAGACGTTTTGGTACTGGAGGCCGTAGAAGTCGGAAACGCCGCGGGCGTCGGCATCCTTGGCGAATTGTTCGAACTCCCACTCCATGGACTCGGCCACCTCGGCGGCCTGCTCGTCGCTGATTCCAAGGCGTTTGGCGTTGGGGGTGGAGCGCGGCCAGAGTCCGGTTCCGACGGAGTTGAGGGAGATGGAATCGATGATGCTGGAGCCGTGGGCGTCGTTGACGGCGATATCGGTGGCGCGGAGAACCACTTTCTCGCGCTGGTTTGACTCTTCACGCCAGGAGAGGCGGCGAGGCGACCAGTTGCTCATGGTGCCGATCATGCGCGAGGCATCCCTGGATACGGTGAGGGCCTGCATTTCCGGTGCATGATAGGCGGCGGAGGGGTAGGAGCGGCCGATACGGCAGGCGGTGTCGGTCATCGGGCGGGCCTCCCGATGTTGGCCTGCGGGCCGGAGCCGACCTGAAGCGAGACGCGCTGCTGCTGGAGCCACTCGAGATGCTTCTGGAGGTCGATAATTCTGTCTTGCTGGATGCGGCGACCGGTACCGCCGCCGGTATCGATCTGCCGGAAAAGAGCGCGACGGGCCGAAGCCAGGTCCTGTTTCGCTTGGGCGATTTCGGCATCGATTTCAACCTGGGTATAGAGCGGGGTAATAGCCATGGCGGGATGCTATGACAAAAAAAAGAAAAAGTCGTGCACCCCATGCGCCACGTGCGCCACGTGCGCCACGTGCACAACTTTTTTTTGTTTTGGTGATTATTTTTTTCTAAAGGGAGTCGCCGAAGCTGGCGGCTTTTGCGTTTTCATTATCCGGCGGGATGCAACATTGGTGCGGCCTGGACCATTATTGCCCTCAGCTGCTATCCCGTCGTTTACTGGGATAATCAGTAGTTAGGCCGCCTCCCGGCACCCCGTCACTGCCCATTTCTTATTGCAATCGTCGCCGCAGATCTTTTTTTTGAAGCACCCATCGGTTTTGCAGTATTTGCAGAGGCAAGTGTCGCAAGCTGCCATTGGTAACTCCTTTTCAAGACAACCCCTCCCCGACCAGAGGAGGGGCTTCTTTCAGTTCACTTTCCTTTTAGCTACTCTACTGAGCCGTCAGCGCACTTTCGCCCCACCAGGCTTCGGTAGCCCTGCCATCGGCATTTTTGTACCTGACGTAGTAGCAGTTCTCCGAGTTCAGGTAGTCGCCTCTGCCGATGACTGTGCCTTTCTCGCCGCTTACCGTGATTACAACTTCTGCTCCCAGATCGAATTTCATTTTCTGCTCCCCTAGTGGTACGCGCCTAACCAGCGGGTCGACCCGCCGAGTTACCGCCAGTTGGCGCGAGGTTGTGAAAGTAGGTGGCGGGTCACCCGCAAATCGTTAGGCAGGGCTAGTACACACCCGGCCGTACAGGGCAAATTGCACCTTCCCCGCCATCAAACCGGAACCATGCCGGCCCACACTGGTCAACGGGTCCGATCTGGCAGTTCGGCAATGTTGCAAGTAAAGCCAGATACTTTTTTGAAAAACCGGAGCAGCCGACTGCAACCCCTTCAATTACCTCTACCGTGCCAGTTCCGTCGCAGGTTGAACATTCCAGTTCTTCACCTTCCCCGTCGCAGGTCGCGCAGTCCACGGTGTAGGTGTTGTAAATGTTCGAGAATTCGACCTCACCGTCCCCGCCACATTCAGGGCAGGCCCCCTGTCCAGCCTTCTTGCCGTTGCACTTCTGGCAGACAACGGGTGCAGGGGCTTCACAGGTTGGGATATCGAGCCAGGCAGAAGGCTCAGATTTCGGCCACCCATTTGCAATGTCAATCGGGTTCACGATCTCGGCCACGTCGGCGAGGCGGGGGACCTTGATCAGAAGATGCCCGTTGGTGGCAAAAGTGAACTCACCCACCGACCAAGGCTTCTGCATTTTGAGGTGGTTATCAACATCACCAGCCCAGCAGAATTGTTGCAGCGTTTCAACCTTCATCCGCTTCCTCCTTGCGCCTAACCAGGCGCTCGACGGCAAAGCCGTCAGCTAAAAACCGTTAAACCGCCTTATGGCTCTCTAAGTGATCCGTGTAACCCCGGCCGCCGCAGCAATTGCACCATTCACGCCGAGATATGTGGTAATGCCCGTCAGTGCTTACAGTTACGCACACCGAAACGGGGACAATGCACTTGTCGGGGGTTTTGCCAGCGGTGAACAGAAAATCGGCGCACGGTGCAGGGTTGGCACAGTTGTGCTCGTGCGGAATCTTGTGATGGCACGGCTCTTTTTTACAGACATGCGCCTGATTGCAGATGACGGTTTCTCTCATGGCCGCACCGCCTCTGCCAGAGCAGCCTTGGCATGTTGAGCCCCTTCCAGTGCTGTATCTTTTACGTCAGAACCTACAACGTAGCGGATGCGCTGCACCCCAGGACAGCACTCTGCGACAAAGGCAGGTTCCAGCGCGATCCGTGCCAGTACATTCTCCGCCGCTGCCAGAGCTGCACGAAGACGTTTTACCTTCTCCCGCTGCTCATTCGTTTCTCGGTTGTTCTGCTCCGAACAAGCTTTCAGGTAAAACAGTTCTTCGCGGAGCAACACCACCTCTGCGAATAGCCATTTGGTATCACCGAGGAACAGCGCTTTGCCTGCCGATTGCCTGCGCTGTATGTCGGTCCATGACGTCTCTCTCTGCTTTGCCTTATCCACCCTCCCCTCCTTGCGGGTTTAACACCCGCTCGTGCCTGTCGGCACAGCTAAATTCGTTAAACCGCTCAGTACCCTTGTACGCCTGGATCTTTCCCTAATGGCCGCACCGCCTCTGCCTTATCCCACGGGTCGCACTCATGATCCCCGCTATAAATTGCCCCACATGCCGGGTTTTGACACTGCGCGGTAGGTTGCGCCGCCTCTGCCAAAGCATCCTTGGCTATGTCAAACATACGACCGTCTTGGGGATAATTGCTCCCGCTTTCACCAGCGGCAATTATTTGTTGCAGCGCAGCCGTCAGCCGCTCCAGTTCGGCGCGTTGATCGTTCCAAGATGCGAGCAGGGTGCATTTGGCTTGCATGTCATGAGTCTCCACTGTCAGACGAAGCACCTCGGATGTCAGATCCGCCACCATAAACCGGAGCGTGCCAGGCTCCAACTTCATCAAGTGCTTTGCAATATACGCGTCCTTTTCTGCTAAATCCATTGTCCCTCCCTAGGGTTTAACCCTCAGCTAAATTGCACCATTGCCGCGATAATCAAGAAATAGAACGCTTCAGGATATTCTTTTTTTTTGAGATGCCGGTATGAGACAAGGATTCCCAACAGCAGCGCGATGGTGCGAAGTGTCGCCGTCCAGTCCATCCTCCCCCCCTTGCGGGTTTAACACCCGCTCCACCTTATGGTGAGCTAAATTCGTTAGGCCGCTCTGCCACCGTGGTCAGAGTCGGGTAAAAATATTTCATCTTTTTGTTTATTTCTGTAAATTTATTATTGACAACAATTCCGGTCTTTGATATTATCTACTCATCGGATGCAAACAAACCCAAGGGAGGCTACACCATGAGAAAAGGCAACCTGACTAGAGAGCAAGCAGTAGCAGTGGTAGGCGAAGCGGCAGTTGCTAAAGTTGAGGCTGACAACTGCGACTACACAAGCCGCGTGCAGACTGATGGAGATACCGGTGTCGAGTTCTCGGCCTCCGTAAAATGCACCGACAAAGACGGCGATGACTGCGTACTGGTGGCCTACTACTACCAGGAGCCGGAAGACCTTGACGGTTGCGAGGACCTTGGCAACCTGGACTGGACCATCGAAGGCTACGAGATCATATAACCCTACCCGCCGAGCCCGGCGGCTAAACCGGGCAGGAGGCAATACCATGTTGAAACCCGTGTTTTACACCCAGATCAGACCCGCAATCGGACAGACGGAAGGTGAAGTAATTCGCGCAGCTCACGCTCTTGGCTACGATTTGGTAGCTTTCGAGGGGTACTCCGACACCGATCTCGGTATGCCTGGCAACCGTGGTGCGAAATGGGCCGAATCCCAGAAAAACCTCTGCGCAGCAAATGAAATTCAAAACGCCTGTGTTGTTCACTCCGAGGACGGCGACGACTGGCCGCACATCATCGCAACGAAGGAGTCTCCATAATGGGCCGGAAGAAATCTGAAACTCCGCTCGGCGATAACGTCCCCGTGCGGCTCCCCCCCGACGTGAAGGAGCAGCTCCAGGCTGAAGCCGACCAGAAGGGGCTGCCCCTCTCCACCTACTGCCGCACGATCCTCGTTGAGCATTGCCGATCATCCCAGTAACTCCCGCCCCTCACTCCGAGGGGCTTTTTTCGTTCTGCTGCCCTAACCAGTCGCCGCAGCCGGTGGCTGGGCTCCAAACCGTTATGTTGCTGGCAGTTCCAGCCATTCACGACCGTCCAGGGATCGGCCAGCCTTTCTCTTGCCCACTCGTGCGGTGCAATGGTTAGAATCTACATAGTCTGCGAAATCGCTCCAACCCGGATACCCCACATCTTCCCACTGGTCCTCCCGCCATTCCATCGTGAGGAATTTTGTCTGCTCGGGATCATCGTCCACCTCCGGGCCACCGTCATAAGGTGCCCACTCACCCCACTGTTTGAACATAAAGGGGATGCCCGCCGCCTGCGCCTGGTCTCGGAGAGAGCGGACCCAATCGGGATGGACCGGCCGAGCACTGGCGCCGGACTCGCCGCCGGTTATCACCCAGGAAAGGCGGGGGCCGCCCTCGATGTCAGGCCCTCCTCCCCATATATCAGGGGTCTTTCCATTGAGAGCGCTTTCCCAGCTACCCCAGCTACCGCCACCCTCAGTGGTTCCATGCTGGTAGATGCGGGTTAGATCCACCGGCCCCAGCAGCGGCTCGCAGAGCGCGCCCACGCGCCAACCCTGCGCGGCCAGCTGCATTGCGTACGGTGCCCGTTCGTCGGCGCGCTGCTGATCCTCCATCGTGACCAGGATGGTGACGTTGGGCCAGTTTGCACCGTCCTTCTTCCTGAATTCACGGCTTTCGAAATAGGCAACTGCAACCTCGGGCCGCTTGGTGACGATGATGAAATGGTGCCGTTGCGCCGCACCCATCACGGCGATGGCCTGGTCCTGAAAAATGTCTGAGACTTCGCCGTGAAACAGGTCACTCCAGATGGCATACACGCGGGGGTTTCTTTTCTTGAGGGGAAAGCTAAGCCGGTCCTCTCGGCTAAAAACCAAACCGCTGAACTTACCCTCCTTTGTCAGTATCCGCTTGTCGCCTTGATCATTCCCCCTTGTCTGGCCGTGAAACCTGTTCTCCATACCCGCCAGCCAGCAGTTAGCGCAACCAGGAGAAACCGGAGTGCAGCCCTCAACAAGACTCCAGGCGTCCGTCCAGAACTTGCCCTTATTGAGCCCATCACCTAAAACCGTTGCTAGTTCCACCGTCCACCTCCTAAATTTCGGCCAGAACTCCAAACCGTTAAACCGCCACCTATGGGCTGATGTCTCCGTTAGGATCATGGTCATTTCGTTTCGGTGGCCGCACCGCCTCTGCCAGAGCAAGGATCTCGCCGCACAGCCGCCGTGCTGCGTCATTGCCGCCCTTCACCAGGATAATCACCTTGTCGCCCTCAACGCGCACACCTTTGATCGGCCACGCGGGCACCGCCCCTGTCTTCGGACCTCCGCACTCTTCACAGAGATTTACCGGAGGGGCCGGACCAAATCCGCACCACTCACAAGAGCCGTCACCAGAGTGAGGAACAAGGGATTGAAGCTGAGCAATCTGGGTCAGCAATGCTTTGTGCTCGGCTACAAGCTCTTTGGCATCCAAGAGACACAACGGAAAGCCTATCTGCTTGGGGTTCGTTTCGATTATGTCAGCGACATCAGCCATGGTTAGCGATTTTCTACACATCTCATCCCCCTCCAGGGTTTAATTAGGAGTTAGGCGGGCAACTTCTCCCAACCAGGATTAAAATACATACAGCTTTCAAATTAGCGGTGGGAGGATTCGAACCTCTACCGGACTCCTCTCGGCTAGTCCCACACCTGTCCGTTTGCCTCGATGCTTCCCGAGACTTTCAGCGTGCCACCAGGCCGCAGCCCCACGCCTCACCGCTATCAGTCTTCTACTCAGCCAGGGTGAAATCGACGTAAAAGGTCTGCCCAGCAATGAACTCGCCCACCAGAGCCGGATTGGTAATGGACATCTTCAGCGTTGCCGAAGGGGTCCACATGGCAAACGAATTGTTCTCGTCACTTCCGTCTGCAGGGTAGCCATTGTTCTTGCACACAGCAGAGAACTCTAACTCTTCGCAAGTGTCCGAGTGCTTCTTGGTGTGTATAACTCTCATTTTTGCTCTCATCTTCGGCATATCTTTCTCCTTCCATGTTATGCGCCTGACTTAGGCGCTCGTGCGGACAAGCCCCGCACGGCTTGAAACCGTTCGGTCTTTAAAGCTTCGACCATTTAGACCTCTATATCCACTAGACAGCGGTTTTTGTAAATTATGACCGCTTGTTTCGGGACACAGGTACCGCGGATCCCGGCGAAGCGAAAGGCCGGCGCAAGATCCCCGCGCTCGATGAGATTGTAAATCTGGCGCAGCGAGATCTTCTGGTCCAGCTCCTGCCAGATCTCCTTGACGGTGAGCAGCTCCTCTTTTTTAGGCAAATGTTGCATAACAGGCTCCTAGCGGTTGTTGAACCATCCCGGGCGGCTGTTGACGGAGGCCGCGGCCTGGGGATTGTTCTTCGGTGTCGAGGGTGCAGGATTGTTTTTCTCGCTGATGGCGTTTTGCCAGCCGAGCCACATGACCAGAGCCAGGCCGTTCGATTCGCAGTCCCACAAATGGTTCGCCTTGCCTTCGCCGCACTGCCACAGCCCCCGGTCATCGCGTGCCTCTACGCACATCTGTCGGGAGTAGTCGCCAAGGTTGTGGCCAAGTTTCTGGGACGGATCCCGCTCCAGTGCCCTGACCTGGTCATAGGTGTAGCCGCTGTGTAAAATGAAGGCGCCGGGGTCGGTGGGGTCAATGAGCAGCTTGTTGGCCAGCAGGTCCTTGTGGTAGTGGGTGTCGATGCTGTACAGGGACAGGCCCCCGGGGATGGGGCGGCCATTGCCGGGGAAACGGTCGATCCGGCTGACGGTGATTGGCTGGGTCTTTCGACCGGGCGCGCCGGCCGCAGCAAGTATCCCGGTTCGGCGACACCAGGCGTACACCTCGGCGGTCCGATGTCCCATGGCGTCGATGATCCCGGCCATGATCCGGTGCGGCTCACCGTTTTCGTCGGGAAATTCGGATGCCAGCAGGGTGTCCAGGGCGGTGAAGTCGTCCGGGCTGCTACTGGTGACATATCCGGCTTTTACCAGCCAACTCGTCAGGGATAGTCCGTACTGCCAGGCCCGGATTCGATACCAGAAACCGTGATCCTGGGTGTCTATGGAAATTTCCAGGGCATCGGCCACTACAGGGAAGGTCCCGGCGGCGCGCTGATCGCGGAGCCGAAGAATGTCATCTTCTTTACGGTCGGAGATCTCGGCCTTGAAGTCTTCGACGCGGTAACCGTGGGCGTAGTCCACCTTGTCCGACAGATCGCCGGTCTTGCTCCTGAGGAACTTCGCGCAGTACTCTGTCAGGGGAACCATGGGGAAGGGAAGGGCGGAGGCGTGAAAGCCTATGGTCCGCGGACGCTTGCTGTCCTCCCCCTTGATGCAGAACCATTGACCCTGCAGAAACGATTCTTGGCGATCCTGATCGTCCCAGTGGTTGCCACAGGCATTACAGGTGTAACCGAGCTCCACCTCTCCATTCTCTGCCTGGTCCGGAGTTGCCCCCTCGGGGATAACTATATGCTCATCATCCATGAGGATGTAGGCGTCACAGTGCGGGCACTTGCTGCGCAGCTCCCAGACCTGGCGGCATGCAAGGGTCCCCTTGTAGATATGACGTCCGGCGGGGGTGGAGCTGAACATGTATTTGGAGCCGGGGACGTCGCGGCCGCGCTTCCTGATCAGGTTGATCGGGTTGGTTTCGGCGCCGGTCATCATCGGGAACTTGTCGACCTCGTTGCCGAAGTTGTGCAGCCCGAAGAAGTTGGCCATGGAGCGGGCGCTATTGGCATGGGCCGGGAAAAGGAAGGTGCCGTCATGGAAGGCTATCAGTCCCTTGCCGGTGTCGTCGGCGCGGGAGGACAGACAGTCGCAGAGTTTTTCCGAATCCCTGAACATGGGAATGATCTTGGTCTTTACGTTCTTCCCGGTGTCGTCCTCCGCGGGATCCAGCCAGAACGCGTTGCCGGAGTCGTAGAGCTTCGTCCAGGCCAGGCAGTTGAGCATGACGTTGGTTTTGGCGGCGCGTTCGGGCCAGCAAAGCCAGATCTCCTTGACCCAGGGACGGGCGTAGCTGTCCATGGGCTGGACGGTATGCGGCATGAGATCGTTGCGCCAGGGGCCGGGCATCGCGTCGACCGCTGTGACGGTGCGGTATCTCCCGGCGCACTCGGACACCGATATCTTCTCCGGCGTCTGCATCGCAGCCCGGATCTGCGACGGGAGGGCGAAGCTCACTTCCTTGCCATCGAGCATGTCGATTGTCGCATCCAGGAGGAAGGGAGGGATCTCTATTTCATGCTGCAGTATCTGCATCGTTCGCCTTGTGTTTGATTAACGTGCCTTCGATTTTTCCGTTGCCGGCGACCTCGTTAAAGGCCTGGCGCAGCATGTTGTCCAGGTACTCATAGACCTCGTTGCCGCGGGCGTGGTCGCCGGCGCATTTCTTGATGACTTCCTGGTAGCCGGTGTAAAAGCGCCGACGCAGCGCGGCACGCGTTTTCCCCATTATGGCGGCCATCTGGACCATGGCGTCGGCGCGATGCAGCCACTCCGAATCCATCTGCCTTTTTTCCCTGTCGTTTTTGCGCTCCGCGATCTCCGCTTCGGCGATCCTCTTGCGCAGGTCGGCCTCGTCGGATTTCTGATTGTCCTGGTCCGACCCCTTGCGCTCCACGTCAAGCTGCTGGCCGTATTGCATCACGTGGTAGCGAGAGACGGAGCCGTCCTTATGGACGGTGGGGCTCCCGGCTTCGCAGTCGCCATAGAATTTACCCTGGCTGACCTTGTATCCCTGCGCCTTGAGCCAGTCGAAGGCTTGCTTGCGGTTCCTGAAGCGCTCGCCCTCCGGAGCCGGCGCCTCTTCCGGGAAGTGCTCGCGCCAGAGCCTTTCGAGGGTCTCCTGGTAAAGGTCCCGGGCCGCGTCATAATCCGCCTTGGTCTCCTTGCCGGCCCGGTCCTTGTACGCCTTCATGGCCGAGGTTTTCCCGTCGCAAGCCAGGTCAAGTTCCTCCAAGTCCTGGCCCGAGACGCGGGCCTTCAGTTTTTCGAGGTCTGGGGCTGCCATGGTCTAGCGATGCCTCCTGAGCATTTCGTCCATGATGCGTTGCGCCACCACCTGGACATGGACGGCTTCGCGGATGATGCCGTGCTCGCCGTCCATCTCGTTGCACCACAGGGCGCGCTTGAGCTCGCCGACTTCGCGCTCGAGGCACTGATGCATCTCCCAACGTTCGAAGGCGGCCCATTCCTCCGGGGTATGTTTTGACAGGGCGGCGGTGTACTCTTTTAAAAACACGCCCCCGAAATAGGAAAGCCGGGCGGGTGCGTAGTCTGTGCCGGCAAATTCCTCAGCCATGCTGGTGTAGCCGCTGCAGTCGCTCACGATCACCCCTTGTCTTGGTACTGCGGCTTGAGGGTGTAGGCGCCGGCGCCATCCTTGATCAGCTTGGCGCCGACTGCTTTCGGGTTGGTGGATGCCAGCGAGTCGACGAACTCCTCGGCGGTGAAACCGACAGGGACGTCGTAGGTGCGGCCCTCGAATTTGATGGTGATGTCCGTTTTCTGCTTCATCGATGCTCTCCTTATGACGTTCAGAACGCCTCTAATTCTTCCCCGGTTTCGGCAAGGGCGGCCGGCCCGGTCGGTTGTTCCAGAGCCGGCGCGGAGTCGGCGGGCTGGGCCACCCGGTTGGCCTCGACGGTCTGACTGTTGATCTCGGCGGTAAGTGCCGCGCGATCGGAAGGTGAGAGGCACGACGAGCTGACTTTTTCGGTCTTAAGTTCGTCACCGACGGCTATGGTCCTGGTGATGGTCTCGGGGATCCGGACGGCACCCGGTATCATCTGGGCGGGATCGATCTTGAAGTGGTAGGCAACCTGCACTCTTTTTTCGGACATGGGTTATGCTCCTTTGAGGTAGTCTTTGGTTATGAACTGCGGCGCCATGCGCCCGTTCGAGGTATCGAAATAGATGGCCGGCGTGGTCACCTGCCCCTTGACCAGCAATTGGTGGAGGATCGCGAGGCCTGCGGCGGCCGCCCACTCGTTGGCGAAGACTCCCTGTTCGGCGAAGGGGGTGTCGGCGCAGCTGGGGGCTTTCTTCTTGGGACTCTTGAGCTTCGCCATGCCGGCCAGCAGGTAAGGGTTGGGGAGGAAGCCGACCTGCGGCGTCTTATCCCAGGACTGCAATTCTAGGGCGATCGCTTCCTTGTCGGCGGTAATCCCGTAGAGCGCCTGTCCGGTGTCGACCCCATTGCCGAGATCGAGCCATGGCCCGCATTCACGGTACGGCTTGCGGGCCTCGACGGAGTCGACGCAGGTCACCACCAACCGTCCCATATCTGGGCGCCTTTTACCGACAGCTGTGGCGCTGTTGCCATTCCGGGTGCCGTTGGTGTTATAGCCGAGGAACTCTTCTCCTTTACCGACGACCGCGGCAAATGAAAGTCCGTACTGCTGGTTGAGTCGGAACGCAAGCGCCTCGGCTTTCGGCTGCCCGATCTCGTAAGCGTGGAAGTTCTGCCGGCTGCAGTTTTTCTCTTCAATTTCATCCGGGTCGATCAGGGTCACTCCGACCTGGAGGCGGTACCCTGCGACCAGCTTGGCGAGCCCCTGGGCGAGGTAGCTGCCGGTGCCGCCGGTGCCTACGATGACGACCCGGCGAAACTGCGGTGCGAGATGCCGCTTGCGGTTCGGACTCATTGCGCACCTCCTAGGATGTCACAGCCGATCCCGATGCGCTTGAGCGAGCTCAGGGGTACGCGGCCTTTGTGCTTCTTGACGTACTCGTGAAACGGTAGGTTGGACGTGCCTACCAGGTAGTTGTGGTGGTTGAAGGGGGTGTCGAAGATCGTTTTCTCCACTGCCGAGCGGATATCGCTGTCTGAAGCCTTTTCCGTGCTGCCGAGGCAAAGCCTGCTCCCGTTAAGGTTTGGCAGTGGTAGCTCGTATAGGACCGAGTCGCTTTTCAGCGTGCCCCTGGCAAGCCCCCACAGGTTGATCCCGCTTATCGTGCGGTCGGCAGAGAACTTAGCCTCGACAGCCAGGGGAGGGAGGTGCAGTCGTTTGGCGGTGAGCTTCTTACCCATGCGGTACAGGATAGTGCGCTGGGCGGCCGGGAGCTGCAACAGGTAGGTATTCGTGGCGCCGTCAGTCTTCATCCAGAGCAGGCCCGGGAAAGGCCGAAATGTGACCTCGGAGCGGCAAAACGCCATGAGCTGTTCACGGGAGACGGCAAAGCGCTTCTCGCCATCTCCTGTGAAATCGGAAAGGATGATCTCCTCCTCGAAAATTCCGATGCCATATAGCTGCTTTTGCACGTTGGACGTTGGGCTCATAGCTCGCCTCTCCTCATCATCTGCATCAAGGTTTTGGTTTTAGGGCTCACCCATTTTACCGGGCGCTTGCGGTTGTCCTTGCGCCAGGCTTCACACATCTCGTGGATGAACGTTTCGGCGGCGCCGCCTTCGTTATAATCGAAACAGGACGGATCAGGAAAGTCGCCCATCAGTTTGTAATAGGCCTCCGCGTAGGCGAAGCAGAAGTCAATATCGGCCTTCTTGTGGATCCAGACTTCGTTTTCCTGGCCACCATTGCCGCTAATGATCGCGTACTCGACTGATGCGTGTTCCGGGAAATTGGCGACCACTTCTCCGAAGTATGTCTCCCAGAAGTTCTCCAGGGATACCAGGTCGACGGATTTACGTCCCTGGAACCTGGCGAAATGCTTGGTCAAACCGCTCCAGCCCACTTCGGCGATCAGCTTGTCGTCAGGGACCGGCAGCTCTATGGAGTCCGCGCCGTCTGGCTTGGATTCATACAGGTACGAAAGGTGCGAGGCGAGGCTTACCGGCCCGCTGATGAAGGCCTCGACCATCCCCGCGCAATCGTCTTCGTATGAGTAAAATGGCAGCATAAGGTTGAACCCTTCCATTTCCTCAATGGGGCAGAGGCACCCGATATCCTCTAGTCCGCAGCCCAGCGGCCAATAGTTGCCCGCCGTCTGCAGCAGGGGCTCCAGAAATGTCTGAAGGGAGTCACTGCTGAGCCCTTGGTCGAGGAGCTCCGGAGTGGCATGCCCCTTCTCCTGGTACCATTCCCAGACAGCCTGGATGGATAGGAATAGACCGGGTCTATAGCCCGGCCTCGGCATCGGCACCAGCCGTGCCGGTGCCGGGAGCGGGCGAGAGCTCCGGCGCCGCTGCGGGGTGAACTTCATGCAGGGCCACTTGTAATCGGCCGGAGAATCACCTCTCACGTCAAGTACTATTCCCGGAAACATCTCCTCGAAAGAATGCAGCAGGTCGGACAGCTTTTCGAGCGGCTTGAATGTGGAGACAGCGGGGAACGGGCGCAGGCAGCCGGCGGCGATACTGGAACTGATGCGCTCTGTGATGACGGAGATTCCCATGGTTTACCCCTTGCGCTCGCCGAGCACTTCGGCCGGAACGCGGCCGACGAGTTCGGCGCTGCTCTTCAGGATCAGGTCGACGAGGTCCTCCTTCTTGAGCGCCATGAGTGCCTTCCCTTTGAAATGCTGCTGTTTGTAGGCCTTCACCTGCTCGTCCTGCCAGATCTGGACGCCGGGCTCCTCCCCGATGCGGACGATCTCGCTCTTGTCGAGGGCCTCCAGGTACTCCTTGCCAATGGTCCACTCCTTGGCGAGGTCGACGTTGAAGCGCTCGGCGACCAGGCGCCGCACCGCCGGCGTGGTGGAGGAGTCCATCACCTGTGCGAGCGCCATCGCCTGCAGCTCGTCAAGGACATCGTCGGCGGGGATCTCGAATATCTTCTCGGCGAGCTGCTCCTGCTTGGAGGACTGCTCGATGCCGAGTGCTACGCAAAGCCGGGTCCGCGCTGCGGTAGAGGCGAGGGCCATAGCGAGCACCAGGAAAGGCTTGACCCGCGGGGAGGCGTTCGGGGTGCCCATCACGGCGTCAGGGATCGCCTCTTTGAAAAACAGTTCCCGGAACTTCTCGCCGCGCAGGAGGGAGAATACCGGGCCGGTCTCCGCTGGAGGTGTTCCCTTGGCCTTTGCGGGCTTGGACGCGGGCTCTTTGGCAGGGGGCGGCGGGTCCTGGAGCTGCTCTCCAGGCTGCTCGTTCTGCTCCTGCTTTGGCATGGCGGTTTCCAGCACCTGCGTTTCCGGCGCTTCACAGTAAAGCGGCTCGAAGCAAGCGCGTGGGCCCAGGCAGGTCCGCTCGTAGCCGGAGATGATGGCGCCGGTCAGGCGCAGCACGGAGACGAATTGGTCGCACTCGAGGCAACGGCCGGATGTCTGCGCAGGTGGTGGGAGTAGGCGGTGCTCCTGTGGCAGCCGGTGACCGAAGCGATAGCCCAGGGTGCCGAAGCGCTCGCAGGCCTTGCTGCGCTCCCAGTTCGCGGTGAAGTAGGCCCGCTGTAGCCGCTCGAAGCAGGCGGCGTTGCCGCATTTGCCGGCCGGTGTGAGATCGGCGAAAAGGCTGCTCTGGACGCTGGTGTTGTACGGGCAGGTCTGGCACTCGGACTTGTCGAAGGCGGCGCGCTCAAGATCGAGGGAGATGGAGCCGATCCGCTCGGCCAACTCCCTCACGGTCAACTTGAGGCGCAGGCAGTTGGTGACGAGTTCGATAATCTGGTCCCGATCGCCGACGCGAGTGAGGAGCTCCGCGTGCGACTGTGTGAGAGAGCCGGCCTTCCAGGAAACGAGCACTTCGGGCGGGAGCTCCAGGATGCGCACCTGCCGGCGAATGGCATGCGGGGGGATGCCGGTGCGGGCGGAAAGCTCGGTGACCGAGTCGGGGGTGTTGCCGTGGCGCTGCAGGTATGCCTGGAAGGCCTGCGCGGTTTCGAAAGGCGTCAGATCCTCGCGCTGCAGGTTTTCGATCAGCATGGTGTCGAATGCCTCGACTTCATCCACGTCGTATACCATGCAGGGGACCAGGTACTGCTCCGGATGCTGGCCCAGGATGTTGCAGACCTGGAGGGCTGCGCGGTAGCGGCGCTCCCCTGCGATTACCTCGAAGCGGTCGGCATCGGGGAGCGGGCGGACCAGGAGAGGAACCTTTATCCCCTTGACGCTCACGGAGTCCACGAGTTCGGCGAAGCGGGCACGGCGCTGGACGGTCATGTTCTCCTCAAAGTGGCGGGCGTTGTAGTCGTTCAGGGAGAGCTGGTTCAGGGGGAGCTGCTCGAATCTGACTTCAGGCGCCCCTTGCTGATTGTTCGTGTTTTTGGTCATGCGTTAGATCCTCCCGAATTCATAGTTTTCTCGTCTATTTCGATCACCGGCGGCAGGGCTTCGAAGACCTCCCAGGCCCGTTCGTGCCACTTGATCCACTTCTCTAAGGCCGGCACCAGCTTATCCTCGTTGGCGGCAAGAAACGCCTGATCTACCGCGGCCTCGGCACTGCTGAGATGGCCTTTGATCTCCGTCTGCTTCTGCAGCCACTCCAGCGCACCGGAGGGGCATGTGGAAGCGATCCTGCTGCGGGCGTCCTTTATGCGCTGCCATGCTCTGTCTCTGTTGAATTCCACGCCTGCCTCCCGATTGGTCCTGTTTGTATTCGCCTGGCCGTGCTGGCGCGGCTGCAGGGAAATCGGCAGACCGGAGATGACCCACTCCCTGATATTGATCCCGGCCTTCCAGGCGTCGCCCGGGTCTTTGCCGACCGGTGGCGGCCAGCGCTCGGAGCGCGGGAAGTGCTTTTGCCACCATCTGGCGTTCTGGCCGCCGGGGTTTTCATAATTTCCGGTGGTCGTGTTAACCCGCGGGTCGAAGTCCAGCGCGTTCAGGATACATATCGCACCAGCAAGCGGTGCGACTGACGCGGCATCCGGCCTGATCGCGCAGGAGGTGAGAGCCACGGAGCAAACAAGGTCGCCGGCGAGCGAGTCGACCAGGAGGTCGCACAAATCGCTTTCCACCACCAGGAAAGCCTTTGCGTCCGGGTTGCGGATCACCAAACCCTTGCCTGAGCCCTCGAGAAAGATGTATTTCGGCGGCTTCTGGTCTTGCGGATACTCGGCCAGGTCCTCGTCAAGGCGCCGGATCCGGATTCGGTAGAGATCGGCGCCACGGAAGGAGGGGATTATGATCCCTCGCTGAATAGGCATCACGGTAATCGAGCGGCTGTCGTCATCGCTGCGCTTATTTTCCAGACCCCATGCAAGCCGATTTTTGAAAAGCGGACCGAGTTTCCCTTTGGAGACCGCACCCGGGTTGAGCCCCAGCCGATATTTGATAATCCGGGTCAGAGGCAGGCCACGCGAAGCCAGGTACTGAAGCTGATCCGGGGCGGCGAGCAGCTGCTCGTGTGCCCATACAACGAATTCGGTCCCCTTTTGTACCCATGCTGATGGAGGATCTTCGGCGAGGCGGGGCTGCCAATCATCGCCGGACTTCGCGGCTGGCGCCTTTGCCCTTGCCATTTTATTCCTGCGCGTCGCCGTATTCCCTTTGCACTTCTGATAGGCGGAGCAGTCGGTGGCGGCGCAGTCTTTGCCTGCGGCCAGAAACGCCTCGCGGCAGCTGTAACCCTCAACTTCGCGCAGATATTTGATCAGGTCGCCCTTGAAGTCGCAGTCCAGGCATTTGAAGATGTCTTTGTGTATCCAGACGATGAAGCGCCAGGCGCTGCCGCACTTGGGACAGGGCCCCTCCCACGTGTTGGCGCTTTGCTTCTGGTGCCCGGGCTTGTCTTTGATCAGTTCGAGTAACGTCATTAGCTGTACCAAGATGATATGATGATCTTAAAAACGGCGAAAATTTGGACATCTTGTTTTCAACTATCTAATACCTTTTAACTTTTTGCCTATTTATGATGAAATGATGAAATAAAGTAAAAAGGGTATAAAACTTGAGAAAAATTTTTAGGGCTCTAAAGCCCTCGCACATATTTAGATGTTGCTCCCGTGTGTGCGGGCGGGAAAAATCATCATATGATCATATTCGGGCCTTTTACGTAATAGCGGCAGTAAGTTGCAACCATGATGACGATAAAAAGCCCGTTTTCCAGATCATCATATGATCTTGGCCCCGCCCCCCTTGGTTTTATCGAGCCAGGAAAAAAGGGGATGGTCTTGATCACGCGGTAAAGATCCGTATGTCCGCGTAGATCTTAGTCTGGCCACCCTTTGATTCGATTTTGTACCCCTTTTTGCGCATGTCCGCGGAGACGCTTTTGGAGCTCGGGGCCTTGTCTTTTTTATCGTTGATGTTTTCCTCGTACCAAGCCTTGAAGCCGGCGTAGAACGTTTTGAACGGTGTGACGGCATCGGGGTCCAGGCCGTGCCCTTGATCGGTCCACAGGTCATAACGCTCAGCCGGATCCATGCCGGCGGGGAGCGCTTCCCGGGCAGAATACATGCGACCAACCCCGTGATCGGGGTCTTTGGGGTCGAGCCGGTTCACCAGGTCCCCGATCTCGTATTCTCGCTCGGGATCCCAGTCCTGAAGGGTGCAGTTCCGGAGGTACTGTTCGATGTTATCCTCGAGAACCTGCAGCTCCTCCATGTCTGCCCGGATCTTGGCCGGAACGGATACCCCGTCGCGCTGCGCAAGGAGCGCTCCGCGGAGCAGCCAGAGCAGCACGCACTCAAGGCCTTTATTGATGCGCTTCTCCAGCCCATCATCCTTTTCCCTGAACCATTGCGCGTTGTGCGGTGCCTTGCGCGCCTCGAGGGCGACGTCGTCGACATACATGTACGGGAAGGTGAAGAGCACCAGGCGCTGACGAAGAGAAAACTCCTTCATCAGGCCGCCGGGGATGTTGTTTGTCTGCATCCAGAGATGCCAGGTCGGATCGATGTTTTCCTCGTCGATGCCGAACATGTCCCGGGCGTTGATGGTGTCGCCGCCGGAGAAGTCCTTGACCAGCGATGCCGAGATGTAGCGGTGCTTATCAGTCTCGCTGGCAACCACCAGGCGTTTGAAGCGCAGGGCCATGAGCTGGGGCGAGGGGCCGGCGGTGGACATGGCTTGCTTCTGATCCAGGAGGAGCTCGGCCTTTATCTTCCAGGCCAGTCCGCCGAGGATGGCCTGGACGGTTCGGAACATGACGCCCTTGCCGTTGCGGCCGTCGCCGACAACTATGACAATCTTGTGCAGCGAGACGTCGCCGGTGATGGAGTTGCCCAGGAGCTTCTGAAGGCAAAGGATGACTTCGCGGTCGACCTCTGCCGACGGCAGCGGAGCAACCAGTCGGTCTACAAAATCGCTCCACTCGGGCCACCAGAAACCCTCGCCGGTTTCCAGGTAGTTCCGGATCGCCTCCCATCCCAGGTGCTCGGGGTACTCGATGGGGATCGCCCTGAGCAGGTAGTCGCCTGGCTTGCCGGGGTGAAGCTTCCCGGTGGTGCAGTCAATCACGCCATTGGGACAGGGAAGCAGCATCCGTTTTTGGTCGATCTCGTCGCCGTCGATGGCGAGCGGGTTGTCGATGTGGTGCGCCCACCATACGCACTTCTCGGCGCCGGGCTTGGCTTGCAGCCTGGTGGCCCGCTCCATGTACTTTCGCTTCTCGCGCTGGAGGGTTTTGTAGGCGGCCAAGTGCTGATCGGCCTCCAGCTCGGCCTGCTTTCCTTCGGCGTCGATTTCTGCAACCGCTGCCAGGTCGGGATCTTTCAGCTTCCCCTGTTCTTTGGCGCGATTGTTGGCGGCTTTGACTCTGCTGTTGGCAGCGGCAAGCAGCTCCCGCTCGCGGATGATCGGGTCGGCGAGGTCCTCGGCCGCTTTCCTATACATATCCACCACCTTGCCCACGGCGACGATGTGTTCGCCCATCTTGTCGATGTCCCAGTGGTGTTTGCGCCAGACCATCCAGGGACGCTTTTCCCGGTTCTTGACATAGACGAATTTATCCCGCATCAGCGTTGCGTACAGAACCCCGTCACCCGTCTCGTTATCGTCCAGGCACTGCTTGACGAAATCAGGAGTGATCGCCGGCGGGCCATCATCGAGAGCGGTGTCGGGTATGGGGCCGAGGGCATGCTCCTCTGCTTGCCGACGGGCCTCTACCTGGGCGCGGATATCTGACTTTGTCTGCGGCGCTTCTGACTCAGGCACTGAGCTGCTCCATTGCCTGGAAGCGCTTTACCCAGCGCCCGACCGTTTCCTTGTTGACCGGGATGATGGTTATGATCGTGGTCGGGGAAACTCCCCATTCGATGAGGCATTTGAGCAGATACAGCTCGCGCGGATCGAGGGTGGAACCGCTCAGTTCGGTATTCGTCGTGGAAGTGTAGAAGCGGCCGCACTCGGTGGAGGAACACTTTATCCTCTCGACCTGATACCACCGTCGCAGCCGCGCCTCGTCGACTATCTCGACGCCGCAATGGGGGCAGCGTTTGCCGTCTGTGTGAAGCTGGTCGATCATCCAGTGCGCGGACTCGGACCACGCCACCTTGCCAGGATGAAACCCCGCGCTCGCTTTAGCTGCGGCCGACTTTTGCGGGTGCTCCGTATCGTATTGAAGTTGCTGCATAAAAATGCCCTCGATAAAAAACCAGTGAAAATTTCATTATTACAGTGCCAAAGCAGATTCTAAATGGACCCAAACACAGGGGGTCGAACTACCCTCGTAAGGGGAAGTGCCGGGAAGGACCCGCGATTCTAATGAGGCGGCTCGCGCGACACCCATGACCTAATGATTCTGGATGGCCATCCGAGAAGAGGGGGAAAGGGGAGTGCGCCATCACTTAGCCCCATGGCGGCTGCGATATGCCATCTCGCGCTCAATCTCGGCCTGGATGGATGTGCCCATATCGTCTCTTAGGTGAGCGTCTACAACCTTCTGCCCGATACCGTAGAAGTCGAGGCGCATGGTGTACTTCGGTTTCTTTGGGGCGAAAAACACCATCTGCTTGACGCCACGAGGGTACATGGCCTTGGTGCGCGACCTGAGGTCCTTCATCCCCCCTTTCATTCGCTCTTTCTTGACGAGTGCGCTCGCGATGAGAAAACGCCCGGTCCGACCGGCTTCCTCGTCGCCCATCACCCTCTCATAGACACCAGGGGCAAGCTTTCCACGCTGCTTCAGGACACGAAAGTACATCGCTTTTTTGGATTTCGACTTCGTGTTCATGGTAAACCCGACTTCGTGAAATCCGCCGGCGATACTCAGAAGCTTGGTGATCCTACCTCTGCCCAAGTTGCCGTAAGGATCGAGTGTCGTGCCCTTGCTCGGCATGACAAAGCTTTTGTGGCTTATCCCTTTCTCAAATGCCTTAATGGGCCGGGTGCCGCCCTCAACTTGAGGCAACAGGAAATGCTTCTTATCTCCCAGTTTCGGCGGGTCCTTAAACCAGACGGTCGCTTGTAGCTGGGGGGTGCTCCTGGGGCTTATCCTAGACCATCCGCTCACGCCCGGCATATCCCCCCCAAAGCGGACAGCTCCCGATGTATGTCTGTACTTTGTAGTACTTGTCGGTGCCAATGCTGGAGTAAACTGCAGGCTGTTCATGACAAAAGGGGTCGGGTTGTGGAATGCCGCTTCCATCCTACTGAGAGTGGCTTCCCTGATCCTGCCGGCGGTCTTGTTGAGCCCGTTCGCTACTGCATAGGGTATCTGGCGTTGCATGCCGATCAGCCCTTGGAGGAGATCCTCAACACCCTCTGTGGTCATGGTCACCATGCGGCACCTGCATGATCATCCTTGGCCAGCTTCCTCCCTGAGAAGGGGAGGGGGGAGGGGGACGGCGCCGTGGCCGATCCGCGGCCGATAGAAGAGGCAAAGACAATGAGTATGCCTCCGCCATATCCCGGCCTGGAGGCCGGGGCGGCAGGCAAAGACAGAAGGTGGTGCCGCATTGTCCTGGCCTTCGGCCAGGGCGGCACGTCGCCCACCGCGGGATTTGGGAACGGACTACAATACTGCCCGCAATGGCTATCCCGCGGGTGCTCCAATCTTCGTTGCGCTACCTTCATGGCACCTCCTTACTTAAGCTTCACCAGGTGTCTGTGGTCTGGTGAAGGTGCAGCTCCCGAGAACCGACTCTGTTGTGGCTGTGCCGTTGCAGTGCTTCATGTACCCGGCAAAACTGGCTGCGCTGGCGCTGATCCTGGATAGGTCAACCTTTCCTTTCCGGTAGAGGGTGGAGAGCTTCCTGAACCTTTTCCTGGCAGCCATCACGGTGCTCTTCCGAGGCTTGGTGAATCCTGGCCAGACCCTGTAACCACAGAAATCGATGGCGTGATCGGACTGAGCGCCCGACTTGAAAATCTCGGTCTTCGGGTTGAGTCGCAGGTGTAGGCGATCCGTGATGAAGCAGTCGATTTCGGCCAGCAGTTCTTTCAGCCGGGCCTTCTTCTGGTGGACCACTACAAAATCATCCATATACCTCACGTACATCTTCACACCCAAGTAGTCCTTCAGGTGGTGGTCCAGTGCATCCAGGTATAGGTTGGCGAACAGCTGGCTGGTCAGTGCGCCGATCGGGATGCCTTTTCTGTCTCCATCGCACTCGACGATCCTCTTGACCAACCACAGTACGTCACGGTCAGAGATGGTCCGCTCGACGAGCTGCAGCAGCACTCGGCGGTCGATACTGTGAAAGTAGGATGCGATGTCTCCCTTGAGAACGTAATACTCGCCCCAACTTTTTCGCGCGGTCGCAGCAAAGGCCTCAACTCGCTCTTTGGCAGCGTGTGTTCCTTTGCCGACCCTGCAGGCGTAAGAGTCGGGGATGAATTTCTTTTCGAATAACGGAGCTATGACGCCGATCAGCGCGTGGTGTACGACACGGTCCTTGAAAGGAGGTGCGCTTATCAGCCGTTTCTTGGGGTCGAACACGTAAAACTCTTTAAAGCGTGATGGGCTCCACTGCTTCCAAATAAGTTGGTTCAACGCGGTTATGATGTTCTCTTCCAGATGCTGCCGGTACCTGAGCACCGACTCTGTATAACGCCGCCCCCGAGAAGCGGCACGATAAGCGTTATACAGAGTTTCGAAGCTTGCCACATGACTCCAGAGGTTGTTGTAGGTGATCGGCATAGGTTGATCCTGGAAAGTTAAAGTATCGGCCATTTCCCCTGTAGGTACTCACCGCCGTGCTGGTTGTTGCCTATTCGTGCTGATAAGGCACAGGAGGAAGGCTCCTTTTACCTGAGCGCTGAAAGCGTCCCCTTGGGGGCGCCATATCCGGCAACAGGTGAGAGCGGGCCGGAAACCGAGATTCGAGTTCGCATTCGAGCGCTCGTAGTTCAGGTTGAGGGCGGCGAGACCGGCGTTCGAGCCGTTGTTCCAGTTGCCGCCACGGATCGGCAGTTGACAGCCTTACCCCTTATTCACCGACTTGAGCCAGCCGCCAAGCATCCTGCCGATCTCGGCCAGGTGGTTGCTCCAAGTCTCGTATTTGCCGAGCGGCAGAAGTTTGAGTTCCGTTGCCAGGCGGATCTGAGTTCGGAGGATTTCCAGCTCGACGTCGACGTTATGAAGCGCCATGCGTTTATCCCTGGTCCGATTGGCACGGATAACCTGTTCCAGCAGCGAGTGCATTGTTTTCTTGATGTCCTGGACCAAGGAAAACTTTTCGCTCTTGGGGAACTGCGCCAAAGCCGGGTAGCCATACTTGATCATGTCCTCGACTTTCAGCTTGATCTTCAGGTTCTCCATTGCAACCTCATAAAAACAATCAGATAACCAGGGAAACAGGACTCAGATTACCCGATGAAAGCGGGCCGGAAACCGAGACCCGAGACCGCATACGAGCGCCCGAAGAACAGGTAGAGGGCGGCGAGACCGGCGTGCGAGCCGTCGTTCCAGCCGCCGCCACGGATCGGCAGCGCCTCGAAATCCTCGCTGTTGTCGGCCCAGACGCGGCCGGGCATCTGGATGCCTGGGCAGGCCAGAAGAAGCGCCTGTCTGATGGCGAGGGGGATCTCGAACCCGGGGTTGGCTGTCATGTCACGGAACATCACCGAGTCGTAGTCCTCGTTGGTGATGGAGTCGGAAATGTGCGGATAGCCGTCGACGATATCGAAGCAGGCTCCGGTGGCGGACCACTGCAGTTCGTCTAGGCCGTAAGCGTTGTCCTTCGGTATAATGATGCGGCCGCTCATCAGCTTGAGCCCGTCCACCCATTCCCATATGTTACCGACCATGTCGGCAATGCCGTGTTCGGTGCCGTCGTGGCGCCAGGATGCCGGGCCTGAACCGGTGCGGGTAGTTTGACTGCCAGGGAGCGGCTTTCCTATCTCGTCCCTGTTGGAGTGCGATCTGCCGCAATCCGTGTTGCCGCGCACGTCGCAGCCGTTGGCAATGGCTTGCAGCGCGAGGGCGGCCCACTCCCAGTTTGTCATGAGGTGGAAACCGGGACCGGCATTTTTGCAGGCCTGGCGGGCCGTATCGAAGTTGATGCTGGTGGCCGGATCCTGGCCCGGAAGGGAAATCGCTTCGCCATCCTGGAGAACAGCCTGGTATGTGCCGATGAAGATTTCGGGTTTCTCGACGCCGTCGACGATGAAGGCGGGATGCACGCCGGTCCCCAGCGCAGTCGGGTGCAACTCCTCGAGGCGGAACTGGGGGATGATGTTCATGTAGGTGGGGAATCCGGACTTGGTCCAGAGGACGGTCTGTTTGCCACCCGATGCTCTTTCTACCGACTTTCTGAGGGGGTCTATAACGATGATCTCAGTCACTGGTGCTCCTCCTTTTAGATAGATGCTGCAGAGTTCAGAAAAAACCAATCAGATGTTCAGGTGATCAGGGTTCAGATCACCTGATGAAAGCGGGCCGGAAACCGAGAGCCGAGCACGCATCCGAGCGCCCGCCGTCCAGGTCGAGGGCGGCGAGACCGGCGTTCGAGCCGCTGTCCCAGCTGCCGCCACGGAACGGCAGTGCCTCAAACCCTTCTGAAGTGTCGGCCCAGAAGTGGCCGGGGATGTCCATTGCGGCCAAAGGGCACAACATGGCCTGCTTCAGCGAGTCAGCAGAGGGGTGGCCGTCGACGCCGGCGAGACCTTTGAATGTCTGGTTAAACCAACCGCGGCAGGATGTCGAGGCTGAAAATCTGGGGGTGCCGTTGATGCCTTCCAGGCAGACCTCGCTTGCCGGCCACTGAGCCTCCGGGAGGACGAAATCGTTGTCGGCAGGCATTACGAACCTTCCGCCCACGAGCTTCAAACCGCCAACCCACTCCCAGATATTGCCGACCATGTCGGCGATGCCGTGTTCGGTGCCGTCGTGGCGCCAGGTTGCCGGGCCAGAGCCTGTCAAAGTGCGGTTAGAGCCGTTGACTTTGGTGCCTCGCTCATCCGGATGGGAGTGCGACTTGCCATAACTGGTGTTGCCGCGAACGTCATGTCCCTTGGCTGCGACCTGCAGCGCGATCGCTGCCCACTCCCAGTTTGTCGTGAGGTGAAAACCCTCACCTGCTGCCAAGCAAAGAGCATGGGCCACATCGAAGTTGATGCTGGTGGCCGGATCCTGTCCGGGCAGCGACAACGCCTCGCCATCCCTGATCACCGCCAGGTAAGTGCCGATCAGGATCTCGTCCTTTTCGACTCCGCCCACCAGGAACGCGGGGTGAACGCCGGTCCCGAGGGTCGGGTGAATATCCTCCATGCGGAATTTGGGGATGATGTTCATGTAGGTGGCCTGCCCCTTATCAGTGCGCAGTACGGTCTGTTTCCCTCCCGATGCAGCTTCCACAGATTGTCTCAGTTCTTCCGTGAACATGGTTTCCATCCAGATCTCCTTTTCTCAGATTGTTAGCTGCACATGGTTATGCAAAAGCCCCTTTGGCTTTACTGCTTCGACTTTGGCGGGATCTCACTGGCTCCCACCTCGTACTGGCAGGCAGATCCGTTGCCGATTATGGAGCATCGATCGCAGGGCCGTTCGTCGCAAGCCGCCTCGGCATTGGCACACAGCTCACATTCGTGCTCGTCGCATTCGACCCGTCCGCATTTATTCACAGCATCCCCCGTCTTTAGCGCCGGCCCAGCCTGTACCGATCGTTGTTCGACTCCCGCTTGCACGTTTTGCTGCTGATTTTGAGGATAGGGGTCGTCTCCCTCACCGCCCTGACAAACTCTTCAGGAGGGAGGGAGCGGCCCGGGTCATGCCGGTATGCCTCTGGCTTAACCGGCTGCATGACGGCTCTTCGCGCAAGGGTCCTCCACCTCGACAACCCTTCCGAGTTCCCCTGCGACCAGCAGGAGTGTGAGGTCCTTGATGTCTTGAGCTGTAAGCTCGCTGTTGATGATCAGAAAAAACTCGTCCTCGGTGAAGTCCAGGACGATAGAGGTATGGGGCAGGGGTTGAATGGCCGGTTCCAGCTTCCTGAGCAGCCGGGAGAGGACCGAAACGGGAGAACAGGGGGGATCTGCTACCTCTTGATGGGGGGGGGCTACGGTGCCTAGATCGATCTCTTTGCCGGCGAAGGCAAGATGATCGGTGTCGGCCGTGCGACTGGCGGGAGCCTGCGCCAAGTTCTCGGGGGCATCACCCAAACCCATGTCGGGTTCAAGCGGTCCGTCGGCCTGCAACGCCTTCTCTTCTGCCGCGTCAATTATCACATCTGTCAGTTTTTTCTCAACAGGCTCAGGCTTAACGGGCACGATGTTGGCGGGTTCCGGGTAGGTCCCTGCGGCAATCGCCTCTTTCCGGCACAGATAGCACATCCCCGCGCCCACAATGTGAGTGTCTGTTTTCTTGCAGACCTTGCATGTTCCCTTTTTCGACATCGCTATTTTCTCCTTAGAGGGGCGTTCCAATCGCCCAACTGGTAGCGGGGCACCAGCTTCAAGCGCCTCGATTTCCCTTTTATGCCGAAGGCAGTAATCCTCGTCACCGAGCATCACGATATTGCAAGGCCTGCCGTTATCGAGCTTGCCCTTGCAATATCTCGCCGATCTAGTCTCGGCCTCCACAGGGCCGGCGAGGGCGCCACGCATCATTCTCCGCTTCAGCATCTCCTCGTTGATGGTCATGCAGCCACTCCGTCCACCCCGTGCCAGCTCTTTTCTCTGCGGAGTCCGCAGGAGACCAGGCCGCCGTGCGCCCAGGCCAGTAACGCCAGGCGCCACTTCTCGTTCTCCATGTCGCAATGTCCCGACTCCGCACAATCCCTGCATGGCACTAACATGTACGACTCCCCGCCATCACAAAGAAAAAACTGCACCGACCAGGAAGAAGCTCGCGCAACCGCACATGTAGATATCGGCGAAGGCATCCCCGTCTATCTGTGCGGCCTTGCCGCGGCCATCGATCTGCCGCAGATGATCATCCCATATCCCGAGGGCCATGAAGCCGAGCGCCCAGAGCACGAGAGGGAGGAAGTTCAGTCCGGTCATGCCTGCCTCGCCAGCTCGGGCTCCTGACCGCTGAAGGTCAACCTGCGCGCAAAGTTCACTTCTCGCTGGTAGATCTGTGTGGCTCGGCAGTACAGGCCGGAGCAGTATGTAACGGCTGTGGCGAAGCGGGCACGATCCGCCTCGGCGACTGCTTCGAGGACCTCATTCACCGCGTCCTCCAGAAACCTCGGAATGTCGGGCCGGTGTGCCTGTGCCCACTCGCGGCAACCGATCGGCAGGTACGATTCCAGCAGCACCAGGAGCCCGTCCGCTGTCTTCTTCATCCTCGCCTGCTCGATCGACAGACAGGGGAGGGGTGAGTGGGTTTTCGCTGAAATCGTCTTCGAGCAGCTCATCGCTATGCCTCCAGATCAAAATGCACAGGCTGAAAACAACAACCGTCGCCACGGTACCGAGAAATATTCCGGCGTAAAAAGCCAACCATTCGCTGCTTATCTCGATTCCAAATGGACCCATCAGGACCGCCTTTTACAACTCGAAGCACATGATCGCCACGCCGAGGAACACGCCCAGCCAAACCCCTACCAAAAAACCGACCGCCATTTTGAACATAGGATCTCTCCGCCATCAGCTAGCCTTGTGTACATGTTCGATCGGGGTGATCTTCCCTTTTTCCTGCAGATCCTTGATCTCCGCTGGAGAATATACTTTGACCCTCCGGAGTACTCCCGGATCGGTCAGTCTTTCGAGCTCAGCCATCACGTTCATGCCATCACCCCCTCGAGGCCTCGATACCTGCGCGGCGAATACCCTGCACAACTCTTGATCTCGCCTTTTCGGTAGGAAAAGAAGGATTCCCTCTGGAACTCCGGCTTCTTCCGGCATTCCTTCGACTCTTCGCAGTCAATAAACAGCGATGCAGCCACGATCACCTCTGAGACGTGCTATTCCTGCCGGTCGGATTTTGCTTTGGATTGACAATGATGAAGAGGGTCGCTTGCGGCGAGACAGATGCGATCCAGGGAGGGAAGGTCGGGGTTGGCGAGTATGAGCTGCTGGCGGATCTGCTCAGTGCGGGCTGCATCGGCTTGCTGATCGGGATAATCCATCCTGCCGACCACACCCCATACTGCCAGCACTGCAACGACAACGACAATTTTGCCGATCAGCTTTTTCACTAGGCCCCCCTGATATCACATTGAATTAAAAAAAGTTAAAAATCTGCTTGACGCTGCACGAAAATTTGTAAGAATTCATGCGGGGTAAACCGCCGCATGGCCGTACATGTGAACCAAAGCAAAGGGCGTCACCAGCGGGCGCCGGTAAATCTATGCAGCCTTGCGCTTTCTCGATCCTTTCCTCGGCTGCGAGTCCCGCAGCCTCTTTTCCCTCTCCCGAATGGCCTTGAGTGGATCCGTCTGGGACATCAGCATCACCAGCTCGTGGTCGGTCATCATCTGCCCACCCTCATCGCCTGACGGAACCAGGGGGAGAAGGGGAACTGAGCCGGCCAGCATAGATGCCAATAAGGGCGCCAGTAGCGGCGCCATCTGCACGGCAATCGCCGCTATGTCCTCGTGGTCAAGTGTCATTTGCCTGCCTGTTTCGCCAGTGTTGCCTGTTAAGGCGTCCGACGCCATTTTGTGGCTAACTCTATGTCGTGGATAACAGCCTCGGCAAAGCTCATTCCGGAACAATCTTCGTGACACCAGGTATCAGTGCTGTGGTCAAAAACCCATCCATTGCTAAGTAAAGCATCCACGATGGCGGCTATGTCAAAACCCATGTTTGCCATACCGCCTCCTAGGCTGCCGCGCTCTCGGTTTCTTCGACCGGCGTAATCCGCACCAGGACCTCAAGCTCTTCCAGCTTGGCGATCACCGCCTTGCCCCTGGCGGAGTCCATGTAGGGGTACTCTCCCGTGATGATCCGGCAGAAGGTGGAGCGGGGGAGCCCCATTCCGCGGGCGATAGCCGACTGGTTGAATTTCTGGTCGAACTTCGCTTTTGTTGCAGCCCAGTTGATAAGCATTTGTGTTCCCCTTCAAAGATGTTAATTTTCTTTGAACTCTAAACGCAGCTATGGTATAACCGCGTTGATAAACAAACGGCTAACGGTGCGTTAAGTTTGCGCTTTTACAGTAAGACGATCCGCCTATGCAAGTTAAACAATCCGTTATCTTGTTACCCTTATAATTCTACGGAGTGGAAATGTCAATGGAAAAATTATACTCAGTTGAAAAAAGTATAGGTGGGTCGCTGAAGGAGTATCGAAAGGCGAAGAAGCTGACTCAGGGGGATTTAGCGAAAATGCTGAATATATCACTGGCTTATGTTTCTAAAATTGAGAAAGGGAGCGAGCCTTCGTTTCACATAAGAAACCAGATTTTGACGATTATTGGCGGAGAAAATTCCACTGAGGGGATAAAAGAAAAGCCTCTGGAGAATGCTCTCCGGAGGCTTGTAGACCAGGCGTGTGATGAATTGCTATCAGCGGCGAAGACGCCCAAAGAGGAATTAGAGTTGATGGAGGACTTTTTGGCTTTTAAGCGACAGTGGATGTCTAGGCGGGAGAAAGACGAGACTTAAGCCACTCCAGGCTCGTCTCTGTGTTGTCAGGGTCTACAATTAGGGCTATCCTGAAAAGGACTTTAAATAGGTGATCGTCAGAGTATAGAGCCGAGCGAACCAGAACCAGTTTCTCGGCGTCAGAGAGAGCGTTCACCTGCTCCAAAGTTTCGACATTCAACATGAAATCCCCCAATATCAAAATCTGTGGCATATTTAACATTTTCCCCCCGTCAGTGCAATTGGAAATTCCCGTTCTAGGAAGGAAAGGCCTTCTGGCGGGCTACACCATACCAATCAATATTTTAATGAACAAACGATTTCATGCCTATTGCGACATAATAAGTCCTAGGAGGCATCTGTGAAGAGATTTATAATGGCGGGCAAGGGGAAGTACAACTGATAGTTGGCAAATGGAGGGGTTATGAGAATGCTTGCGGCTGCAATAATATTAAGCATTTTATTGCCATGCCTGTCTTATGCTGGTGCCAGCGGCGATGCAGTAATGGCAATAATGAAGTTAGAAGCGCGCTGTGAGGCCGGAATAAGCCACAGAGATTTTGCGCCGGCTATAGGTGAGGCAAAGTTTGCAGTAAACGTATTCCTGAAAAGCAAAGAGGCTGCAGACAATATTAAGCTTGCCGAGTCTATAAACAAAGTTATGGCCCATTACATGGCTGCCAATTTGGTATGGCGGATTAAGCTTCCCCGTTATTCGGGATCGGCTAAAGTAGAAAAGGGATCGATTGGAGAAAATTTCCTTCAACAATACCCAGAGATCGATAATTTTGATAAAACAAGAGGGCAGGGAGGAATAGTGGAGAGGGGTGGCACAAGGCCCGACGGCACAGTGGAAAAGCAAATTTACGTTGCAGGTGCTGTAGGTTACGCGATTAAAAGAGCTTCGGAAGAGCTGAAAATTGCCGATTCGCTTCTTTCACGAAACAACTAAAAGGCGGCAGTCCTAGGCGACCGCTAGATGGTGTCTCAATGTCGATCCGTCCATATAAAGATAAATCCACCGGGCTGGTCACCCCCGGTAAGTTCGTCATCGAATACTATCCTCAGGGCCGCAAGGGCGCCCAGGTGCGGCAGACGGTGAGCGGAGTCACTCTCGCCCAGGCGCAGGCCATGGAGCTGCAGCTGCGCCGGCAGTACGCACCGGATGTGAAGCACGACCCCAAGGTGGTCGATGTCGTCCCGGACTGGCTCAAGGACGCCTCCCTGGAATATGCGCCCACCACCATGACCGACATCGGCTACGCGCTCAAGAAACTCCTGGAACACTTCGGCCAGTGGAAGCTCTCCCGGCTCAACCTGGAGCTCTTCCAGGCATACATGCGCAAGCGCATGACCGACACCTGGCGTCCTGTGGTCCACAACCCCGATCCGGAGAAGACCTACGCGCCTGCCAAACCGATCGGAAAGCGGCGCATCAACACCGAGCTCAAATACATGGGGCTGCTCATAAAATACTGCATCGGGAAGCACCACATGCTGCCGTTGCCCTTCAAAATCCCGAAATTCGTCAAATTGCCAAAGACCCTGACCGTGCTCCCCTCCCTGGACGAGGTGGATGCGATGCTACTCAAGTGCCATGACGACGCGCGCTTGGCCGTGCTGCTTTTTGCCGAGGGGGGCCTGCGCAAGTCCGAAGCGCTCAACCTGCGGGCCGAGAACGTGCTGCTCGATGACGACATCATCCTGGTGCGCGGCAAAGGGGATAAGGAGCGCTTTGTGCCCCTCGTTTCCACTCGCCTGCGCGATGAGCTGGCCAGGAGGATCAAGAAGAAACCGACCGGCTACCTCCTGGAGAACCCGAAAACCGGTCAGCCGTACAAGGACCTGAGGAAGGCCATAGAGGGGGCCGCGGAGCGGGCGGGGGTCAGTAAGAACGTCTACAACCACCTTTTCCGGCACGCCCACGCCACCAACCTCCTCGAGGCCGGCGCCGACCTGGAGACCGTGCAGCACAACCTGGGCCACGCCGACATCAAGACCACCCAGATCTACCTGCACACCAAGCTAAAGCACCGCATCAAGGAGAGCAAGAAACTTGAGCAATACCGACAGGACCAAAAGACGCTGACCAAGGAAAAAGCTGAGGCTAAAAGCGCAGCAAAATCAGATTCATAACTCATTTAGCATACGCCCTGGGGGTCTAGTGGTCGCAAGTTCGAATCTTGTCGCACCGACCATTTAAATCAGCCGCTTGGGAGATTCCCGGGCGGCTGTTTTTTCGTTTGCTCCAGAAGAGGATACCCTCTCCCTAACCCCACTGCCATTAAGTTAAGGCCAGTGCTAATTCCCGCACGCTGCACAAG
>DNRQ01000071.1 GCA_003499925.1 Geobacter sp.
AAAGGCACCCGTCAGGTGCTACTCAGTCCGACAAAAGTGAAGAGCCTCATGCCAAAAAAATGCTCTTGCGGTAACACTGAATTCAAGGACAAAGAGCCATATTACACGCACCAACTTCTAGAGCTTCCCGAGATTGCCCTTTTTGTTACACACTTTATCCTGGCGGCCCAAGGGGGACGGGCGGCCCAAGGGGGACGTCCCTGCAATCCAGGTCTTGCTTTGTGCTCATTAGCAACCGACCCCGCCTGCTGCGGCGTTTTGTCCAGGAGTAAGCTTACTGCCCCATCCCCACCCTGACCCTCCCCTTGAAGGGGAGGGGACGTGGAGGATAGAGGGTGAACTTACTCAGAAGCCTCTTGTCGTATGTTGCTCCTGGAGGCTTTTCCGAGCTTCCGGATTTACAGCACCTCTTCTCACTCTCCCTTCCCCTCCAACTCGCTGATGAATTCTCTCTAGCCAGTGGTGCCACGGACGGCCCGGGGTCCTCATCCCCTCACTTGGCGCTAGCCTTTGAACAAGCGTTGGATGCCGATACGGGGGGCGGCGTGGGGGGCAGCGGGGGTGAAGATCACGTGAAGTATCGCGAGGTTGAAGCTCAACCCCACGAGGATGAAGACCAACATCGCAATGATGAATATCAACATCGCGATGATGAAAATAAACATCGCGATGATGAAAATAAACACCGCGATATTGAAGATAAACACCGCGATGTTGAAGCTCTCCCCCTCGATGATGAAAATAAACACCGCAATGATCAAAATAAACACCGCTATGATGAAGATCAACATCGCGATGATTAAAATAAACATCGCGATGGAGAAGATCAATACCGCGGTGTTGAAGCTCACCCCCTCAATGATGAAGATGAACACCGCGAGGATGAAGCTCATGATAGTTGGGATGAAGCTAAGGCAAAAATGAGCAGCCATTCACTAAAGAGGCTTTAATCATTCAGCTGGGTTAGGCTGGAGGCTCGGGAGACGCAACTGAGAAGGGAGATCGGGAAGGGGGGAAACGGGTCGCTGCTTGGGAAGGGGAAGGAGTAGAGTTAGAGGGTACCGTTGAGGTACCCTCAGGACGAAACTGTAGCGCCAACCGGTTGGCCCGCTGATCAGGTGATCGTTGTGCTCACGACACCGGACCAAGGGCCGGGGCCTTCCTGGCCCTGGTGCCTCATTCGGAAGTAGGTATTTCCAGCTGCGAGATTGTCCATTATCATATTCTGGGAATCGGGAAAGATCGCCTTGTGGAACCAGTCATCCTCAACCGATGGGTCTTTCTGGTTAATGTGGATCTCATGGAGTAACGCGCCCGCGAAAGTGCTGGCTGTGGCAAGCGCCCTGCCTCGTTCGCCAGCGTTAGCAACCTTGAAATCATGAGGAGCTACCAGCGGTAACTTTACCCTGTTGGCGCTTCTCCGTTCCTGGGTAACTGTGAATCCTGTGGTCAAAAGTGCATCGGGATTCAGTATGAACGCAGCTTCCAGAACCGATGCTATCTGATCCAGGAGCACCACGATTTCCTCACTGAGCTTTTCGCGCTCGCGAATCACCGAGCGGCCCCCATCGAGGGCCAGATGGTAGGTCGTGTCAAGGCGGTCCACTTTCTCTAAAAACTGCTGCCGGAGGGCAGCGATTGAATCAGGGAGGCCCGGGGTATCGGTCAGGCCATGCTGCACTTTCTTACAAAAGGCGAAGAATTTTACAGGCGATCTGATCTGTCGGAAATCACGTTTTATCATCCTCCGTTGCATTGACACCTCCTTCACTTCCGGATTGTTGCGGCTAGAGGAGTTGACGAACTCGGGCCGCCAGCCGGCCTTGCGTAGACATTAAAGTGACACATTATACTATCGAGTATGGACAAGATGTGATGGCTGTCGTTTGATGAGGACGGAAACCGGCGTACCTCTACACCCTCTCCCCAACCCTCTCCCGTCAAGGGAGAGGGGGTGCTTGCGCAGTGTGCGGAAGATTGACGCTAATCAAGAAAGAAAAAGCGGCCCCGGGTTAACGCGGGGCCGCTTTTATATTTGCTTCTGCTATCTGAGCGCTGCTACCAGCTCAAGCTATTACCCGAGGATCTGCTTCAGATCGCCTTCGGCGGTGCCGATCGGCCCGATGTTGAAGTTCTCAACCAGGAAGTTGAGCACGTTCGGGGTGATGAAGGCCGGCAGGGTCGGTCCGAGCTTGATGTCCTTGATCCCGAGGTGGAGCAGGGTCAGCAGGATCGCCACCGCCTTCTGCTCGTACCAGGAGAGGATGAAGGAGAGCGGCAGGTCGTTGACGCCGCACTTGAAGGCGCCGGCAAGTGCTACTGCTATCTGGATCGCGGAGTAGGCGTCGTTGCACTGACCGATGTCCAGAAGGCGCGGAATGCCGCCGATGTCGCCGAAGTCGAGCTTGTTGAAGCGGTACTTGCCGCAGGCCAGGGTCAGGATGACGCAGTCGCTCGGTACTTTCTCCGCAAATTCGGTGTAGTAGTTACGCCCGCTCTTTGCTCCGTCGCAGCCGCCGATCAGGAAGAAGTGACGGATCTGGCCGGCTTTGACTGCGTCGATGACCTTGTCGGCGACGCCCAGCACTGCGTTGTGCCCGAAGCCGGTGAGGATTTCCTTGCCGAGATTCTCTTCGAAGCCGGGAAGCGACAGCGCCTTCTCGATTACCGGGGAGAAGTCCATCCCTGCGATGTTCTTGACGTCGGGCCACTGTACCAGACCCCAGGTGAACAGGCGGTCCTTGTAGGTTTCCGCGGGGCGCTGGATGCAGTTGGTGTTGAAGATGATGGCGCCGGGGAATCCCGCGAATTCCTTGGCCTGGTCCTGCCACGCTCCGCCGAAGTTGCCGACGAGGTGGGTGTATTTCTTGAGGCCGGGGTAGCCGTGGGCGGGAAGCATCTCGCCGTGGGTGTAAACGTTGACCCCTTTGCCTTCGGTCTGCTTCAAGAGCTCTTCGAGCATGCGCAGGTCGTGGCCGGAAACGAGGATCGCCTTCCCTGCCTTGGTGCCGAGCTGGACGGGGGTCGGGACCGGGTGGCCGAAGCTGTCGGTGTTGGCCTTGTCGAGCAGCTGCATGGTGATCAGGTTGATCCGGCCGCACTCCATGGCGAGGCCGACGAAGTCCATGAGGCCGAGGCTCTTGTCGAGTGTTGCCGACAGTGCCTGATGGGTGTAGGCGTAGATCTCGTCGTTCTCCAGCCCGATCACCAGGGCGTGGTGGGCGTAGGCCGCGTACCCTTTCATGCCGTAGATGATGATTTCCTGAACCGATTTCACGTCGGGGTCGATGGAGTCGTCTTTCACGCCGTGCTCTGCGCCCAGGGCGACCAGCTGGTCGGTGCTGCCGGGGGTGAAGGGCTTGGCTGCGTCGGGGACATCACCGGTGAACGGTCCGCCGTTGGCCTTTTCGAAGAGCGCCTGGGCCTTGTCGCGGTTCTTTGCGGCGTCGCGCACCAGCTTGGCGATCTCTTCGGCGTCGAAGTCGACGTTGGTGACGGTGGTGAAGAGGCCGTCCAGCATGAAGTGGTCGATGGCGGAGTCTTTGGCTCCCTTCTCGCGGGCCTTGTGCGCCCAGAAGGCGATACCTTTCATCGAGTAGACCAGCTGGTCCTGCAGAGCCGCTACGTCCGGTTTCTTGCCGCAGACGCCAACTTTCGAGCAGCCGCCGTTGGCAGCCTGTTCACACTGATAGCAAAACATGTTCTCCATTTCTTCCCCCTTGGGTGCTGCGTTAGTAGTTGATGTGGAAAATCCCAGCCAGCTTTTGATCTTGTTCTTCATCGATTCTCCTGTGCGCCGGTTTTCCGGGCCGTTGTATTATCTCTGGGAGCTCGGTAAGCTCCGGTCATTCATTAACTTGCTGCTGCTCGATGGAGCCACCTTAGCCCGAACCTGACGGCGCGGCCTTGACCTAGGTCATAAAAACGGACACTGTTTGCGTATACGGATCTTTTTTGTCTTTTGTTGTTTTGACTCGTTATCAGGCTCCAGGTCCACTTGTTCCGAACGTCTGGGCTACCTTATTCGCTCGTTTTTAAGCTCCAGCTGGGAATGGATTGTGTTGGAGCTGGAGCTTCAGGAATGCTGGGCGTTCCCAAGCTGGAGCTTGGGAACGAGATATGTGGAGCTTGGGAACGAGATATGTGGAACTCGGGAACGAGATATTCACTCCGGAAAGGTCTCTGGCGTGGCTGGACGTGGGATTGAGTACGTGCTGATGCAACGGTTGGGCAAGGGAAGGCGGGGATGTATGCGTGGTAACTGCGCTGGTTAGTTGTCTATGGTGCCGACCATGGCCCGGTAGATATCGGGACGGAGCACGAACTGCAGACTTGAGGATGTGGCGGTGCCAAAGGCAATCGCCTGATCTCCTCCAATGGAACAGTTGAGATTGAAGATCGGGCGCAGGTTGAGGCCGAAGCGAACTACGTCGGCTTCGAATACCGGCCCGTATTTGGTGGCGAACTCCGAGAGTCTATCCCATGTCGACAACATTTCCACGGGAATCGATACACCATTTGCTACTCGTACAAGATCCGACATGATCTGCTCCTTGTGCCTGCATGCTAAAGGATATATCGGCACTGGAGCCCGAAACTTAAGACCCTGCCTGCAGCAATGGGAGCGTTATTTTCCACCAATCATCTTCAGCTGCGAAATCCCTCCAGGCTGGTTACCGCGCCGGTTGCCAGGCAGTCGAGCTCGGAAAGTGCGACCAGCCGCTTTAACAGGCAAAATCCCAGCACCAGCAGTGCCAGTATCAGTATCACGACACCTTGCCAGCCGTACGAGGACCAGAACAGACCGCCGACGGTACCGGAAACGCTCGATCCGAAATAGTAGAAGAAGAGGTAGATCGAGGCGGCTTGGGCCCTTGCCGTGCGCGCCCTGCTCCCCACCCAGCTGGAGGCTATGGTGTGGGCACCGAAAAAGCCGCAGGTGAAAACGGCGATCCCTGTCACGATGCCGCTCACGCTCTGCGAAAGGGTCGCCAGCGTGCCGAGCCCCATGGTGACCATGGCGAGAAAGAGCATCCGGCTGCGCCCGAAGCGCTCCACCTGACGCCCCACCAGCGAGGAGCTGAATGAGCCGAGCAGGTAGACCAGGAAGACCAGGCTGACCACGGACTGGCTCAGGTAATAGGGTGGGGCCAGAAGCCGGAAGGTGATGTAGTTGTAGAGTGTTACGAAGCATCCCATGATGAGGAACGATATGCCGTAGAGACAGAGCAGCGCCGGGTCCTCCAGTTGTTTGCGCAACGAGCTGAACAGGTAGCGCGCCGCAAAGGGACGCCTGCTGAAGTTGCTGGAAGGGGGGAGGGATCTGGCGAAATGCAGGCTCAGGATGAGGCAGAAAATGCCGATGGCGCAAAGGGCCGCGCGCCAGGAGACGTACTCGGTGACCGTCGCCGTGAAGATCCGGCCGGTCATGCCTCCGATGGCGTTGCCGCTGATGTAGAGTCCGATGGCGGAGGTAAGCGATGCGGGGGCGATCTCCTCGCTCAGGTACGCCATGGCGACCGCCGGCAGTCCGGCCAGGGCGATGCCCTGCAGCAGCCGGAGCGCGAGCAGCGCGGGGAGGGTGTGGGTCAGGGAGGTGAGAAGCGCCAGCAGGGAGGTGAGCAGCAGGGAGGCGACCATGACCCGCTTGCGGCCGAGGCTCTCCGAGATGGTTCCGGCAAAGAGCATGGCGATCGCCAGCGCGCAGGTGCAAACCGATAGAGGCAGGCTGCCCAGTGCGGCAGCCACGCCGAACTCCCGGGAGAAAACCGGCAGCAGCGGTTGCACGTCGTAGAGTGTGATGAAGGTGACGAACCCGGCGGTGAAAAATGCCAGGTTGATTTGCCGGTATCGCTTGGTGCCGCTCTTGATGGATCCCAT
>DNRQ01000054.1:0-4414 GCA_003499925.1 Geobacter sp.
GCGGAAGATCATTGCTTATCAGGTTACTTTATGTCTGTCATGCCCTCTTGTGGCCGATTGTTTATTCGGCTTGTAGCGGCAGACTGCATATGGAACTCCCATGACAAAATCAGGCAAGGACAACTACGCCGGCATCCCCCTCGTCATCCAGATATTCGGGATCTGCCTGGTCGCCATCTCAATCGTCTCCCTCTGGATAGCCTTTTATCTGATCCCTCTTTTCGAGCGTGAGCTCTACGCCAGCAAGTTTTCCGACCTCCGTCTCCTCGTTGAAACGGCGCATTCCATCGTTGACGATTTCCAGCAGCATGCAAAGAAGGGCGAACTGGAAGAAAAGGAGGCCAAGCGCCAGGCGCTGGCACGGGTCGGCAGCATGCGTTACGGCAAGGACGGTTATTTCTGGATCAACGACCTGTCCCATACCATGCTCATGCACCCCGTATCCAGGGAGCTCAATGGAAAGAACATGAAGGAGCACCGGGATGCCGGCGGTGGTTACTCCGTCGTCAACTTCGTCAAGGCGGTCCAGGTGAACGGCGAGGCATTCGTCCCCTATAAGTGGCCCGAGCCCGGGATGACCACGCCGGTGGACAAGATCTCCTTCGTGAAGAAGTTCGAACCGTGGGGCTGGGTCATCGGAACCGGGGTCTACGCCACCGAAGTGGATAGATCCGTCGCACAGCTCCACTCTCATCTCATGATGGGGGCACTGCTCATCCTCTTACCGCTCACCTTGATCTCCGTCCTGATAGCTCATCGCATAGCCAGGCCGTTGCGTCACCTGGCGTTTTTCTCCCAAAGCCTGAAGGACGATCTGAGCAACAAGGCACCGGTCGAGGGGAACAGGGAGACCCGGGAACTGGCCCGGGCACTAAACGACACCATCGAACGGCTATCCTACACCCTGGTTTCCCGAGATCGCCTCGATTCTGCGTTCAGCTTTATCCGCACCGTATTGGACACCATTCCGATGCGCATCATGATAGTCAATACCGCGGACAAGAGCGCCGCCGACGTCAACGACTGTTTCGTCCGGGAAACCGGCCTGCCGAGAGGGGAAATCATCGGCAAAAGGTGTCATTACCTTTATTGGGGATCTGAAGAGTGTGCCAGTAGCGACTGTCCGGTTGACAAGGCACTGCTCACCGGTGAAACGGTAATCACCGAAGTACGGCACAAGTGCCCCGACGGGAGCGACCGGTTCTTCGAAACGCTAGTCACACCGGTAAAGTCCGCAAATGCCGCTACCTCTCAGGTGGTTCATGTCGCCTGGGACATCACCGAACGCAAGGTGGCGGAGACCCTGCTGGCAGATAAGAACGCGGAGCTGGCTCAGGCGCTGAAGTCGCTTTCGACCCTGCAGAGCCGGGTTATCCAGAATGAAAAGATGGCCAGCATCGGGCAGATAGCCGCAGGTGTAGCGCACGAGATCAACAATCCGGTGGGCTTTGTCAAAAGCAACATCTCCGCGATGGAAAGGTACTTCTCGAAGATGACCGGCTATCTCGAAGTTCTGGAAGGATCACACCCCCTGCAGGAACTGGCTGCCAAGGAAAAGCACCGCTTCAAAATCAGCCATATCATGGCCGACATCCCGGAGATCATCTCGGAAACGCTCTCCGGGATGGAGAGAATCGAGATCATCGTCAAGAACCTCAAGTCGTTTTCGCGCCTGGACGGCGCTGAAAAGACGGAAGCAGACCTCAATCACTGCCTTGACAGCACCATCTCGATCGTGTGGAACGAGATCAAGTACAACGCCAGGCTGACCAAGCATTACGGTCAACTGCCGCCGGTCACCTGCTTCGCGCAGCAGATAAACCAGGTTTTCATGAACCTTCTGGTGAACGCCTCTCAGGCCATCGGCTCCAAGGGAGAGATCAGCGTAACCACCTGGGCCGATGAAAGCCAGGTTCACATAAGCGTCGCCGATAACGGCTGCGGCATCGCCCCGGAAATCCGCGACAGGATCTTCGAGCCGTTTTTCACCACAAAGCCGGCGGGAAAAGGTACCGGGCTCGGGCTCTCGATCAGCTGCGACATAATAAGGAAACATGGTGGAGAAATAGCGCTGAAGAGCGAGCCGGGAAGAGGCAGCGAATTCACCGTGTCGCTTCCCGTCACCCCCGGTCATTGACGGCAGCCAGCATGTAGTCTCAAAGCCCCCCTTTGCAAGTTTGAAAAAGGGGATTTAGGGGGATTTGCTTTACCTTGCTACCTGCACTCTTTAGTTCTACTTTGTCACATTGCAGCACGACGCTTTCAGCCTCACCCCATCCCCCTTGAAGGGGGAGGAGTCCTAAATCCCCTCCCCTTCAAGGGGAGGGTTAGGGTGGGGATGGGGATAAGATGGTAATCCGACCAACTAAAATCAGGGAACCTGGGCGAAATCCCCCCGGCCCGTCAGGACAAGGTGAAATAGAATACGGCACCTTCATCGACCTTTCCTTGCGCCCAGATGGTGCCGCCATGTCGCTGAACGATCCGCTGCGCCGTCGCAAGGCCGATGCCGGTCCCCTCGAATTCGGCGCCGTGAAGCCGCTGAAAACTTTCGAAAAGCTTGCCGCTGTATGCCATGTCAAAACCAGCGCCGTTGTCCATGACGAAAAACGATTGCTCCCCGGCTGCGCCGGTTCTCCCGAATTCGATCTCCGCCACCGGCCTCACCGAGCTGTACTTCCAGGCATTGCCGAGCAGGTTGACCAACAGCTGCCTCAGCAGCCCGCGATCCCCCTGGACCAGCAACCCGTCCTCAATTTTCATCTTCACGCAGCGCTCCGGTTCGGTTTCCTGCAGCATGGCGGCGACACCCTTGGCCAGCTTGCTGAGATTGACCCTTTCCCTCTTGAGCTCGGTCCGGACCACCCGCGACAGTTCCAGCAGATGATCTATCAGCGCCGACATCTTTCTGGTCGCGCCGCTTATCCGTTCCAGGTAATAGCGGGCTCCGCTGGGGAGCTCCACCCCGTAATCCTCAAGAAGTATGTTGCTGAAACTGTTGATGTGACGAAGCGGGGCGCGCAGGTCGTGGGAAACCGAGTAGCTGAAGGATTCCTGCTCGCGGACGGCCGCCTCCAACTCCGTGCTGCGCTGCTCCAGGATGCTGTTCAGGGCGAGGATGTCCTCTTCAGCCTGCTTGCGTTCCGTTATGTCCTGAACCGTGCCGCGCAGACCCACCACCCGGCCTGCGGCATCACGCACCGCCTCGCCGCGAGCCGTGACCCATATGGCGGCGTCGTGACGTAATGCCTTCAGGTCCAACTGGTAGCCGGTGCCGGTCTGCACCGTCTTCTGAACGGCCGCATAAAGCCTCTCCCACTCCTCGACGGGGTAGCAGCGTCCCCGCTGTTCCCTGAAATTGGGCAGGAACTGCGCCGCCGGATCAAATCCATAGATGCGGAGCAACTCATCGGAACCGGAGAAGAGATCGCTCTTGGCATCCCAATGCCAACTCCCGACGTGAGAGAGGCGCTGCGCTTCCTTGAGCTCGGCCTTCTTTTGCCAGGCATCCTCCTCGTCCCGCTTTCTCTCGGTCACGTCGCTGAATATCGCGGTGAACTCGCCCGGCAGGGGACTGTAGGCGTAGATCGAGAGATACTGCTTTGTCCCTTCGAAAAACTGCTCGAACTTGACCTCGCCCCCCTGCAGTGCGACCTTGCCGTAGCTACCGATATAGTCAAAGGCGTAGGTCGTGATCTGCGGGAAAACCTCTCTGGCCCTGCGCCCTTCGATGTCCCCCTTCTTGATCCCGACGATACGTTCGTACGCCTCGTTGATCTGCAGGTAACGGTAGTCGACGGGGCGGCCGTGCTGGTCGGTGATGATGCAGCAGTGCGCCATGCCGTTGATCTTGTTGGAGAAGAGAGCCGAATAGCGGCGCTCGCTCTCCCGCAGGAGGGCTTCGGCCCGCTTGACCGGCTCTTCACCGTCTTGCAACTCGTGCTCCGCCGGCTCCGCATTGCTCATGCTGTGATCCCTTCCAGCCATGTCTTGGCACCTGCTGCCAGGAGAAGGCTGCAGGGTTGGGGTTTCGGTCATTCCCCGGCGGAGGGCGGGTGCGATAGGGCCGTTATGGGATAAGACGGGTTATCTGTGGATTATTCAGGTCGGTCTACGCTCACTGTCTGAGACAACTCTTGAATGATTAACCAATCGAGATATATGCGGGGGGGTATCGGCTGAGGGCGACATCTCTGCAGCAACCGTTCAGGCTGTTAAGGCAACCAGCATCAGGATCACCCTTGATACGAGTCGGTTTGCCTCATGGATCAGGCGTTACACCTTCTGACGCTTGGAAACTTATCATGATTTTTTACTTATATCATCATTTTTAATATTTCTCCAGAAAAGTCGCGTCTGAGAAAGTTACCGCAATACTCCGATCCGACGCCATATGGTCCCCTCCCCCGGAGGG
>DNRQ01000054.1:4435-22483 GCA_003499925.1 Geobacter sp.
TCCCCCCTCCAGGGGGAGGAGAGTTAGCAGTGCCGACTCCGGATGACTGCTTGGTCTCCGAACGGAGCGCGGCAAGCGGCATCGGTGCCATGCAGGGATATCCCCGGGCATTCCCCCCCCGGCAGATCGCCCATCGCACCTGTCATTCGGCATCCCCTCCGCGCGGCGACTTCAGTCTGATTCCAACCGCTTGACGTCCTGTTTTGTGTTGACAAAGCAGCGCCGACTTATCAGAATAGCCGCTTTGCACGCGGCAGCCGCAAAGGAGAGCTCATTGTCTGAAAAAGAACCGATACTGATGCAGGGAAATGAAGCCATGGCCCGCGGCCTGGTGGAGAACGGCTGCGTGGTGGCGGCTTCCTACCCCGGAACGCCGGCCTCGGAGATCCTTTCCTCGATCGACGCCTGGCGCAACGCCGAGGGCGCCAAGATGCACGTGGAGTGGGCGGTCAACGAAAAGGTCGCCTTCGAGATCGCCTATGCCGCCAGCCAGGCCGGTCTGCGCGCCGCCACCGCCATGAAGCAGGTGGGGCTGAACGTCGCCTCCGATCCGCTGATGAGCGCCGCCTATCTCGGCACCGTGGGCGGATTCGTGGTCATCAGCGCCGACGACCCCGGTCCCCATTCCTCTCAGACCGAGCAGGACTCCCGCCTGATGGCGATGCAGGCGAAGATCCCGGTTCTGGATCCCTCGTCGCCTGCCGAGGCCCGGGATCTGGCCGGCGTGGCCTTCGAGATGTCCGAGGAGTTCGAGGTGCCGGTGATGCTGCGTCCCACCACACGGGTCTGTCACGCCTGCCAGGACATCGTTCCCGGCCCGGTGCGGGATCTGCAGCGCAGGGCCGACTTCAGGAAGGATACCCGGCGCTGGGCGGCCACCCCCAAGTTCCGCTACGAGCTGCACCTGAAGCTCAATGAGAAGCTCTCCCGCATGGCGGCCTACGCCCCGACCGCGCCCCGCTGCCTGAACCCCGCACCTCTCGGCAGCCGCCGCGCGGTAGTCGCCTGCGGCGTCTCGGCAGCCCATGCGCGCGAGGTGATCAGCGCCTCCGGTTTGCGGGATTGCTTCGCCTTCTACCAGGTGCTGCAGCCCTATCCGCTGCACAGAGCCTTCATCGAGGAGCTGCGGGGAGCCTACGACGAGGTGCTGGTGCTGGAGGAAACCACAGGCGTCGTCGAAATGCAGCTTCGCGACCACGAAAGGGTGCAGGGGAAGCTTTCCGGTTACGTTCCCGAGGCGGGCGAACTGCTCCCCGAGACCATCGAGCGGCTCCTGGCCCAGTTCGCCGGCCTGCCGTTGCCGCAGTTGCCCGAACTCTCCACCGCGCCCGGAAAGCGTCCCACCCTCTGCCCCGGCTGCCCGCACCGCTCCAGCTTCTACGCCATCAAGAAGGCGGCGCCCAAGGGGATCTACCCAAGCGACATCGGCTGCTATACCCTGGGGATCAACCTCGGTGCCGTCGACACCGTGCTCTGCATGGGAGCCTGCATCGGCCAGGCGGCCGGGTTCTACCAGGCCTACCGGGTGGCCGGCGAGCCGCGCGACATCGTGGCCACCATCGGGGACTCCACCTTTTTCCATGCCGGCATCCCTCCCCTGATCGACGCCGTTGTGCAGGGAGCCCGCTTTGTCCTGGTGATCCTGGACAACACCACGACCGCCATGACCGGCAACCAGCCGACCCCTTCGCAGGGGACCCCCTCGGGGAAGGCGGTGGAGATCGCCTCGGTCGTCAAGGGTTGCGGGGTTGAATTTTGCCGCAGCGCCGATCCGCTCGATCTGCCGGGCTTCACCGCCCTGGTCAGGGAGGCGCTGATCTTTTCCCGGGAACAGGGTCTGGCAGTCGTGATCGCAAAGAGCCCCTGCCTGGTGGACAAAAGCGTGCGGCAGGCCAAGCGGCCCCAGGCCATGGTCGATGCCACCTGCACCGGATGCCGGCTCTGCACCAGCCAGTTCGAATGCCCGGCCCTGGTCTACGACGAGCAGAGCGGCAAGGTTTCGGTGGATATCATGATCTGCAGCGGCTGCGGCGTCTGCCTGGATGTCTGCCCCAGGCAGGCGATCCGGCAGCAGGGGGAAAAACCATGATCTGCCAACAGTTGATCATATCCGGGGTGGGTGGCCAGGGGATCCTCTTCATCACCCGCCTTCTGGCGGAGACCGCCATTGCCAAGGGGCTGCCGGTGCTCACTTCGGAGACTCACGGCATGGCGCAGCGCGGCGGCATCGTGATATCCCACCTGAAGATCGGGGATTTCAGCAGCCCCCTGGTGCGTCCGGGGCAGGCCGACGGCCTGATCGCCCTCAAGCCGGGAAACGTGCAGCTGCATCGCTCGTTTCTGAAGCCGGAGGGTTGGATTGCCGCCAATTCAGGTGCTGCACTGTCGCTGCCCGAGGCTCCAGGTGCGGCGACCGTCGACGCGGACCGCATCTCCTTGCAGCTTGGCAATCCCCAGGCGGTGAACCTGATCGTGCTGGGGCGCGCCTTGGCCGCGGGGCGCCTCTTCTGCACGCCGGATGAGCTGGAAGGCGTTATGCGGAAAAAGCTGCACAAAAAAGCTGCGCTGCTGGCAGGGGCGCTGGCGGCACTTAGCGCCGGGAGACAAGCTTCTTAGCCACAAAAAAGCACAAAATACACAAAAAAAACCTTGTAACCGATCTTTGGTTTAAACCTTAAGCTGAAATCTTCTTTGCCACAAAAAAGCACAAAATACACAAAAAAAACCTTGTAACCGATCTTTGGTTAAACCTTAAACTGAAATCTTCTTTGCCGCAAAAAGACACCAAATACGCGAAAGGAAAACCTTATACCGGCCTGGGCAATCTTTAAGACGTACTGTATCTGCTAACCAACAACTATTATTGTTGTGGCCAAAGGAGTTTCAGTTATGGAAATAAATTGCCTCTGCGATATCGTCCGCGAAACCAGTTTTGACCTTCATTGCTACCTACGCCACGGACATCTGGAAAAGGTTTATGAAAACGGTCTGGCACATCGCCTTAGGAAACGAGGGCTTGATGTAAAACAGCAGCATCCTCTCAATGTCTTTGACGAAGACGGGACACTCCTCGGCGATTACGCCGCCGACCTCTTCGTCGAAAACCGGCTGATCGTCGAACTGAAAGCAACGAGAACTCTTGCCGATGAACATGTCGCTCAGATCCTCGGCTATCTCAGGTCGTCACGGATTGAGCACGGCGTGCTGATAAACTTTGGAGCACCTAAATTGCAGGTAAAGAAGTACATATTGAACCGAGCCTGACATAAGTTAAAAGAGTTTGACGGTTAAAGGTGTCCCTCAGACTCTTTCGGGTTCATGTTTTAGATTCTTTTTGTGTCTTTTGTGCCTTTTTGTGGCAAAAGTTTAGATTTCGTGTTTTACGTTTTTAGATTCTTTTTGTGTCTTTTGCGCCTTTTTGTGGCGAAAGTTTTTTCCAAGGAGCCGATACCACATGTTGAAGCGCTTTCCCCCCAAAGTGGCCGCCATAGAGGATCTCCCTGCCTACCAGCTGAGCGGCCTGCAGTGGACGGTGCGACACGCCTTCGAACAATCCCCCTTCTACCGCGAACGGCTCTCGGCCGCGGGGCTCGGGCCCGACGACATCGCCACCCTGGACGACCTGCGCCGCCTCCCCTTCACCACGGCGGACCACCTGGCGGCGGGTTATCCCTTTGCCCTGCGCGCGGCCGATTTCAGCGACCTGGTACGGGTCCATGCCTCCTCCGGCACGACCGGCAAGCGCAAGGTCCTCTGTTATACCCGAAAGGATGTCGAGGACTGGCAGGACATGTTCGCCCGCTGCTACGAGCTGGCCGGCCTGACGCGCGAGGACCGGGTGCAGATTGCGGTGGGATACGGCCTTTGGACCGCCGGAATCGGCTTTCAGCAGGCGTGCGAGCATTTCGGCGCCATGGCGATACCGGTGGGTCCCGGAAACCTTGAGATGCAGACCGATTTCATGATCGACATGCAGTCCACCGTCTTTTGCTGCACGGCGTCGATGGGGCTGCTTTTGGCGGAGGAGGTGCAGCGCCGCGGCCTGAAAGGCAGGTTGAACCTCAAGAAGATCATCCTGGGAGCGGAGCGCTCCAGCCGGGCCATGCTCGACAGCATGCGCGAGGGCCTGGGGGTCGAGGAGATCTACGACATAACCGGCCTTACCGAGCTCTACGGTCCCGGCACCGGCCTTTCCTGCCGGGAGAACAGCGGCATCCACTACTGGGCCGACTATTACCTTCTCGAGGTGCTCGATCCGCTCACCCTGGAACCGGTGGCACCCGGCGAAATCGGGGAGATGGTCTTCACCACGCTGCGCAAGGAGGGGGCGCCGCTGATCCGCTACCGCTCCCGCGACCTGACCCGGCTCATCGCGGGGGAGTGCCCCTGCGGCTGTTCCCTGCCGCGTCACGACCGGATCCTGGGACGCTCCGACGATGTGGTCATCTTCCGGGGGGTCAACATCTATCCGGGCCAGATGGACGAGGTGCTGCATCGTGTGCCGGGCATCGGCAGCGAGTACCAGGTCCTTTTCGATCATCGCCCCGACGGGCGCGATTACATGCTGGTGCGTATCGAGCGGGCGCGAAACGGCGAGGCGCTACCCGACGAAAAGGTCGTGAAGCAGATCGCTGCGGGCATCAAGCATACCATGCTGGTGTCGTGCAGCGTCGAGTTGCTGGAGCCCGGCACCCTGCCGCGCTCCGAGCGCAAGACCAAGAGGATATTCGACCAGCGCACCTTCGAATGAAGACGGCACAAAAAAGACTTAAACCAGAAGCTANNTCTGAACGACTTTGTAATTACAAATAGACAAAACACGGCTTTAACTAAAAGCGAGAACGCCTTTAAAATAAAAAGCCTGAATGCCTTTTTTTGTGATTTTTGTGCCTTTTTGTGGCTAAGAATGCTTTAGGTTTAGCCTTTTTTTGTGACTTTTGTGCCTTTTTGTGGCCAGGAAGATTTTAACCCGAGCCGGCGCTTTCTCGCCGGCCGGGTTTTTTTATTTCAGGGCGGCTATCATTTCACCAGGTTGGAGAGCACCAGTACGGTCCAGTAGGGGGAAGCCATCAGTACGACTATGGAGATGACGTAGGAGGGGATGTAGTAGAGCGCACTTCGAAATACGGTCCCCAACGGTATCCCGGACATGCCGGAAACCACGTAGCAGCAGATGCCGATCGGGGGCATGATCGATCCCATGGTGGTGACGATGGTGATCACCTGCCCGAACCAGATCGGGTCGTAACCCAACTGGATCACCAGCGGATAGAAGATGGGGAGCGACACCAGCAGGAACGCCAGGGCGTCCATGATGCAGCCGCCCAGGATGTAGCAGAGCAGGATCACCCAGAGCACCATCCAGCGCGGCAGATCCAGCGCGCTGATCCATTCGGCGGTCTCGTAGGGAAGCCTGGTGATGGTGAGGAACTTGGCGAAAATCACCGCCCCCGCCACGATCATGAAAACCATGCACGATATCCGCAGGGTGTCCACCAGGGCGCCCCCCAGCTTCTTCCAGGTCAGCTTCCTGCGCGCGGTGCAGATGACCAGGGCGAGAAAGCAGCTCACCGCTGCGGCTTCGGTGGCGGTGACCACGCCGGTGAAGAGCGCGTACATGATGATGCCGAACAGAAGCAGGATGTCCAGCGCCTCGGGGAGTGCCGCGAAACGCTCGTTCCAGTTGCTCTTGGGACCGGAGGGGCCCCACTCCGGATGGCGCCGGCAGATCCATACCACGGTGAGCAGTATCAGGGTGGTCAGGATGACGCTGGGGATCACGTTGCCGAAAAAGAGCTTCCCGATCGACTGCCCGGTGTAGAGGCCGTACACCACCAGGACGATGCTCGGCGGAATCAGCACCCCCAGGGTGGCGCCGGCCGCCACGGAACCGGCGTTCAGGAGCGGATGGTAGTTGTACTCCTTCATGGCCGGAATGGCGACCGCACTCATGGTGGCGGCGGTGGCGGTGTTGGAGCCGCTGATGGCGGAGAAGGCGGCGCTGGCCAGGATGGTGGTCATCGCCAGCCCGCCCCGGTGATGGCCGAACCAGCGGTAGGACGCATGGTAGAGGCTGTTGTTGTACCCGGCATAGTGCACGATCTCCCCCACCAGTATGAACAGGGGGATCACGGTCAGGCCGTAGCTGGAAAAGATGTTCCAAAGCTCGGAACCGGTCATGGCGAAGGCCGCATCGAGGGAGGTCGCCTTCGCTATCCCGAGAAAGCCGACCAGCAGCATGGTGAAGGCGGCGGGGATGCGCAGCACGAACAGGATGAAGAACATGACGAGAATCCCCGTGATGCCCAGCATGGGACCGCTCATCGGGGCACCTCGGAACGGACCATCGTCTTCAGAAGGTCAACCAGAAGCACCAGGGCCAGGAGCCCGAAGCCTGCGGCTACCGCGTAAACGAAGGGGTAGTAGCTGATTTTCAGCGTCTCGGAGAGCTCGCCGCCGATCTTGATCTTTTCCCCCCAGACCCATACCTGCCAGGCGATCACGCCGAACAACAGGGAGGTCGCCGCATAGTTCACCGCGTCGAGAAAACGCTTCACCCCGGGGGGAAACTTCTCGGAGAGGATGTCCACCACGATGTGGTCCTTGCGCCGCTGGGTGTGGGCCAGCGCCCCGGCGGTGACCAGGGCGCCCAGAAACGACACCAGCTCGTAGGTCCCCGAGTACGGTGCATGAAAAAAGCGCAGCCCCACGTTGGCGGTGGCGAGCAGCACCAGCAAAAGCAGTGCGGCTCCCCCCACCACCATGAAAGACTTGGAGAATATCCCCATCAGACGATCCATGTAGCTCTAACCCCTTATTTCTTCTTTTTTGCCGGTTTGGCCGCCGGCGCCTCGTACTTCTTCTTGAGAGCCAGCACGTCCGCCACGATCTGCTTGCCGGCAATCCCCTGGGCGCTCACCTTCTTCACGTAGTCGTCCACCATCGGCTGGAGCAGTTCAGCCACCCTCTTCTGGTCGGCTGCCGGCAGCGTGAACAGCTGGTGGTTGTAGTTCTTCCTGGACCAGGCCAGCGAATCCTGCACGTGGCGGTCCGCGTACTCGCCGGTCCAGGCCGCCTGTTCACGGGACAGATCGTCGATCGCCTTTTTGACGTCGGCCGGAAGCTTGTCCCACTTGGCCTTGTTCATCACCACGGCAAAGGAGACCACCGGGAGGTTGGCGATGGTGGCGTAGGGGGTGTAGCTGGCGAACTTCATGTCCTGGAGTATCTCCAGCGAAGAGATCATCCCCTTGACGATCCCCTTCTGGATCGCCTCCGGCGTCTCGGACTGCGGCATGGCGATGGGAACCGCGCCGAGCCGCTTGGCGATCTCGGTGCCGGTGCCGGCCACCCTGAGCTCCATCCCCTTGAGGTCCGCCAGGCTCCTCACCGGCTTGCTGGTCATGAAGTTGGTGGGGGGGCAGGTGAAGACGGTGATGATCTTGACCTTCTCGAACTCCTTCGGCTTGTACTTCTGGATCAGGTCGTAGAGCACCAGGCTCGCGGTCCTGGAGCTGGTGAAGCCGTAGGGGAGGTCGATCGCCTCGGAGACCGGGAAACGGCCGGGCTGGTAGCTCATGGCGAAGTTGCCGATGTCGGCTACCCCGGAGGCGACCCCCTCCGCCATGTTCTTGGCGTTCAAAAGTGTCCCCCCCGGGAAGGTGCTCACCTTTACCTTGCCGGCGGTGCGCTTCTCCAGCTCCTTGGCCCAGCGCTCCATCTGCACGCAGGGGAAGGTGGCGGCAGGCGGAAAGTTGGCGTAGGAAAGGGTGATGGTCTCTGCGGCGGCAGGCAGCGCGCTCCCCAGCAGACCCGCTACCAGCAGCAGGGCTACCCGGCGGTACAGCTTGGACAACATCATGAAAAACCTCCTTTGATGAAAGTTCATTACATACGACCGTATCTTATAATGAATTTTGCCGCCGGACACAAGCAATGAATGGCGCGGGAGAGCGCCAACTGATGAAAAAGAGGGTGTTCTCGCCACCGTTCATTACATCAAGCGGGGGAGCTTCGATGCCACCCTCAGGATAGCCGGGACCCTGCTGGCCGACCGGGAAGATCTGATTCACAAGACGGTCGGCCGGATGCTGAGGGAAGTGGGAAAGCGCGACCGGCAAAGGGAGGAAGCCTTTCTCCAGGCCCATCACCGGCAGATGCCTCGAACCATGTTCCGCTGCGCCATCGAGAAGTTCCCCGAAGAGAAGCGGCGCGGCCACCTGAAAGGAACTCCCCTTCTCGCCGTCTACCCCGCCATAAACCTGTCGGAGGAGGGGCTCGACAGCGGCAATTGAGGCGGCAGGGGTCCCTTCTACCTGTCGAGCATCTCCCTCACCTTTCTCAACAGCTCGGTGGGATGCACCGGCTTGAAGATCAGTTCGACCCCCTCGTCGAGATCGCCGCGATTGTGGATGTAGTCGGCCACGTAGCCGCTGGAAAAGAGGAACTTCATGCCGGGATCGAGCCGCCTGATCTCGCCATACGCCTCCTTGCCGCTCTTCCTGGGCATGATCATGTCCAGGAGCACGAGCCGGATCTCGTGGCGCTCACCGGTGAACTTCTCCACCGCGTCCTGACCGTCGACGGCCAGGATCACCCGATACCCCGCCTCGGCCAGAATCAGTTCCACCACGGTACGTATTTCCGCGTCGTCTTCGGCCACCAGCACGGTTTCGGTCCCCTTTTGCTGCGGTTGCTCCGACGCGTCGCGCGTGGGTTGGGGATGCGCCGCTCGGGCCAGCGCCGGCAGCCAGATCTTGAAGCTGGTCCCGCATCCCGGCTCGCTGTAGACGGTGATGTGGCCTTTGTTCTGCTTGATGATGCCGTACACCATGGAGAGCCCCAGGCCGGTTCCCTTGCCGACCTCCTTGGTGGTGTAAAACGGCTCGAATATCTTAGCCATGGTCTCCCGGTCCATACCGATGCCGCTGTCGGCGACGGTCACCACGGCGTAAAGGCCCGGCGCCAGGCCAAGGCCGCCGGCCCCGACCGATTCCCGCTCCACCAGCTGCAGGGCGGTCTCGATGCTCAGCACCCCGCCCTTGGGCATGGCATCCCGGGCGTTGGCCGCCAGATTCATCAGGACCTGTTCGATCTGTCCGCGGTCCACATGGACCGGGAGGAGGGCGGCCCGGAAGGTGGTGCTGAGCTCGACATCCTCGCCGATCACCCTCAGAAGGAACCTCTCCACGTGCTCGATGATGGCGTTCAGTTCGCAATCCTGGGGGTTCATGACCTGCTTGCGGCTGAATGCGAGCAGGCTGCGCGTGAGGTTGGCCGCCTTCTCCGTTGCGGTCATGATCTGGTCCAGGTTCTTCTTCAGGGGATCCTCATCGGACATCTGCAGTGCGGTCATCACGGTATAGGATCCGATCACGGTGAGGATGTTGTTGAAGTCATGTGCAATGCCGCCGGCGAGCGTTCCGATCGCCTCCATCTTTTGCGCCTGCCGCAGCTGCTGTTCCAGCTGCAGGTTGCTCTCCATCTCCCGCGCCAGCCGCAGGTTTGCTTCGGTGAGCTGCGCCGTGCGCCGCTCGACATGGCTCTCCAGCAGATCGTGCGCCTCTCTTAGTTCCCGGGTCCTCTTTGCCACTTGCGACTCCAGCTCTTCCTGCGAGGCGCGGAGCTTGCGCAACATCTCGTTGAAGGCAGCCGCCAGGGTCCCCACTTCATCGCGCCCCGCCACCTCCGCCCAGACCTCGAGCGAGCCGCTGTCGGCAATGCTGCTCGCGGTGCGGCTCAGGGAGCTGAGGGGCTGGGTCAGGCGCCTGGCCGTTGCCTGGGCAAACCGGAGCACCGGCACCAGGATGAGCAGACCGAACAACAGGTAAAGAAGCGCCACCCATTTCAACGGAGTCTCGGCGGCATGGCGCGACAACCCCACTTCCAAGGCGAGCTTCAGGGAATTGAGCGGGGCATGCAGCGCAAGGCTATGACTGGCACGGATGGCGCCGCTCTCGGCGCCCTTGCCTCCGTGATGGGCGACCTGGAGACCGCCGGCCGTGAGATCGGCGATATACTCGTCACCCAGATGGCCGGTTCCACCCCTGAAAAGTTCCAGCAGGTCGACCGATTGCACCAGCACCCCCTCCGGCTGCCCGGTGGGGGGGAAGATCACCGGATGCAGCAGCACCAGAAAGGTCCCCCCTCCCTCCCCGACTATCTGGCTGGCAGGGCGGCCGGTGGCCAGCACCGCCTGGATCCGGGGGATCACCGCCTGGAGCCCGGCGATCTGGGAGCCGTTGGATGCGATGGGGCGCCCTCTATAGTCGCAGAGCACGATGACCGTCTTCAGGGAGACGGAGCCGCGATGTTCGTGCAGGAAGGGGAGCAGATAGGTGTCTCTCCCCAGGGAGTCCACCAGTCCGTTGGCGATGAAGGAGTTACCGGCCAGGTTGGCCAGGTCGCTGGCAAGAGCGTTCAGCTCCGTCTGCAGCTTCTGCCGGGTCAGGCCGACCTGGCTTGCGAGTTCCGCCTTGACGCTGCGGCTGACCAGCAGGGTGACCACGCCATAGGAGCTGAGCCCGATCACCAGCGCCACCATGGTGGTAAGCGACAGGGCCGCGAAGCTGATCCGGTTAGAAATGCTCGACGCCAGCCACTCCCGCAGCTGGCCACGCAGCAAATTAAAGTATCTCTTCAGTGCCATACATCAATCCTTGCGGGAAGCACTTCTTGCGCCCTTCCTGACGATGGCCCCGTCCTCGGCAAAACCAGCCATGAAGACGCTGTCGGGGGAGAGCGCTTCATGGCGCTGCGGGGTGAAGGGGGGACGATACTCCTTGATGAGGCCGCGGTATCCCCCCAGCTGCTCCAGGGCGCTCCGTATGGCTTTGCGGTCGGTGGAGCCCGCCTTGTTGATGGCCAGGGCAAGGATGTGGGTAAGGTCATAGGCATGCGCGACGCCGACCGGTGACTTGATCTGCCGGGCTCCCTTGGTCTTGAAGAGCCGGTTGTGGGCCGCCACCACCCGGCGCGCCTTGGCGCTTTGGTCGCCGATGAAGCTGTAGGTCTGCACCACGGAAAAGTCGACCTTTCCCAGAGCGGGTCCGGCCAGCTCCGCCAGGGTGCCGCCGGTAACCCCCCAGTGGCTCACTATCGGCAGCCGCTGGGCCGCAGGAAGAGCCGCCACCTCCTTGATCAGGATCTCCGCCTCGTTGGCGTTGGCGACCAGGATGACGGCCCGGGCGCCCCCCTGGCGCAGCGACTGGTATTTCTCTATGAAAGACTTGTCGTTCCAGTTGAACCAGTTGGTCCCGGATATCCGGAAGCCCGGGTGCGCGGCCGCGTATTTTTCCGCACCCTTCAGGCTGCTGCGCCCCCAGCTGGTATTGAGCAGCAGCATCCCCACCCTGCTGGCTCCCTGTTTTTGGGCGTGGCGCAGCATGACGTCCATGGCCCAGCTGTCCTTAAGCGACAGGCGGAAGGCGTAATTGGGGCGGTAACGGTTTTCCACGATGGCGTCCGCGGCGCTCCAGGGGTCCAGCAGGATCATCTTCTCGTTGTGGAGGGTAGGAAGCGCCTCCAGCACCGTCGGGCTGAACCTGCCGCAGAAAACGGCTACCAGATCGGGCTTTTGGGCCAGCTCCTTGATGTTCTCGATGCTGCGCGCCGGGACCGAGTGGTTCGCCCTGGTTTCCAGTGCCAGCGGCCGCCCCCCCAGTACGCCCCCGGCCCGATTGATCTCGTCCATGGCGATCTCGATCCCTTGGCGAATCGCTTCGGCTGAGGTGCTGCTGGCATAGCCGAACTCGGCGTCGAGACCTATGAAGACCGGCTTTCCCGCCGCCAGCAGCGGCGCGGGAGCGCCCGACAAGACCCAGAGCGAAATGAGGGCAACCATCACTTTGATGCCACAACTCATAGCAACACTCCTGATGAAGTTTTCCGCATGCTGCACAAACAGACCCTCCCCCGCTCACCCCTGCCTGTCGTCAAGCACCGTGCGCACCTTGGCCGACAGCTCCCCGATCGGGAACGGTTTCTGAATGAAATGGACCCCCTCGTCAAGCACGCCATGGACTGCTATCACGTCGGAGGTATATCCCGACATGAAGAGGCAGCTGAGATGCGGATCGCGGGAAAGGAGCTCGGTGGCCAGATCCCGGCCGTTCATCCCGGGCATGACCACGTCGGTCACCAGCAGGGAAATCTCGCCGGGGTGCCTGCCGGCCAGTTCGATGGCCGCCCCGGGGGAATTTGCCGCCAGGACGCGGTACCCATGCCTGGTGAGAGCCAGCGCGGTCAGCTCCAGCAGCGCCGTCTCGTCTTCCACCAGCAAGATGGTCTCCCGGCCGGTCCGGTCCGGCTCCGCCGCGGCTGCACGCCGCGGCTGCCGGCTCTCGCCCGCATGGCGCGGCAGGTAGATGGTGAAGGTGGTCCCCACGCCCGGCTCGCTGCCGACATCGATGAAGCCGTTGTTCTGCCTGGTGGCGCCATACACCGTGGCAAGGCCCAGGCCGGTCCCCTCTCCGACCCCTTTGGTGGTGAAAAACGGTTCGAAGATCAGGGCCACGGTCTGCTGATCCATGCCGCAGCCGTCGTCGGCTACCACAAGCCGCACGTAGTCACCGGCGAGAAAACCCGCATTCCGGGAGCAGCACTCCTGGTCGATGACGCTGTTTCCCGTCTTGATGGTGATCCTGCCGATGCCGGCCATGGAGTCGCGTGCATTGACGCAGAGGTTGGCCAGGATCTGGTCGATCTGGGAGGGATCGACCCTGACCGGCCAAAGAGTCGCCGCCGGCTGCCAACTCAGATGGACGTCCTCGCCGATCACCCGCTGCAGCATCTTGAGCATGCCGGCCACCGTCTCGTTGAGGTTCAGCACCCTGGGCGCGACCGGCTGCTTGCGGGCGAACGCCAGTAACTGCCGGGTCAGGTCGGCGGAGCGTTCCGCCGCCTTGAGGATTTCCTCCAGGTGGATTTCGAGCGGATCAGCCGGGTCCAACTCCATCAGGGCCAGGTTGGCGTGCCCGATGATGACGCTCAGCATGTTGTTGTAATCGTGCGCCACGCCCCCTGCCAGCCGCCCCACCGACTCCATCTTCCGGGCCTGCTGGAGCTGCGCTTCGAGCTTTGCCTTCTCCTCTTCGGCTTTCTTGCTCTCTGTGATGTCCTGAAGCGTCCCCGAGAGATAGGGTTGCCTGTCGTAATCGGAGCATATCAGTCTGCCGCGGGCACTGACGTAGCGGACCGTAGCGTCGGGCCGGATGATGCGAAATTCCAGGTCGTCCGGCTCTGCATCGGCATCGCAGGCAGCCATCCATGCCTGCATTGTCGGCCGGTCGTCGGGATGAATCAGGTCGATGAAGGACTGGGCATTGGGGTCGAAGCTCTCCGGGGAGAGTCCGAAGATGGAGTAGGTTTGGGCCGACCAGGAGAGGCCCGACATGTCGTAGGTCCAGCTGCCGAGCTTGGCAATCTCCTGCGCCTGCCTCAACTCCGCCGCACTGTGCCGCAACGACTCCTCGGCCTGCTTGCGCTGTGTGATGTCGCGCAGGATCACGAAGCAGCGCTTGGAGTCCTTCAGGATCACCGAGTTGATCTCGGCTAGGAACTTGGTGCCGTCCTTGCGCACGCAGTTATGCTCGCAGACGAGGTGCCCCGAACCGGCGCGCTGCTCCAGGGCCGCGGGTAAGCGCGGCTCGGTCTGGTCGACCAGTTCGGCCAGGCCGATGCTGCAGAGCTCTGCCTCGCTCCTGCCGAACATGGCGCAGGCGGCGGGATTGGCAGCGGCAACGGTGCCATCCGGAACGGTCAGTAAAACGGCGTTCATGGTGTTTTCGAACAGGGAGCGGTAGAGCTCTTCACTTTCCCGCAACTTCGCCTCGTCCAGAGTGCGCTGCCGGGCCAGCCCGCGCTCCGCCTCCGCTTCGGCGCTCCTCCTCCGGGCCAGACGCAGCAAAGTGGCGATGCAGCAGATCACCAAACTAAGCGAGACGGAGACGACCATCAACACCCGGTCAGCAGCGTCCCGGATTATGAAGATCTCGGCGAACGGGTCGTACCAGTAGGATACCGCCAGTGCGGAGAGGGACGCAGCCAGCAGACCGGCCGGAATGCCGCAACAAAGGACGACCCCCAGCACGGCCGGGAGGAAGGTCACGAAGGGCAGACGGGGGCCGAGAAAACCGAGGAAATGGCTGCGCACGGCAGCAGCAGCCGCAACGGCGAGTATGGCAATCAGGTAGCGCTGCCACTGCCGGCTGGCCGTCGAATCGAGGGGGATCCCGCCCTTGTCTGGAGGCAATCTGGTCATGCCGATCCCTTGGTGTCACCAACAAAGGCGAGCCGGGCAAATCGATCCCGGTAAGGCAAACGGTTTAACCATTGCCTGGACCAAAAACCGCTGCAAGCCCTATGTCGTCATCTTAAGCTTTGATTACCCCTGTACCGTTACCACTGTCAGGGTCGATCTTCTCCAGATTGCAGCAAGCTCAAGATCATGGAACTGGATGGCAGGAGATTAGGATACACCGGGCTTAATGTCAAAGATTATTTTAATCCGTGACAACGAGCAGACATTCGACAAGCAGATATGAGGCAGGAGCCCGTCTGGCAGAACGGACACGCGTCACTGGAGCGGGGTTAGACCTTTCAGGGTGGTTTCCCGCAGCTCGGAATTCAGCCACCGGAGTTCAGAAACTCACGGCAAGTTGCTCGACACTATTCTTTGCGCGTGCTTCCACCCCGGCCTCTCCCAAAATCTGGTGAGCCTTTTGCCGTAGGCGCTCATCGCCGGTAATCAGGAATGCCCGTTTGAGGTAATCAATTGCTAAAATCGGATTCCTGTCTAATTGATCAGCAACTAATTCATAATGCTCTGCCTGTTCACTCAAAGTACTAAGATATTTAGAAAAGTTGCCTCCGAACTCCTCATTGAATTCTATATATTCGGTTCGGACGAAATCGCTCGGAATCTCTGCCCTTGTTGATTTAACTATAATTGTCTCTTTCCCAAGTGCTTGAGCTATACCGAGCTCGTAGTATATATTCGCCTGAGTTTTCATGGGTATTCCTTCATGGCAAATCCCGACTGAAAGTGGTGCAGATGCAATTAATCTCCATATCTTCAGTAGGAAATCGCGGCCCGTGACCCGGGTACTTGCATCGATCACTTCGTACTCAACCCGATTACATAGTTCTATGACCGAATCGCGTATTCTCACCACTTCATCAGGAACAGGCTTCCCGAGCCGGGTCATTAGAAAGCAGTGGCGGGGATTGCTCGGTATCGAGCTCATCAACGCATCTCCGTCCAATGGACTATAGATGATCATTTGCCGCTTTTCCTTGCAACGGGCACTCCCTTATATGGCCCAGAGCTCTTCTTTTGAGATACTATTTGCCCAGCAGTTCGGTCTATTTTGACATATCGGTCCGTTTTCGGATTTTTTACCTGGACCACGTCGTGTTTTTTTTCGCTGGGTTTGGCAGACGATTTGTTCGTTGTCATTTTCCACCTCTTCAATACGTTTCTAATTTAAGTACTCCAGCCGATATGGGAGATTATTCCGGTTTACGGATGGGCATCTTTGCAAGTGTTATATCACATAATTTCTGGGAAATAATTACAAATGTCACTTGCCAAGTCATGGTAACACGGTGACTTCTAATGCATATCTTCCAAAGCACTACATTTTTTTGTCTACGGATCATTCTGTTTTTCTGTGGCCTGAAAGGGGGCTATGTATCCGCGGCAGGAGCATGCTCGGGGTGGAGTATCTTCGTTTTTTAGAAGCAATGAGGAGCCTCGGTGCCGAAGGGTCCCTTGTCGCCGGCCCAGTTAGCAAAATGGCAGCCGGGCGCCGGCACCGCCTTAACAGCGGCGCTGCTGCCGCCATAGTTCACCGACTGGGGCGATCGCCCCCTGATGCTGCCGGCGGTTAAGTGCCTTGCCATGTTCTGGTTGCGGGGAAGGGATCCGAAGAGTCGGAAATCACATCTCCACTCGCGTCACGACCCCCTGCAACTTGGCGGCGGGGAGACGGTGAAACTGAACGAAGTTGGGGGTCTGACGCTTGATGGTGGCAAAGAGCTTCCAGACCGGGTTGTCGGTGGCAATATCCTCCGTACCGTAGAATATCACCTTCTCATGGATTCCCTTTTCCTTCAGGATGCTCTCGATATCGAGGATCTCCAGGTAGCCGACCTTGATTTCAACCGAATCAAGCCCCACGGAGAGGTCGCATTTCAGAACGGTCTCCAACCCGTACGGCTCATCGGTACGCAGGATGGAGATCAATATGTTGCGCTCGTAGATGATGTTGCTGCGGATGATGCAATGGATGACATATGGCGGCACCACGCTCCATTCCTTGACGAAGAAGAGGGCAGTACCGGGGATATTCTTTCCCTTGGCGTAGATCTGCCGGTAGGCTACATCAAAGGTCTCAAAATCAAGCGGTTTCAGCGCCCGGTAGAGGGCCCGCTGCCCGTAGACCCAAATCAGGATGGTGATGAACGGGACCGAGGCCAAAACGATGGACCAGTAGCCACCGTGGGGGATCTTGTTGATACAGGAGACGAAAAACAGCAGGTCGACCGCTGTGATGCCGACCGCGAATGGCACCTTCCATTTCTTAGTGGTACGGGCGAAGATCATGATCATCATGATCCCGGTGATGGTCATGGTGCCGGTCACTGCCAGACCATAGGCTGCGGCCAGATTTTCGGACTTCTGGAAAACCAGCATGATGAAAAGCACGGCCATCATCAGGACCCAGTTCACCGAACCGATGTAAATCTGCGATTTCAGATGCCTCGAAGTGTAATCGACACGTAACAGCGGCATGATACGGGTCGTTATTCCCTGGTAGACTACGGAGAACACCCCGCTGATCATGGCCTGTGATGCTATGATGGTCGCCAGAATGGTGAGTATCAGAAACGGGATGTAGAGCGGGGAGGCCTGGTACTGAACCATACCGAACAGGTAGTTTTTGGCTTCCGGATGACTGAGAAGGAATACTCCCTGACCGAAATAGTTGATCACCAGCGCGGTAAAGGCAAAATACCAGGCGCGCAGGATCGGTTTACGCCCCAGATGCCCCATGTCGGCGTAGAGAGCTTCCCCCCCCGTTGCGCAGAGGATTACTTCCGAGAGCACGAAAAAGCCGGCCAGGCCGTGGTGCAGCATGAAATTCAAGGCATAGTGCGGACTGATCGCCTTGATGATGGAAGGCATGGAGCTGATGGAGACGATACCTGAAAGTGCCAGGGCTAAAAACCAGACCACCATGATCGGGCCGAAAGCGCCGGCGACTTTGTCAGTCCCTTTTGATTGGGCGAGAAACAGTCCCACCGCGATCATGGCAGCGATCAAGATCAAGGCATGCTGCCCGGTCCCTTCGAGTCCCGGTATCAGTACGATCCCCTCCACCGCCGAAAGGATCGAGATGGCCGGGGTGATCACCCCGTCGCCCAGCAACAGGCAGGCACCCACGTAGGACAAAAAGGCGACGAAGGCCAGCTGTCTCCCCGGTTTGAGCAGCCGCGCCAGGATCTCTCTCAGGACAATGGTGCCTCCCTCCCCCTTACGGCTGAGGCTCATGGCAAGCCAGGCATATTCGGCGGAGACCAGGATGGTCATGGTCCAAAAGACCAGGGAGAGAATGCCGAAGACGTTGTCGATGGTGGGTTTGGTCAGCGCGAAGATGACGGTAAGGGTATAGATGGGGCTGGTGCCGATGTCTCCGAACACAAGCCCCATTGCCTTGACGATGCCGCTCCAATAGGTTTCCGTTGCTGCCTGCTTCACAATACTCCTCCTGCAATCTGTTTGCGGAGGGCCTGACAGGGAACCGGCATCCTCATGGATAGCTGCTTCACCGTCATCCCTTCCAGTTGCCGACGAGGTTAGCTGACGGGCTCGAGGCTGAAAGTCCTCTATCCGGCATGGCCGGAATGCGCCCCTGAACAATGGGTCCCCCGTATCCGCTCTCGGGCGGATTTTGGCGTGTCTAATTCCGTTAAAAAAAGATCCTGCTACTCTTCTGCCTGCCTCAGCCGGTAACCCACCCCCGGCTCGGTCGTTATGTGCCTTGG
>DNRQ01000219.1:0-152 GCA_003499925.1 Geobacter sp.
GAGCCATACCGGAGAGCTGGAGGCCGGAGCCTAGCGGGAGTCGGTTAGGGGTGGGGGTAGGTGCCGCATATCCATAGTTGGCAACTTCACCCCCCGGCCTCCATTAGGTTAACAGGTGGCGCCACGCGGATCACGTAGGGTGGGCCTAGCCC
>DNRQ01000219.1:221-24818 GCA_003499925.1 Geobacter sp.
GAGCCTCGTACTGAAGATCAGCGCTAATCGGGTAACTTAATGGTAGTCTCCCCCGGCCCCCTCCCGTCAAGGGAGGGGGCCGGGGAGAATGCAAGACAAGCCCGCCTGTCCCCAAATCTCCTGCAAAGCTCCTGGTCCCCGCCGCTATTAATGAACAATTCCCGTTTACTTCGCCGTTACCGCATGCTAACATTCAGCCGCTGCCGACGCTTCCCATTAGAAGCGGCAGTTTCCCCTCGGCCCGCAGCGACGCAATCCGGCCGGAGGAACCCGCAGCCGACACGCCCTGCGCTCCCGCAGCATCAGGCACGCAACAGAAAGGATTCTGCCATGTCATTTGACGGCGATTTAGAGCACCTGCCAATTGTGGATGTCATCCAGTTGCTGCACGCCACCGGCAAGTCCGGGACCTTGACGCTCCGCAGCCTCAAGGGGGAGAGCCAGCTGGTTTTTCATAACGGCTACATCGTCAGCGCGAACCATGTCAACAACAGCGTGCGCATCGGCCAGATCCTGCTCGACATGGGAAAGATCAGCGAACAGGAGCTGGACAGCGCCCTTCACGAGCAGCAGAGGGCCGGTTCGCACCGGAAGCCGATCATCCAGACCATGATAGAGGGTGGCAGGGTGCAGACGGAAGCCGCCTACCAGGGCCTGGAGGCGCTGATCGAGATGACCATAGTCGAGATCCTCACCTGGACCAAGGGGACCTTCTCGCTCGACGTGAACAAGATCTTCGTCTCCGACGAGTACCGCTACTTCCCGGAGCAGTTGAAGAAGGAAATCCAGCTCAACACACAGAGCGTGCTGATGGATGCGTTGCGCATCTACGACGAGCGCAAGCGCGACGGCACCCTGACCATCGAGGCGATGTTCGGGCCGGCCCGCAACGTGGTCTCCCGGGAGTCCGATGCCGAGATCTCCGACGCTGATCTCGGCCTGGACGCGCTCGACGACCTGGAGCGGGTCATCCCCCAGGTATTCACCGGGCTGAGCGCGTTCGAGCCGGACTCGCCGTCAAGGAGGCTGCAGCAGGTGCTTGCCGGCGTGCCGGCCGAGGAGCAGCAGCGGCTTTTGAGCTATCTGGAGGGAGTGACCGCTGCGCCGCAGGCTCCGGGAGACGGCACGGGCGTGATCCTTGTTACCGGCGACAAGCTGGTGCGCGAGTGCGTGTCGGCCGTCTGCGGCCCGCACTTTCTCCTGGCCACCGACGATGCGGCCGGGGTCGATCCCATCATCGACCACTCGCTTTCCAAGGGGCGGGTACCGCTGCTGCTTTTGGACGCCGGGGAGCCGAGCAGCCGGGGGAGCGCCCGGGAAGGGCTGGTCGCCCTGTTGCAGCAGAAGCGGGAAAAATATCCCGAGCTTGCCGTGGTCCTGCTGACCTGTCCGGGAGACTACCAGCTCAACGTGCGCGCACTGCAGACCGGGATCAGCGCCGTCCTGCCGAGGTCAAGCCGCGAGGAGCGGCCGGAGAGTTTCGCAGCCGACACCATAGAGTGCACCCGGGCGCTGGACCGCTATCTCAAGGAAGCCCGTACCGAACCGGGGCAGGGGCTCTTGCAGCAGTTCAAGCGACAGTTCCTGGCGCTTGCCGAGCAGAGGGAGCCGGCCGAGGTGACTTTCCTGCTGCTGCAGGCCATCAGCGCCTTCTTCGACAGGGTGGTCACCCTGGTACTGGTACGCTCGGAGCTGATCGCGGAGCGGGGCATCGGCATCAGCGAGGCGGGGGCGACCTCGACGGTCAAGCTGCGCATCCCGATCTCCGAGCCATCGCTGTTCCAGCAGGTGCTCGCCGGGGAGAGCTATTACGGAAACGCCGATCCGCTGCTGCGCGCCACCCTGTTCGACACCATAGGAACTCCGGCCAGCCCGAAGGTCCTCCTGCTTCCGGTGAAGAGCTTTGGCAGGGTGATCGCGCTCATCTACGGCGACTTCGGCGCTCGCGCGGGGGGAGCTCCCCGGGCGGAACTCCTGGAGATCCTGGCACTGCACGCGGGTCTCGTGATCGACAACGTGCTGTACCGCAAGAGGTGCGCGCAGAAGGCGGGTTAGACGAAAAGTCCCCTCCCCCGGAGGGGGAGTATAATAACGGTTCCAATCAGACCAGCAACCAAAGGGGCAGCCATGGATGCAAAGATTTTTGTCCAGATTCTGGAAATAGCCTTCAGCAAGAAGGTCTCAGACGTGCATTTCGAGACCGACAACCCTCCGTTTTTCCGTGGCAAGGGACAGATCATCCGCTCCAAGTTGCCGAACCTGACCTCCGAGGACACCGAGTTCATCGCCACACAGATCATGGCGCACAACAACCGCCGCTGGGAAGCCGACCAGAAGGAGTTCGACACCTCCTTCTCGCTGCCAAGCGGCGCGCGTTTCAGGGTCAGCATCTTTCGCCAGCGCGGCAACTTCGGCATCATCATGCGCGTGATACCCGCCAACATCGGGACCTTCGAGGAACTCCGCCTGCCGCCGGTACTGGGCGAGATCGTCAAGGCGCCCAACGGCCTGATCCTGGTCACCGGCCCCACCGGCAACGGGAAATCCACCACGCTCGCCTCGATGCTGCGCTACATCAACGAGAACTTCAGCTACAACTGCATCACCATCGAAGATCCCATCGAGTTCCTGTTCAGCTCGCATAAAAGCTGCATCATCCAGCGCGAGGTCGGCATCGACACGGACAGCTTCAGCACCGCCCTGAAGGCCGCTCTGCGCATGGACCCCGACCTGATCATGGTGGGCGAGATGCGTGACACCACGACCATCGACGCCTGCCTGATGGCGGCCGAGACCGGGCACCTGGTGCTCTCCACCCTGCACACCCAGGGGGCGGTTTCCACCATCAACCGCATCGTCGGGAACTTCCCGCCCGAGGCGCAGGAAATCGTACGGCAAAGGCTCGCCGACATCCTGGTGGCGACCATATCGATTCGTCTGGTCATGAACAAGAGCGGGGAATACATACTTCCGGCCCTGGAGATCATGCGTGCCACAACGACGATCCAAAGCTGCATCAGGGAAGGGAGGCTTGAGGAGATAGAGGGACACATGGAGAACAGCCGGAGCCAGTACCAGATGCAGACCCTGGACCAGCACCTGATTCAGCTGCACGAGCAGGAGCAGATCACCATGGAAGACGCCAAGCGCCTCTCCCATTCCATGGACCTGGAACGCAAGCTGATGTTCACCAATTAAAGACCTGATTAGTGTTAATCTTCCGCGCACTGCGCAAACTCCCCCTCCCATCAAGGGAGGGGGAGTTTTAACCAGCGGAAGATCAGCGCTAATCAGGATTAAAGATAAGTCAAAAGCCGGTTCGGGTCGATTTTTCTCCCCTGTCAGGTAAACGAAGCGATCAGTTCCTCAAGCTCCCGGCGCAGTGCGGCGATATCGCTCCGCAGCGTGCCGACCTCTGCCTCCAGCTGCAGCAGCCGCTCGTTGGCAGGCGACGGTCCTGCAGCGCGCTTTTCCGTCACACGCCTTTCCACTGCGGTCTCTTCCATTTCAGGCTCTTCCTCCTCGGCTGGCTCCGGCATGCCGGCGAAGAGCTGGGCGTAACGCTGCTCCTTGCGCCCGGCCCGGCGAGGCAGCCGGGTGACCAGCGGCGGGCCGCACTGTCGCAGCTCCATGAGAATCTCCTCCACCGCAGCAAGATCGGCCAGTTCCGCCATGCGCTCGGCACGATTGCGAAGCTCCCCCACGGTCTGCGGACCGCGCAGCATCAGCTCGGCAAGGACCGCCCGAGCCGCAGGCGCCAGCCGCAGCTTTTCCGCAACGTTGTGGCAATACTTGGCGACACGCCCGCCGGTGGTGGTTAGCCGCGCAAGTCCCCGCGAACCGAGCCCCTCCAGGCCGCGCACCACATCCGCCTCGGTCAGGGTCATAACGGGGTCCCGGTTCGACTTCTGGTTACAGGCGCTCACCAGGGCGTTCAGGCTCAGCGGATAGTTCTCCGGAGTGGTGAGCTCCTTCTCCATCAGGGAAGCCAGAGTCCTGATCTCCAACTCGCTCAGATTCATCTTCATCTGCTACTCCTTCATGGTCTGCAAAATAGGACCCTTCGGTGCATCCGCTCCCGGATTCCTTTGGCGGCTTTAACCTCAAATCAGATTAGCAGATGACATGCCGATCTCAAAAAGGTATTATTGACGGAATTGTGCCGGCCCCGGGATTGCCCTCCACTCCCTGCCAGCGCCGGGAAACCTGGATCTCACAGCCGACGATCCCCCTCGTTCCCCCTTTCCAGCACCCGTTTTGCAGGGATACCCTCCAGGGATATCCTGCAGCTGTGGTGCGGGAAGGGGAACTAACCGGAAAACTGAGGCCGGCCGCTGCTCGACTTTCCGGATGAGCTTTCCCAAAGAGAGGACCCGCATGGGTAATATCAGAGTTGTCTTCCTGGCTGCCATACTGTTCGTTACACTCGCAACCGACGCCTTCCCGTTCTGTTTCGAGGAGGCTGGCGCACAATACGGCATCAACCCCCAGATCCTGCGTGCCATCGCCAAGGTGGAATCAAACTTCAACCCCACAGCCGTCAACAGGAACACCAACGGCAGCTACGACTTCGGCCTGATGCAGATCAATTCGATCTGGGCTCCGACCATCGGAAAGGAACGCTGGAGTATGCTGGGCGACGCGTGCGTCAACGCAAAAACGGGTGCCTGGATCCTTTCCATGTGCATGGAGAAATACGGCTACACCTGGAAGGCGATCGGCTGCTATAACAGCCAGACTCCAGACAAGCGCGACCGGTACTCACGGATGGTGTTCAATCAACTGCAGCGTGTGAAGCCCGTGGCCCAGGAGGCTGCCTATTCACCGCTGAAGGACAAGGTCGAGGAATTGGTCAGAGCAAAGGTAGACAGCTGGGTTGAAGATGCCGCACAGGGAAAGAGTGCGGCATTCAGCGAGAAAGCGTCCGGTTCCGTCCCGGCGCCAAAGCAGGTGCGGCAGGAGGAGCCGTCGCTCAATACCGACACCTCGCTGCAAACTGCGTTGCCGGGGATCTCCCAAAACCTCGCGTCGTTTGCGCCTGACCCGAATGAGATGGCCGATCAGGGCGGCATGGAACCACTTCAGCCGGGTCCGACCCCGGACGTTATGCCCTAAACAAGAGGTCACCTGACGCCGCACCCCGGCGTCATCACCCACTTCTGGCGCGGGTCTACCGGGTCACCGGTGATGACCACACGCCTTCCCCCGGCATCGTCCGGCTGGATGAGAAATCCTGCACTCTCCCTCCCACCCTGCAGCGCATGCTTTCCGAAATCCGGAACCAGCCCTATCAGCTTTAACAGCTTCGCGCCGACACTCTTGAAATCTTCCCCGGCGCCGATGGTGAGCACCCGGTAGCCTGCGGTTTCCAGAAGCCTTAGCAGCGTGTAGCTGTAAGGATCGCTCTCGCCAATGCTGACGATATAGCGCCCTCCCTTGTATTCGAAATAACGATCCACCCTGATGCTGAAGGCGGTGGCTGCCCCTTCATTAGACTGAACGATCCTGTTCTTGCTCCAGGAAACCGACAGGGCGTTCAGCACGGCGTCAACGATCCGCTCTGGTTCCCGCTCAGTGACAGAGCAGGTCCAGGTGCTGGCCGGAAGGGTCGCAGGGAGTGCCTGGGTTGCCGGTGGCGCCGGAACTGGTGGCGCCTGTGGCGCAGGTGCTGGTACGGGTACGGGTACGGGTACGGGTACGGGTACGGGTACGGGTGTGGGTGCAGGTGCTGGTACGGGCGCGGGTGCTGGTGCGGGTGTAGGCCGCCCAGGTGCGGGTGTAGGCGCAACCGGTGCAGGCGCAGCGGGTGCTGGCGGGGTGTGGCTTTTTTCCTTTTCAATGGGAGCTGCCACGCGCGCCCCTGTGGCGACCTCTACGTCGGAACCGGCAGCACGTTGTGCATCATGCTTTGCAGCCGTTTCCGGCGTCGCTGCCGCCTGGGTTGCTTCCTCCCTCTCTTCTGTTTTTACTTTTTTCGCCGACTTCGCCGCATGCTCCTGATATCTCTTCCCGGGAATCAGCAGGGTCTGCCCAACTCTGAGCCTCCTTATATCGGAAATATCATTGATACGGATGATTTCTGGAATCAACCGTTCTGCAGCCTCGTTGGACATGCCGAACGGCCCCATGAGAATCTTGAATATATGGTCACCCTGCTTTACGGTGTAGCGGCGGTAATCTGAGGTATCAGCTGTGCTTGGTCTCGCTTTTCCGGTTCTGGCTGTTGCAGCAGGTGCCTTGTTAACCTTTTTCTCCTTCTTTTTTTCCGGTTTCGGGGCGGCCGCGGGCTTTTGCCGGTCCAGTTCCTTCAGATCGATATCAAATGGCGCCGGCGCGGCGTGAATCTGGGACGGCTGTGAAAGGAGCGCCAGAAGGAGCAGGATTCCGCCATGTTTCAGAGTGATCATTAAATACCTCAGCGTTTTTTCTGACACCTCAATCTGTGCCTCTGCTTCGATCAGCGGTAGTAAACCACGAGACCCTTGATCCTGAGATCATCCTTTTGACGGTAAAGTGTGACGGCGACTCCGCCGTTTGCCACACCTTCCTCCACAAGGTAATCCCCTTTCTTCTCTTTAGATCGCACTTGATAGCTATCGATGCCGCCGAACTCCAGCAGCATCTTCTTAAGAAGCTGTTCCGAGATGGTTTGTCCCCCTAGCGCGATCACCTGAATCGCCCTATAAAGATCTGCCTCCCTGAACAGTTTGTACTCGGCCTTCATGCCGACATACCGCTGCCATCCCGGATGCGTTTTGCCGTAGTCGGCATCGAGTTTGGCACCTACCACGAAAGGCGGAAGGGTCTTTAATCCCGGCTTCACAACCGGTTTAGCTTCAGGCTTAGCAACCGGTTTAGCTTCAGGCTTAGCAACCGGTTTAGCTTCAGGCTTAGCTATCTGCTCAGGCGCCGGAGGTTCGGATGCTCGCAGGTCGGGCCGCGACACGCTGTTCGGCGCAACCAACGGTTCTGGCGGCGCCGTCTGTCTCCCGGCCATATAAACCGCGAGTGGAATGAAAACGAGCGCCAGGGCCAGCGGAAGCATCCAGCGCGGGTGCTTTTTCTTCTGGGCGCGCTGCATGGCCTCGGCAAGCGGTTCACCACGAAGGAACTCATCGGGTAACGGAGCGGTCATGTCTTCCAGATCGGGAGCGAGCGGCAGCTCCGGTCCCTCGGCAGCCTCGGGAGGAGCCCTCCTTAGATAAACCCGGTCCTCCACATCGAGCGGATCGGAGGCCCCGGAGCCGCTCTTGGAGGCAGCACGACGCATGATTTCCTCAAAGGAGCCGCCCTTGGCCGTTGCGGTCCCCGGCTGCTCTTCTACCACCAGTTCGTCCGCTTCCTGCGCCGGAGGCTCGTCAGCCGGCTCCTGTGCGGCCGGCTCTTCCTTCTCCAGCCCCATCGAGCCGGCAGCCGGCGCTTGCTCTACCGCCGGCTCTTCCGCCTCCAGCGCGGGCAAACCGGCGGGCGGCTCCTGTTCGACCGCCGCCTTCTTCTTTTCCGGCTCACCGACGACAACGGAAGGGGACACCGGCGCCACAGCTTTTACCTTGGCATCAACGCCTTTCCCGGCGGTTCCGGGTTGGCGCGCGGCACTTTTTTTCCGGACAGCAGGACCGACCCCGCTGACGACCTCCCTTATCGCGCCCGCCAGCGTCTCGTCGTCCATTGTCAGATCAAGAAAAGGGAGGGCATCTTGTCTGGCCTGCGCCGCATCCTCGGCGTCTCCAACCAAAAGCATGAGCTTGGCGCGTTTGGGGAGAGCCTTTTTCAGATGCCGCAGCACGATTACCCCGGAAAACCCGGAAATGCGGCTTTGCACAAAGGTAAAGTCGGGAGCAGAGGCCGCTATCTCAAGATCCCCCTGGGTCAGGGCCGCGGCAGTCCGAAGTTGCAGGAGGCCCTCGGCTTCCAGGGATGCGAAAACCCGCTGCACCCTTTCGGTATCTGTAATGAGGAGAACTGTCGTCATGATTCACTTCGCATATTCATGGGCCACATTCTAGGGGAGGGACGAGCGATAATCAAGAGGGATAATCAATATTATTCAGAGCATGGAACGTTTTTTCCTTTGCCGCCCCACTCCCTTGGCTGCCCATAAGGGCGGTTTGAGAAAGGTTCATGGCGCGGCCGGCTTGCGCGGCAGCCCGATAATGTGGTAGATTGCCCTTGGCTTCAACCGGATTGTGACCTGATCCGGCGGCGGCCCAGACAACCTTTTCGCTTCGATTCCTCCATCGGGGCGGGTCCTTAGACCCGCCCCTGCTGTTTTTTCTTTCACCGACCAGGAGTTTGCATGCAGGCAGTATTTGGCATCGATTTTGGGACCACCAACTCGGCGCTTTCCGTTTACAGAAATGACCAGGTAGAAATTGTCAACATCGATGAACTCAACGCAGCCACCTCACTGATGCGCTCGGTGCTCTATTTCGACGAGGACAACCAGATCTTCACCGGACACGAGGCGATCAACCATTACGTCAATGAAGGAGCTGCCGGGCGTTTCATGCAGTCCATCAAGACCTTCCTGCCCAACAGGAGTTTCGAAAGCACCGAAGTGTTCGGCAAGAAGTACGGCATCGACGACCTGATCGCCATCATCCTCAGGAAGATCAAGGCAAAGGGGGAGGCACGGGTCGGGTGCCCGGTCGACCGCGTCGTTCTGGGGCGCCCGGTGCTGTTCTCCGAGGATCCGGAAAAGGACGCACTGGCACAGCTCCGGCTCGAATCGGCCGCCCGCAAGGCCGGGTTCAGGGAAATCTGGTTTCAATTGGAACCGGTGGCAGCCGCACTCTCTTTTGAGGGATCTCTCCCCGCAGGCGCCGAAAAACTGGTCTTCATCGGCGACTTCGGCGGGGGGACCTCCGACTTCACCGTTATCCGGGTGAAAGGGGGCGCCTTTGCCAGGTCCGACCGGCGCAGCGACGTCCTCTCACTGGGTGGCGTCTATACTGCAGGGGACAAGTTCGACTCACAGATCATGTGGGACAAGATCGCCAAGTACTTCGGCCGAGGCGTCAAATACAAAGGAATGGGCAAGGAAGAAGTGTTCGACATTCCGCATAGTTTAATATATACTCTGTGCCAATGGCACAGGATCCCCCTACTGAGGGCGAGAAAAACGCGGGAACAGATCAGACTTATCAAGCATGCAGCCACTGACAAGAAGGCCATAGAGAACCTGGAACATCTGATCACGGACAATTACGGCTTCTTCCTGTTCCAGTCGATTGAGAAGGCGAAATGCGAGCTGTCACAGCTTGACCTGACCAGAGTCAGCTTTCGAGAGCGTGATCTGTCAATCTCCGAAGAGATCACCAAGGAAGAGTTCAAAACAATCAACGCCGATAACATTGCGCGCATTGCCGGCTGCATAGACGAGGTCGTTGCAAGATCCGGAGTCAGACACGGCAACATCGATACCGTCTTTCTCACCGGCGGAACCTCCCGCATTCCGTTTATCCGGAGCCTTTTCGTAGAACGCTTCGGATCAGATAAGCTTGAGAACAGGGACGCCTTCACCAGCGTGGTTCACGGGTTGGGCGCCAGTGTTCCGCTATTTGTTTGAGGCAAAATTTACGGGAACCCCCGGGGTCTTGTCATGCCATGCCATGCAATGTTTGCGCTAATCCTTCTCCTGGCGCTTTTGACCGGCGGCTGCGCCACCACATACGTACCGATCAGCTGGGGGTTCGGGGAAAAGGTCCAGCAGCTTTCCCGCTCGGACCTCACCCTGGCTATACTCTTCAACCGCTATGATCCGGACCGACAAACACTGCGCGTGTCGGGAGCATCGTTTGACGAGGTGATGATGCCGAGCGAAGTGATGCGCCATCTGGGTGCCTACCGCCCTGACACCAAGCTCATCTATCGAAACCTTTACCATCAATACAACGACCAGGAACTGCGCAGCCTGATGTGCCATGAACTGGCCCACCACATCTGGTTCGGCTCCATGACCCATAAACAGCGGGAGGCATGGGGTCTGCATCTGGAAGCCAACCCGACCCCTGTGCGGGCCATGGTCCGCCGGGTCTACCCAAGGCCCGCCGATTACGATACCGAAGATTTTGCCTTTACGGTTGAAAGGGCCAGAGCGGTCGACATAGAGGCGCTGGCCCGGATGAACCTGATAACCGCCCAAGAGCGCGACGCGTTACTCTCGGAGCCAAAGCTTGCCCGGGAGCGCGAGGAAGTACTCTCCGAATCAAAGCCTACCCAGCAGCCGCTTGCCACGCACAACGGCTCCGGAATCTCCGTTGCCGGCCCTGAAGTGTCCAAAGCCGACCCGTAGCCCCGCAAACAGGATCGACCCGAATGAAATTCATTGACCAGCTGGACAGAAAAATCGGGCGCTTCGCCATTCCAAACCTGACCATATACCTCATCGCCGGTCAGTCCTTCTTTTATCTGATGTACATGACCGGCAAGCTGGAGCGCGGTGCGACCTACCTGTCGGCCGACCTCCTGATGGCCGGCGAATGGTGGCGGCTGTTCACCCTCCCCTTCGATCCGCCGCGGCAAAGCCTGATCTTCACCCTCTTCGCCTGGTATTTCTTCTACATGCTGGGTTCGGCTCTGGAGGAGCACTGGGGAGCATTCCGCTACAACGTGTATCTCTTTTTGGGCTGCATCATAACCGTCGCAGCCTCGTTCCTGGTCCCTGGTTATCCGGTCAGCAACGCCTTTCTGGCGGGCTCGATCTTCCTCGCCTTCGCGACCCTGTTCCCCGACTATCAGGTCCTGCTCTTTTTCGTTCTGCCGGTCCGGATGAAATGGCTCGCCCTCATCACCTGGCTGGGCTACGCCTACCAGTTCCTCTTTGGCGACTGGGCCACGCGCCTCATGGTCCTCGCCGCCATAGCCAACTATCTGCTGTTCTTTGCCAACGACATCGTCGTGAACATCAGGTACGGGCGCAAGCAGTTGGTGAAAAAGGCGGTCCGGACCCCCCAAAAGAGCAGCAGGCTCAGTCACAAATGCACGACCTGCGGGATCACGGAAAAGAGTCACCCGGACATGGACTTTCGCTACTGCCCGCAATGCGCCGGACAGCACGGCTACTGCAGGGATCACATCTTCAGTCATGAGCATAAAAAGTGAGCCTCTGGTCCCGAAATTACTAGACCTCAAGGCCTTTTTTGTTCTATGTTACCAACCCGGGCCGTACAGAAATCAGCACGACAATGGCGGAATCAGAGCCAGGAGGAATCATGCTTAACAACCTCAACAACCTTGACAATATAGGGGACGACGTCTACCGCACCTGGAGCCACGAGCAGTGCCAGGATGAAATCGGCAAGCTGGTCCAGGGGTACAAGAACGGGTTGCCGGTCCAGATCCTGTGTCAATTGGCAACCTCCATAGCGGGAACCTCCTCGCTTGCCGGCGAGCACATCTCCGCGTTCCTGACTCTGAAAGAGCGCAAGGCGATAATCAAAAAAGAGTCCGGCGGCAACAAGGAACTTCGTAACCTGCTCGAATCCACCCTGCTCTAGACAAAGTGACGCTTGCCCAGCATTTAGCTCTGACTGGCGTAGCAGCCGCGGCTCTCGCGCCCATGGTGGGCGCCGAAGAAATCGTCCTTTTCGCAATCGGCGGCGTGCTGATCGATGTAGACCACTACTTCCTGTACATCCAGCGCAGGCGGGATTTCAGCATACCCGGGATGTTCCGCTATTTCCGCGAGCTTCAGCCCATCCAGCACGGCATTCCTTACGTTGGCCTTTGCATCTTTCACACCTTCGACTTCTTTTTATTGCTCGCTCTGCTGGCGAACTTTTACCCGCAGGCGTGGGCTCTGCTGGCCGGCTGCCTGTATCACTTTGCCATCGACCTCTTCGATCTGCGTCGCAAGGGGATCATCTTCATTCGCCCCTACTTCCTCGTAGAGCATTTCATCCGCCGCCGCTCCAAAGGTTATCCCTGGTACTGAGCAGATCCCCCCAGCGCCATGCGGTGCTGCCATAAATCATGTAGGGTGGGCCGTGCCCACCATCAGGATACGGTGTGGTGGGCACGGCCCACCCTACCTCCTTATCTTGAGACCCGCGGCAAATGCCCGACGGCAATGCCACCCTCGGCAGGCCAATCAAACGGTGCATCCGGATCGTAGAGAAGATGGAGGTATCGCGGCATTTCCCTGCCCGGTATCGCGTAGATGCTGTCGCTATCCCCCTGCTCCGGGCGCCCTGGCCACTGCTTTCGGCCGCTGTCGCAGTCGATGAAGCGCCAGAGCCGGGGGTCACAGGATACGAAGACGATCGCGGCCTCCTTCACCGGCATCCGCCGTGACAGGGCCATGACCAGCGCCTCGAACATCAGGGTACAACCCGTTCCCGGTCTGGCCCAAGGAACGCAAACCGCGTCTCGGCCGGCTTCTCGACCCGCGCACCCGTGAGTTGCAAGCTCCTGAAGGTATTCCTGATTCAGCACCCTCTTCAAACGCCGCCCCCCCTCCTCCTTCGCGTCATACCCCCTAAGCTCGTTGCCAAAAGCCGGACCATGTGAAGGGACGCCTCGACTCCTTGTCTCACCGCCCCTGTTTTCAACCAGGAACGGTGTGTGGGCAACCTGCCAGGGCGAAGCTATGTCAAATGCTGCTGTGAACGGAGCACTTTGGTCCATTTCAGGTCCTCCTTCAGTAAACCTGCGCTGACCGCGCGCCTGCCACTTCTCCAAATTATAGCCGGTGTCATTGGGAGGTTCCCGGGGTGGCGCTGGCCTCAAGCAATCAAATATAACGGACAGCAAAAGCTTTACCAGCAGTTTTCCTCCTCCCCAATCAGCGCCACGCTACCCGATCTGCTCTGAGTGGCCGTGACGAGGTGCTTCATCAATATCGATCAGAGGCAGCTTTTTCCCCCCGCTTTGGCCTAAGCTGTTATTATGCTCATACCAGGTCCAGCCTTGGGACCTGACTGGCACTCTGCAAGCTCGATATTAGATGGATCAGGAGTTGGCATGCGTATATTGACACTGATAGGGATGCCGGGATCGGGGAAGAGCGCGGTGGGGAGAATCATCGCATCGCGCCTGGGGTGGAATTTCCTCGACACGGACAGCTGCATCGAAGAGCGCCACGGCACCCGGCTGCAGGCGCTCATCGATCAGGTGGGCGACGAGTCTTTCAGACGGCTCGAGGAGGGGACCATCCTCGACCTGGCGATCCCGGAGCAGACGGTCATCTCCACCGGCGGCAGCGTGGTCTATTCAAATAGAGCCATGCGGCACCTGGCTTCGATATCGACGGTGATCTTTCTCGATGCCCCCCTCGAGGCGATTCGCAAGCACATAGGGTCCGAGGCCCCAAGGGGCATTGTCGGCATGACTGAAGGCGGCCTGGAGGAACTCTATCAGCAGAGGCTTCCTTGTTACAGACGCCATGCCGCCATCATTGTCAGCTTCAACTGTGAAACGACCGAAGAAGCAGCGACCAAGGTTCTGTCAGCGTTGCCCAATGATTTGCAACCGGCTGATCCTCATTGACTTATCGATCCGCGCCCCTAGAATTTAACTCATGGAATCCGCCACAATGGAAAAAGCTTCCTCCAAATTCCGCTTCTCCGGACTCTCGCTGATTCAGAAGATCGGGGTAGGTTACGCAGCCATGGCCTTCTTTACTACGGCTGCGCTCGTTTTTTCGTCACTGAACCTCTACGCCATCAACAATACCGCCCGCGAAATCGCCAACAACGACCTTCCCGTCATCAGCGCAGTGATGAATCTGCGCACTTCGCTGCTGGCGCAGGAGAGTTTCGCCGGCAAGTACGCCATCCTCAAGGACCCCGCCTTCATCGAACTGTTCCGCCAGCGTGAAAAGGAATTTCTTGCCAACCTTGCCGTGCTGGAGAAGACGGCCTCGTCCAAGGATCTTGCCACGCTGAAAAGACTCTACCTGGATTACCAGACGGCATCGGATACGCTTTTCACCGGCACCGCCAGGAACACAGGCCAGCTGCGGTCATCGGCACTGAGGCTGATAAATGCGGTGGACGCCTTCTACATCAAGCGCCAGGACATGCTCCAAGCCGTTTTGCGGCACGCCAATTACCAGCAGAAGAGCGCGATCAGGTGGACCATCGTCATATCCTGCACCGGTTTCCTGCTCGCCATCGGGGTGGCCCCCTTCGTCACCTACCGCACCTTCGGCGCCATCAGGAAACTGCAGCGGGCGACCCACCAGATCGCCGCAGGGGATTTCGACTATGATCCGCAGATAGCGGCGGGAGACGAGATAAGCGACCTGGCCAGGGATTTCAGCCGGATGGCGGCGAGACTCAAGGTACTGGAGCAGATGAGCCTGGATGCCAGCCCGCTGACCCGGCTGCCGGGAAACTTCGTGATAGAGCGGGTTCTTGAAGAGCGCTTGAAAAGGGGGACGCCGTTTGCCTTCTGCTATGCCGACCTGGACAACTTCAAGCCCTTTGGCGACCACTACGGCTATGCCAAGGGAAGCGAGCTGCTCCGTATAACCGGCGACCTGATCCTCGCAACGGTAAAGGCGCATGGCGATGCTGAGGGGTTTGTCGGCCATGTCGGGGGAGACGATTTCGTCATGGTGCTTTCCGTCGATCGCGCGGCGCCGGTCTGCGAGGCGGTGATCAAAACCTTCGACGCCGAAGTGATCAACCATTTCAGCCCTGAGGACCAGAAGGCCGGCGGAATAGCAGGGCGCGACCGTTACGGGGTGCAGCGGTTCTTCCCGATCACGACCATCTCCATCGCCGTCATCATCTGCGGCAGCGATCAGTACTCCTCCCCGGTCGACATCGCCAGGGCCGCAGCCGTGGTCAAGGATTCCGCCAAGCAGTCGCCGGGAAGCAATTACCTGATCAACTGGCAAAGGCAGACGCTATGAGCAGAGTGATCCTGATTCTGCTGATCGCCTCCCTCATTGCCGGGTGTGCCGGTGTGCAAAATGGGGAAAGTAACGGCTTCGTGCAACGCTACTCCGGCTCCAGAAGGCTTGCCCTGGCGGTAGAGATGCTGGAAAACGGGAAAACCTCCGCTGCCGCCAAGGAACTGAACGCCATCTGCGCCGGAAGTGCTGTGCCGGGCGTCACCGACGAGGCGCTGTTCCGGCTGGCGCTCCTCTCGCTAAAGCCGAGCGGGGAAAAACCTGTTTCGGCGCAGGGGCAGCAGTTGTTGAGGCGCCTCAGAAAGGAATATCCCGCGAGCCCCTGGACCGTCCAGGCTGCGCCTCTCGTCGACCTGCTGGAGGTCGCCGAGGAACTCAGGCAGCAGAATAAGAATCTGAAGGCGAGCAACCAGTCCCTCGCCAGGGAAGTCAGCGAGCTCAGCAAGAGCATCCAGCAGCTGAAGAACCTCGACCTGGAACTCGAACAGAAGTCCCGCTAGAAGACCGGGCAGAAGAGCCGCGGCAAACCCTACCCAGACATGCAAAGATGCCCCTGTTGCGATCATCGCAGCAGGGGCATCTTTGTACCAAGAGGCGAAGCCTTGCACCACTCCCCCCGGCCCCGACGGCCATTAAGTTACCTTATTAGCACCCCACGCCGCTCTGCGGCGCTTTGACCCGGATAAAGTACCCATCTCTAGACAGCTTGTACCGACTCTCCTCCCCCCGGAGGGGGGAGGTTGGGAGGGGGAAGCCCGGCTTACGGCAGTTCCAGCGGCGGCTCTTCGAGCGCCGAGAGCTGCTCGCGCAGCTGAAGTATGTGCTCCCCCCAGTATCGCACCGTGTTGAACCAGGGGAAGGTGAGCGGGAAGGTCGGATCCTCCCAGCGGCTGGCGAGCCAGGCGCTGTAGTGCAGCATGCGCAGGGCGCGCAGCGCCTCGATGACGCGAAGCTCGGAAGGGCGGAAGTCGTAGAACTCGCTGTATCCCTTAACCAGTTGGGCAAGCTGCTCCAGCTGGCGCGGCCTCTCCCCCGAGAGCATCATCCAGAGATCCTGGACGGCCGGCGCCATGCGCGCATCGTCGAAATCGACGAAGTGCGGCGCGCCGTCGCGCCAGAGTATGTTGCCGGCGTGGCAGTCGCCGTGCGACCGGATATAGCGCAGCTGCGCCTCGGCCGACATGATCTCGTCGACTGCCTGCAGCAGCTGGCCTGTTACCGCCGTGTAGCTCAGCCGGTACTCGTCGGGGATGAAGCGCTCGGCGATCAGGGCGACGCTTTCGTGCCCGAAACTCCTGCTGTCGAGGGTCGGACGGTGCAGGAACGGCCGCAGCGCCCCGATGCTGTGAATGCGCCCCAGCATCCTCCCCAGGATCAGCAGGTTCTCGTTGTTGTCGAACTCGGGGGCGTGCCCCCCCTGCCGCGGGTAAAGGGCGAAGCGGAACCCCTGGTAATGAAGCAGGCTCTCCCCCGCCTCGCTTCGGCAGGGGGCCACCACCGACAGCTCATGCTCGGCCAGCTCGAAGCAGAACTGGTGCTCCTCGATGATCTGCTCGTCGCTCCAGCGGCCGGGGCGGTAAAACTTGGCGATGAGCGGCTTCCCCTCATCGATGCCGACCTGGTACACGCGATTTTCGTAGCTGTTAAGCGCAGAGGTGCGGCAATCGCAGCGGTATCCCTGGCTCTCGACGGCGTCCATGATGAAGCTGGGTGTCAGGGTCTGAAACGGGTGCGGGGTTTCGGGCATAGCTGGTCATTCTCCGTAGCGGCCATGGTTTTTCCGGCCCCGCTACCATAACATCATTCACGGCGGGAACCAAGGAGAAGAGAGGAGCACGACGGGGATCGTCTACACGGGAGAAGTACCAGCCGACGGCAGGACTCCCAGCTGCCGCAGCAGTGGCAGTTTGCAGCGTCGGAAGGATTTGATCTCCAGGACCAGCTGGGCGATGTTTTCCGCCTCCGTTTGAAGCGTCTCCCCGTCTCGGGTCAGCTTGTGCTGCTGCGCCTTCATTTGCTCCCAGACAAACCAGAGCGGATCCAGAGTGCGGTTGAGCTCGCAGATGATCAGCAGCCGCTCCAGCCACTCCACCTTTATTGCGCTTTGCAGCACCGGGGAGGCGAGGGACTGCTGCGAGAGATCGTTCTGCTGCCGCTCGAGCAGCATAGCGTTCAGCTTCTCGGTCGCCATCACCGAGCGCAGGGTCGGTTCAACCGACGGCATCACGTATTGAGCCGACAGGAGCACCATGAGCGCCTCGGTCACCCGCGCCAGACCCAGCGCAGCTAATTCCTCGCGCTGCAGCAGTTCCTCCAGGGTGTGCGGCTTCAGCTCCAGGGCAGACAATATCGGGTCGTAAAGTTCCGCCTCGAAAAGCACCTCCCCTACAGGAAAGAGCGCCTTACGCTCCAGTTTCGCCGGCGGCACGACGACAGCGAAGCGGCGCCGGTAGAAATGCTCCATTTGGCGCCCGGGGCCGATCTTCCGGCGCTCCCGGGTGAAGACGTCCCTGCGCAGCAGCGGGCTCACCACAAAATCCTTCAACGTCTCCCGCATCACCCTGTCCGGTACGCTGTCCACTAGCTGCTGTTGCGCCGCGGAGAACCTGAGCATGTCCTGATTCTCTGCAAGGTTGGCTGAACCTGCGAAACTGAGTCCGACAGCAGCCAGGTCACGCACTACATCCGCATGATAAAACAGGGTCCAGTGGCTGTTGAAGAATTCATGCGCCAGATAGTTTCTCGGCAGGGTGCAGATGTAATCGAAAAACTCGCCGGTAGAGGGGTTGCCGGCGAAGATCGAGGCCTGCGCTGTCTTGAGCCGTCCGACAAACTCGATCGCCTCTTCTACGCGCTGCTCCAGGGGACCCGACAGCGTCTCGGCATACGAGGAGAGCAGCTGCCTGAGCGGTGCGTGCGGGCTCCACCCGGGCAGCGAGTTGTAGCTCAGGAAAACTGCGCCGCCAGGCTTCAGCTTCTTACCGAGGAATTCCAGGATGTGCCGGCGGTTTTCGGCACCGACCCAGGTGTAGATTCCGTGCATGACGACGAAATCGAAGGCGGGCAAATCAAGTCCGTCAAGATCGGCAAAACTCGCCTCCCAGAAGGTGACGTTGTCAAGGTCGGCCTGACGGGCCAGGCCGCGGGCACCCTCGATGTGCACAGAGTTGAAGTCGATGCCGTGAAATGCCCCTTCCGGGTGGCAGGCGGCAAAGAGGTTTACCGACCCCCCCTGGCCGCACCCCAGGTCGCAGTAGGTGAATCCCTCCTGCAGCGCTATTGGTTCGAGGCTTTGGATCAGGAGGACCAAGTTGAGCGCAGACGGCCCCAACTCGCGATAAACCCCGTGCACGTATTCGATATCAGTAATATATCCGTCTTTGCGTTCCATGTGCGCCTCCGGCTGGTCTTTATACGTCGTCTGGGGGCCGGTATCAAGGGAAAAGAGTGCAAACGGCTCTCTGGCAGCTCTCTGGCAGCTCTCTGGCAGCTCTCTGGCAGCTCTCTGGCAGCTCTCTGGCAGCTCTAAAAGACAGCTCCCCCCTTTGAAAAGGAGGGTGGGGGGGATTTATCCCACATGGCCAGCTGGTGAGAGCTGCCACAAAATCCAACCCCCTGAATGCACCTTGGCACAGCGGAACATCTGCGGCAACCACCGTAGGGAAGAAAAAAGATCAGCGCCAAGAAAGGGTTGGCGCTGATCTTCGACTCGGCTGCTGCCCCACTCAAGCGAATTAGATGGGAAGCGCACGCACTATCATGTCTGCGGGGGCTTGGAACGGACCGAGCGGGTTGACATTGTCTTGCAACTGATCGACTTTGGGTTCTCCGCTGGATAGCTTGTAGGCTACATGGTGGTTGACAAAGACTACCAGCGCCCTGAAGCGCCAGCCGGTTTCATGAGTCTTGCGCCTGAAGTTGAGTATGTCGAGCCAGAAGTTCCCCACCCGCTTGGTGTAGGTCCGCCTGGGCTCGAATACGTAGGCGTGGCAGTCGGACCTGGCCCGAAGGCAGGCCTGCAGACCCGGATCAAGCTCCTGGATCGGGATCGCCTGCACGGTGGCGGCTATGTCCAGATAGTTCAGCACCTTGAGGTTGGGAGAGGATACGATGTCGAAGCCGAGCACCTTGAGATCTTCGGTGGTAGTTTTACCGACCACGATGGCATCGAAGGCGTCCCTGGCATCGGTATATCTAGGCCATGGCGATTCTGCAATCACCTTCCCTCTGGGGAGCAAAGCGGCGCATCCCACCTGCAGAAGGAGTGCAGTCAATATTATCAGCCGCAGCAACAAATCCAGGCGCATAGCGTACCACCCTGTAGAAGTCGGCCCGTGCCGTTCAAGGTAAAGAACGATAATATTATAGCCTAACTTTTTGCCGATGACAGCGAAGGTGGCAATAATCCTCAAACATCCTGGATTAATGGGCCTGCAGCAGTTATTGTGCGTGGCGGGAACGGCAAACAGCAAAGCGGCGCCTGTATTGGAGACGCTACTTCGTCTTTGGAGCCGGCTCGGTTGCCTTTTTTCTTTGTGACTTCAGCCCGCAATAGGGACATCGTTTGTCGGGGACCGGCCGGCTGCAGGTCTGGCACCAGTAGGAAACTGCATTATCATCGATATGGCACGCGGCACAGCTCCCCTGATCCTTATGGTCGCCGCAGTTACATCGGTTATTTGTCATGGCTCTTGCCTCCGATCTGCGCCCCCGGTCTGCAGGTGGAAGAGCTCCCTTCTCAGGGAAGCAGCTTCTTAAGGTACTGTCCCGTGTAGGAGCGCTCGACACGCGAAACCTGTTCCGGCGTACCGGTCGCGATCACCTCGCCTCCCCTGTCACCCCCCTCGGGACCGAGGTCGATGATCCAGTCGGCGGTCTTGATGACGTCCAGGTTGTGCTCGATTACCACGATGGAGTTCCCGGCATCGACCAGTTTCTGCAGCACCTCCAGAAGCTTGGCGATGTCCGCGAAGTGAAGCCCGGTGGTCGGCTCGTCCAGGATGTAGATGGTCCGCCCGGTGGCCCGCTTGGAGAGCTCCTTGGCAAGCTTCACCCGCTGCGCCTCGCCTCCGGAGAGGGTGGTGGCCGACTGCCCCAGCTTGATGTACCCCAGCCCCACCTCCTCCAGGGTCTTTAGCTTCCCCTTGATGCGCGGTATGTGCTCCAGGAAGACCAGCGCCTGGGAGACCGTCATGTCCAGGATGTCCGCGATGGAGCGCCCCTTGAAACGCACCTCCAGGGTCTCCCTGTTGTAGCGCGCCCCCTTGCACACCTCGCACTGCACGTAGACGTCCGGCAGGAAGTGCATCTCGATCTTGATGATGCCGTCGCCGGAGCAGGCCTCGCACCTCCCCCCCTTCACATTGAAGGAGTAGCGCCCGGGTTTGTAGCCGCGCATCTTCGACTCGGGGAGCTGGGCGAAAATCTCCCTGATCTCGGTGAAGAGCCCCGTGTAGGTCGCCGGGTTCGAGCGCGGGGTGCGTCCGATCGGGGACTGGTCGATGTTGATCACCTTGTCCAGCACCTCGAGCCCGTGGATGCCGCGCACGGCCCCCGCCTTTTCCCGGCTCTTGTAGAGTCTCTGGTTCAGCGTCTTGTAGAGGGTGTCGATCACCAGCGTCGATTTACCCGAGCCGGAGACCCCGGTGATGCAGGTCATGACGCCAAGCGGCAGGTCCAGCGTGACGTCCTTCAGGTTGTTCTCGCTGGCCCCCTCGATGGTGAGAAAGCGCTTCCCCTTCCTGCGGTGTTTCGGGATGGCGATGGTGAGCGCCCCGGAGAGGTAGCGTCCGGTGAGCGAATGCGGGTTGGCCATGATCTCGGCCGGGGTTCCCTGCGCCACCACCTCGCCTCCGTGCACGCCGGCGCCGGGTCCCATGTCGATGACCCAGTCCGCCTCCATGATGGTCTCCTCGTCGTGCTCCACCACCAGCACCGTGTTGCCGATGTCGCGCAGGTGGCGCAGCGTATGCAGCAGGCGGCTGTTGTCACGCTGGTGCAGGCCGATGGAGGGCTCGTCCAGGATGTAGAGCACCCCCACCAGGGAGGAGCCGATCTGGGTGGCGAGCCTGATGCGCTGCCCCTCCCCGCCGGAGAGCGTCCCGGAGGAGCGATCCAGCGAGAGGTAGTCCAGCCCCACGTTGACCAGGAAATTGAGGCGCTCGCGGATCTCCTTCAGGATCCTCCTGGCGATGTCCTCCTCCTTCTCGGAGAGAGACAGGGTGTTGAAGAAGGTGAGGGAATCCTTGATGGAGAGGGAGGTCACCTGCTGGATGTTCTGCCCCCCCACCCTGACGAAGAGCGATTCCTTCTTGAGCCTGGCGCCTTGGCAGGTGGGGCAGGGCATCACGTCCATGTACTTCTCCAGCTCCTCGCGCACCTGTTCCGATTCGCTCTCGCGGTGGCGCCTTTCCAGGTTGTTCAGCACCCCCTCGAAGGCCTTTTTGTAGTTGTGGCGCTTCCCCCCGTCGTCCTCCCACCAGAAATCGACCAGTTCGCCCCGCGAGCCGTTCAGCACCACGTCCTTCGCGGCCTTCGAGAGTTCCTTGAACGGCAGGCGTATATCGAAGCGGTAGGCCTTGGCGAGCGCCTCCAGGGTCTGGTGGTACCAGCCGGAGAAGCGCTTCTCCCAGGGTGCGATCGCCCCGTCGCGGATCGAGAGTTCGGGGTCGGGCACCACCAGGTCGGTGTCGAGGAACATCCTGGTGCCAAGGCCGGTGCAGTCGGGACAGGCGCCGTAGGGATTGTTGAAGGAGAACATGCGCGGCGTCATCTCCGGATAGGAGATGCCGCACTCGATGCAGGCGGACGACTCGGAGAAAAGGAGCGTCTCCGCCTTGATGCCGCGCTCCTCGTCCGCCGTGAGCGCCACCTTCACGATCCCCTCGGCATGGGAGAGTGCCGTTTCCAGCGAGTCGGCGAGCCGCTTCTCTATCCCCGGCTTCACCACGATCCGGTCCACGACGATGTCGATGTCGTGCTTTTTCTTCTTGTCCAGGGTGATCTCTTCGGCGAGATCGAGGGTGTTTCCGTCGATGACGACCCGGACGAAGCCGTCCTTTCTGAGCTGCAACAGCTCCTTCTTGTACTCCCCCTTCCTGCCGCGGATGATCGGGGAGAGGAGCGTGAGCTTCGCCCCCTGCTGCAGCGCCGCGATCTGGTCCACCATCTGCGTCACCGTCTGGGACGAGATGATGCGACCGCAGCTGTAGCAGTGCGGCTTGCCGACCCGGGCGAAGAGCAGCCGCAGGTAGTCGTAGATCTCGGTGACCGTGCCGACCGTCGATCTCGGGTTCTTGCTGGTGGTCTTCTGCTCGATGGAGATCGCGGGAGAGAGCCCCTCGATCGATTCCACGTCCGGCTTCTCCATCTGCTCCAGGAACTGGCGCGCGTATGCCGAGAGCGATTCCACGTAGCGCCTCTGCCCCTCCGCGTAGATCGTATCGAAGGCGAGCGTCGACTTGCCCGACCCGGAAATGCCGGTGATCACCACCAGCTTGTCCCTCGGTATCTCGAGATCTATGCATTTCAGGTTGTGCTCGCAAGCACCTTTTATCACGATCCTGTCCGTTGCCATGTCGCTCCCGCATTGAGATTTTCTTCGCGCAGCATGCCGCGGCCCGCGCAGCAATAAAATATAGCACATAGCTGGCTTATTTTGCACGCGGCAAGCAGAGCCGGTAAAGCGCTGCCCAGCACCCCTCCCCCACCCCCCAGCCCCCACAAAAGCCCCTGCTTCTGGCTTCCCCTCCCTTTATGGGAGGGGGTGGGGGGCACTGCNNAGGGGGCTTGTGCAGCGTACGGGAAATTAGTCCGTAGGTTGGGTTAGCGGCCTCATCGCGTAACCCAACGCCAGCAATGTCGAGGTTCACAATCATCCAAACCTGCATCCTGCGACAGTCGGTTCAGCAAAGCTTTCAGTTTTTCCCTGCTCCTGCCGATAAGTGCCAGAGCAGTAATGACTTGTTCCTTCAAGCTGTGCCTTATTTCCAGAGGCCATTCAGAAGGGGCAGTGATTCACCAACCATCAGGGAGGCGCTCATGAAAAGCCGCTTCGCACATAAAATAGTTCACCTTGCCCTGGCAATACCGCTATGCGCCTATGCCTTGTGCGCCGCATCACCCGCAGCCGCAGAGGCGTCCACGGTGGAACCCTCTGACCAGGGGAACGCCGCCGAGGCCCGCGCGCTCAAGGTGGCGGAGATGAAGCTGGCAGCGCTGGCAAAGGAAGCACAGGCGGAGAGCGCTCCTGCGGTGGCCGCTCCACAGAAGGTACCGAAGCTCCAGAAGGGCGCCGTAAAGAAGCGGCCGGCCCAGCTGCGCAAAAAGCGGCTCAGCAAGGCGCGGAGTGCCGCCCTGGCAAGGGGTGAGAACATCGGCAAAGGGCAGAAGATCGTCGGCAGGCGGCTGACAGAGGCGGAGGTGCGGGGGATTCTCTCTACGACCCGCGACTTTTCCGGATCGGACCTGAGCGGGATGAACCTGGTCGGGGTCGACCTGAGCGGGGTCAAGCTGAACCGCGCCAATCTGCAGATGGCAAACCTGGAGCGGGCCGACCTGGCCGAGTCGGACCTGGAGCTGGCCGATCTCAGCGGCGCCAACCTGCGCGGCGCGTCGCTGAACCAGGCGCGCCTGCGGGGAACCCGTCTGGAGGGAACCCGCATGGACGGGGCGCTCTGGATCGACAAGACGATCTGCAAGAAGGGCTCGGTCGGCAGCTGCATCGAGTGACGATTACACAACCTCCCAATTCTCCCCCCTTTGACAAAGGGGGGTGGGGGGGATTTGCCTTGGCAGGCTGGAAAATCAAATCCCCCTAAATCCCCCTTTGTCAAAGGGGGACTTTTTAGGCAACCATGCACGCATAAAAAAAGCCCCGGATCGCTCCGGGGCTTTTTTGTCGTTTAAAGCTGACTTTAAACCCTTGTCACGTTGGCTGCCTGAAGGCCTTTCGGCCCTTTCTGCACGTCAAACGTTACCGCATCGCCTTCTGCCAGAGATTTGAAGCCGTCGCCCTGGATAGCGGAGAAGTGCACGAAGACATCATCGCCGTTGTCCTGCTCGATGAAACCAAAACCCTTGCTGTCATTAAACCATTTGACCACACCTTTTGCCATTACCGCATTCTCCTGTTACTTCTTTCCTGATTTATTCCGCCGGGACAATCCCCGAGCACAGCTAAGATTTTATTGCACTGTGCTCGGGGGTGTCAAGGCCTTATTTCTTCCCGTAATCCATCTCCGACATCCTCTTGTAGAGATCGAAACGGCGCGCGGTCAGCTCGGTGGAGCGCGCCATCAGGGCGGCAGCCGCCTCGGGGTTGTTCTTCTTCAGCACGCGGTAGCGGTTCTCGCCGTAGGCGTACTCCTCAAGGGTGATGCTCGGCTCCTTGCTGTCCAGCTGGAGCGGGTTCTTGCCCTGCTCGGCCAGCGCCGGGTTGTAGCGGACCAGCGGCCAGTGGCCGCAGGCTACCGCGCGCTTCTGCCCTTCGATGGCGTTGGTCATGTCGATGCCGTGGGCGATGCAGTGGCTGTAGGCAAGGATCAGGGACGGTCCGTCGAAGGCTTCCGCCTCCATGAACGCCTTCACCACCTGGGCCGGGTTGGAGAGCGCCCCCTTGGCCACGTAGACGTTGCCGTAGGCCATGGCGATCATCGCCAGGTCCTTCTTGGCCTGCGGCTTGCCGCCTGCCGCGAACTGGGCCACAGCACCCATCGGGGTCGACTTGGAGGCCTGGC
>DNRQ01000221.1:0-26736 GCA_003499925.1 Geobacter sp.
CGGGAACTGGAAAACTGCATCGAGAGAGGACTGGTGCTCTGCGAGGACGGACTCATGGATCTCGCCTCCCTCCCGGAGTCGGTGCGCCGCGCCGTGGGAGTTGAGAGAAGGCGGTCGGACCGCCAGGACTCCCTGTCGATCAAGAAGGGGTCGGAGAGCATGGAGCGCGCCCTGATCTGCCGCGCGCTGCAGCAGACCGCCGGCAACAGGACCCATGCCGCGAAACTTCTGGAAATAAGTACCCGGGCGCTGCTCTACAAGCTGAAGGAGTACGGTCTGGCCTGACCCGGTAACTCCCTCCCCTTCAAGGGGAGGGTGGGGGTGGGGGACGGCAGCGCAGAATACCACCCCCTCCCCCTCCTAGCCTCCCCCTTGAAGGGGGAGGGACTTTAGCGGCTACCTCCTTTTTGAAAGGGAGGGACTTTAGCGGCTGCCTCCTGAGGGAGCGACTTCAGTGGGTAGCTGCACTTTCGAGCAGATGCCTTCTGTCCGGTATTGGGTCCTGGCCGGCACCTTTTTGCATAGTGCCGCCTCCAGGTGTGAAAAAAGTGCGCAGTTTTTCCCGCACTCTGTGCTATCATGGCTCATTAACTGGCTGATTTCATTAGCGACAGCATCTGCAGATCACCGCAGGGCGCCCTCGGCACGGGAGTTGCTGTGCTGCAGCCAGCGACCAATAACTAATTAGAGGTATCCATGTCACCTGTTAAACTTCTCAGCTTCTTACTCCTTGGCGCCCTTGCGCTGGCAGTTCCCGCTTTTGCCATGTCCTCGGCAGAGGGGTGCGGCGGCGACTGCGCCTCATGCCATGCCATCACGCTGCAGGAGGCCAACGGCATCCTGAAGGATATCGGTACCGTGAAGGCGATCAAGCCTGCAGCGGTGCGCGGGCTCTACGAGATCACCATGGAGAGGGACGGCCAGACCGGCGTGGCGTATCTCGATTACGGCAAGAAACATCTGATGAACGGTCAGATCTTCCAGGTCGCCTCGCGCCAGGTGGCCGGGGCGCCTGCCGTGAGCAAGCGCCTGGAGCGGCTGGACCCGGCGACGCTGAAGAGCGACGCGGCGCTCGTCATGGGAAACCCGAAGGGGAAGCAGAGGCTTTTCGTCTTCACCGATCCCGAGTGCCCTTTCTGCGCCAAGCTGCACGCCGAGCTGAAGAAGCTGGCGGCCCTGGAGCCGGATCTCGCCATCTTCATCAAGCTTTACCCGCTCAAGATGCATCCCAAGGCCTATGACAAGGCGCGGGTGATCCTGGGCGCCAAGTCGCTGGCACTGCTGGAGAAGTCCTTTGCCGGAGAGAAGCTCCCCGCGCCGGGCGCGAAGGATGCCAAGCAGCCGGTCGACGAAACGATGCGCTTTGCCGAATCCGTCGGCATCGACTCGACACCGACCCTGGTGCTCCCTGACGGCCGGATCGTGCCGGGTTTCAGGGATGCGGCCGCGATGCAGGCCCTGCTTGCGACCGCGCGCTGAAAACTTCCGGCTGCCCCCCCCGGTTTACTACCGTCAGGGGCAGCTTGACCGGACCGCACGGCTCTTTTCGGGTAGCAGAGGACGCAGAATCATCAAAAATGAGGTGCCGATATGAATTTTGCAGCCAGGTTAATGCTGAGGATCGCCGCTCCGGCGGGGTTGGCTCTGCTCTTTTGCTCGCCGGCCCTTGCCGCGGATCTCAACAACTACTGCATTACCCCTTCCTTTCTTGCGCCGGACATGAAATCGAACCTCCTGCTCATGATCGACAACTCGGCAAGTATGTACGACCTCGCTTTCGTCGATGAGGGCAAAAAGAACGTAGACGGCAGCTTCGCCCGTCAGCCCTATTACTGCTATGACCAGAGCTATAAAGCGAAGTTCTGTTCCAATGCCAGGACCACCAGCTGCAGCACCGATGCGAACTGCAGTTCGCCCGGCAAATGCATCCAGTATTCCGGCTACTTCGATAGCGATGTCTACTACCAGTACAACATGGCGAGCAACGTCTTCGAGACGGCCGCCTTTCCCGCCAGCTGCACCAAATACGTGGCCAATGCCCTTTGCATCGACCTGGACGCTTCCACACCGAAGAAGGTCACCAGGTTCGCCGCCAAGGGGAGCTACCTGAACTGGCTGACCACCTCCAAGTTCGACATCGAGAAGCAGGTCCTGACCGGAGGGAAGTACGTAAATCCCAACCTGGAAGCCGAAACCAGGGGGTGCGTCGGCAGGGGATTCATCAAGGAGGCGCTCACCGCCGATTTCGTCAACTACGCCTCGCCCGAAAGCAACAACCCCAATACCGGCCTGGGGATCACCTTTGCCATCAAAGGGCCCAACGACGCGGTGAACCCGACGGCAGCCTCCCCGGGGGGGCAGAGTTTCATCGAGATCTACGCCGGTGCCGATTACAATCAGGCCCTGTGCCAGAGCGCGATCACCATCGCCAGCAATCCCACCTCGGGCCAGGTGGAGATCAGAAACGCCATCACGGCGTGCCTCACCTCCCTGGTGGGGGCCGATTTGAGTCTGGAGACCAAGGAAAAGGTGGTTTTCAACCAGACCGTCCAGGAGTGCTGGCAGTACAACAAAATGGCGGCGCCGAAAACCGTCGGCAACGATGCGGTCAGCACCATCAAGAACCAGTGCACGGACATATATGAGGAGGTCAACGGTCCTGCCGGAATTACCGCCGGTCATCCCTCCACGGTCTGCAACAGCACCTACACGGGGGCCTGTTATACCGGCAGCGCCCCTTCCTGGGCCAAGAGCTTCGGAGGGTGCAGCGGCGCCAGCTGCGGCGATGACTGCATCATCGAACGTCACAACGCCTACTGCAGTTCCTTTACCGCCCTGCAGGTGACCGATCCCACCGATTCCCCTTCCGACACCTCGGCATATGAAAATATCCCTGCCATCTTGAGCGACATCGGGGTGCAGGGGCAGCTCGACAAGCCTCTGGTCACCTCGGGCGGAAGGGCAAGGCTCACCGTGAAGATCGCCAAGGCTCCAGCCCCGACCGGTCTGATCCAGGAGTACGAAAACCGGATCAGGATGGGGGCGATGACCTTCAGGTTCCTGGGCTCCGCCTCCGAGACCGCCCATCTCGGGACCCCCAAGGTCTGCTCCAACGACAGTGCCCGTACCTGTACCGTGAGCACCGACTGCGTCTCACCGGGAACCTGCAGCGTCACGACGGTGCCGGGAGTCAGCAACTTCGACGGGGCAAAGATTCTGGAGAACGGTTATATCGGCAAGGGGAACTGTTCGGCTACCACGACCACCGCATGTGCCACTGCGGCGCACTGCCCGGCCGAAGAGGAGTGCATCGGCGCCGGAGTCGGCGACCACGATGGGCCCGGCTTGGTCAGGAGCATCGACGACATCAAGGCTGCCACCTGGACCCCGTTTGCCGAGGCGTTCTCGAGCGCGATCGGCTACTTGGCCAAAGACCCGGCCGACGCAACCGGGAAAACCAGCCGGACCGCCGGCCTGCGCGTCAACGCGGACGATTATGATGCCAACTTCAATCCTTCCGAGTACGTCTGCCAGAAAAACAACATCCTGCTGATCACGGACGGCATGTCCACGGCCGACCGGAACACGGACGTCAACACCCTGGTGGGTCTCTATAACGACGGCGACGGGCGGACCACCGCCACGGGCGCTGCTACCGCCACCTGTCCCCAGTACTCCGGGAGCATAAACGTCGACGACCTGGCCTGGCTGGCGAAAAACCGCAACATCAAGACGTTCAGCACGTCCTCGACCAGCGCGGCACCGGCGAGCCTGCAAGCCAGCGAATTCATCAAGAGCTATGCGGTTTTCACCGGCGCCTCCAACGGGGCGGCCGCAGAGTGCGATCCGGTGACCCTGATGGACCAGACCGCGGCAAACGGCGGCACAACCGCCGCCAAGAAGCCGGACAATCCGGCGAAGTTGAAGGAGGATCTCAAGGAGATCTTCCAGGAGGTCTCCGGCGGCTCAGCTTCGGGAACGGCGGCCTCGATCCTCAGCAACAGCGAGGGGAGCGGCGCCAACATCCTGCAGGCGGTCTTCTATCCCAAGAAGACCTATGGCAGCACGCCGATCACCTGGACCGGGGAGTTGCAGAACCTCTGGTACTACATCGACCCGTTCATCGGCAACAGTTCGGTCCGGGAGGATACCAGCTACGTTTCGGGAGACACCCACTTCCTGAATCTGAAGAGCAACTACGCCCTGTCGTTCTTCTTCGACAACGCCAATGCCAACTCGGTGACCTACAACCAGACCATGGTGAGGAGAAGCAGGGATACCGACGGCAACGGCACCGGCGACCTGCTGATAGACACGGTATCCCCCGACGATGTGAAGAGCATATGGCGGGCGGGAAGGAAGCTCTGGGCCACCCCCTATTCGTCACGTACCCTGTATACTCCCTGCCTGACCGGTGGCACCTGCCTTGCCGGCACCAGCGTAACGGCCGACGCGACCAAAGGACTGATGGCCTTCAGCACCGCCAATGAAACGGCTCTGCGCCCCCTGCTGCAGGCGGCCGCCTCACCCAGTACCGAGGCCACCGATATCGTCGAGTACACCCAAGGCAAGGAAAATGCCGCCTACCGGCCTCGGACCGTGACCATCGACGCCGCTTCCGGCGTTTGGAAGCTGGGCGACATCATCTCCTCGACCCCGCGTCTGCAGTCGTCGGTCAAGGTGAACAGCTACGATCTCTCCGCCCCGACCGGGTACAGCGACGCGTCGTATGCCGCTTTCGTGAAGCAGGCCCCCTATAAGGAGCGGGGCATGGTCTACGTGGGGGCCAATGACGGGATGCTGCACGCCTTCAAGCTCGGGAAGCTTGAGGTGACTCCGGAGGGCGACCAGAAGGCATCGATGAGCGGCACCAATCTGGGGGCGGAGCAGTGGGCCTTCCTCCCCAAGAACTCGCTCCCCTATCTGCGCTATCTTACCTGCAAGGCAGGCAACGGCGATGCGTTCTGCGCCAACCAGGACTACAACCATCTCTACTTCGTGGACGGCACCACCACGGTCCTTGACGCCAGCATAGGGGGGTGTCTGACCAGCTATCAGGATTGCGTCAAGGACACCGCAACCGGCAGCAACTGGCGCAGCGTACTGCTGGCAGGGATGGGGCTGGGCGGGGCTTCCAAGGATGCAACCGATACCTGCGTCGAGGGGGTCGACGGCTCCTGCGTGAAAACCCCCCTGGCCGGAACCGGTTACTCGTCCTACTTCGCGCTCGATATCACCAACCAGAACTTCAACGCGGCGGGAACGCTGGTGGGGCCGCCCAAGCTGATGTGGGAATTCGCCGTAGACGGCATGGGCTTTGCCACGACCGGCGCCGCCACCGTCAGGATCGGTGCCGACAAGGCGAAGAACGGCAGATGGTTCGCCGTCTTCGGCTCCGGACCGACCGGGCCGATCGACAAGGACAAACACCAGTTCCTCGGCAAGTCGACGCAGCCGCTCAAGATCTTCGTGGTGGACCTCAATGCCACTCCCCCCTTCGTCCTGAACAGCAACTACTGGGTGATCGGCACCCTGGCGGACACCTCCACCCTCAGCAACGCCTTCGTTTCATCGGTATCCAATGCCACCTTCGACGCCGACCGCTGGAACCCCTCGTCGACCGGCAATTACCAGGACGACGCCCTCTATTTCGGCTACGTGCAGGCAAGCAGCACCCCCGTCACCAGCACCACCAAGTGGCGCAACGGCGGCGTGCTGCGCCTGGTGACCAACCAGGATCCCAATCCGGCCACCTGGAAGCTCTCCAAGGTGATCGACGGTATCGGGCCGGTCACCACCAGCATCTCCAGGCTCCAGGACCGGAAAAACCACAACCTCTGGCTTTTCTTCGGCGACGGTCGCTACTATTTCGCCGGTGACAACATGACCACCGGCCGCCGCCTGTACGGCCTGAAGGAGCCGTGCTACACGGCGGGCGACGCTCTCGATGCCGCCTGCACCACCAAGAAAACCGGCAGCGACCTTACCGACCAAAGCGACATAGCCAGTGCCAGCGCAACCATCTCCAACAGCGGCTGGCGCATCGATCTGGAGCCCCGGGACTATGTCAACAACCTCGGGGCCGAGCGGCTCATCACCGATCCGGTTGCGCTGACCAACGGCGCCGTCTTTTTCACCACCTTCATGCCGACTGCCGATGCCTGCAAGTTCGGCGGCAATTCCTACCTCTGGGCGACCCGCTACGATACCGGCCTGCAGGCCCCAAGCGCCGCACTCGAGGGGAAGGCGCTGGTCCAGGTGTCGACGGGAAGTTTCGAGGAGATAAACCTCTCCACCGCCTTCACTGCCGAGGGAGGACGCAGGACGGCGCTCGCCTTGACCGGCAAGCCCCCCAGCGATCCGCCCCCCATCGTTTCCAAGAGCAACCTGAAGCCGGTGAAGCGGATCATTCAGATTCAGGAACACTGACATGAGAGAGCGCGGCTTCACCATAGTCGAACTGATCGTTGCCATGGTCATCATCTCCGTCCTCCTGACCCTGGCGATGATCCAGTTCAACAGCTATACCCGGAAGAGCCAGATCGAGTCCCAGATGAGGATGATCTACGCGGATCTTGCCGAGGTGCGGGTAAAGTCGCTTTTCCAGAAGCGCCCGCGCGCCGTCATCATCAGCGGCTCCCAGTTCTCCTTTTACTCCAGCACGGTAACCAGCGGCATACCGCCGGTGGCCCGCAAGACCCTGAGCTACGGCGTCCGCTCCAATGATGAGGGTCAGATAGATTTCGACGCCAATGGATTCCTCAGCAACATCGATAGCGGCGGCAGAGGCATCTGTCTCACCATGGGGAGCAATCCGGCAACGGTCGACAGCCTCGTCCTTTCCACGACGCGCATACATCTTGGAAAGTGGGAGATGCCCGAGGGGGGCGATGATGATTGCACGTCAGACAATATCAAACAGCAGTAACCGGGGCTTCACCCTCCTTGAGGTGATGGTCGCCATGGTGATAACGCTGGTAGGTCTTTTGGGGCTCTTGCAGTCGGTGAACATCGCCACGGAGCACAACATGAAGAACCAGCTGCGCGAAGAGGCGCTCCAGGTAGGGGAAGACTATCTCTATGATCTTCAGGCGAGACCTTTCGCCAGGCTTTCCACTCCTTTTTCGCCCCGCATCGTTCCCAGCAGGCTGCTCGGGACCCGGAAGGATCTGGTGGTGAACCGCACCAACAGCGTCCTCCCCAACTCCACGGCACGCGAGCTCGTCGTCAAGGTGAGCTGGCTCTATAAAAATGTCTCCTCGCATCATGAGGTGCGGACGGTGAAGTCCGAGTGAGCGGGGAGATAGCTGTAAATGAAGGAAGCTGGCAGGCTCCTGTGGCAGTAAAATATCGTCCTGGATGTGAGATATGCTGAGAACTGATAAAGGGTACACTCTGGTCGAGTTGATCGTCGTGATGGGGATTTTCGTCATCGTCTTGGTGATCTCCTCCTACGCCTTCGAGCAGATCCTTTCCACATCGGCGCGGCAGTCGAAATCCGCCGAGAGCAACATCGACGGGATCATCGGGTTCGAGCAGGTGCGCCATGACGTCGAGCATGCCGGCTACGGGCTCCCCTGGTCCATCCAGAACCCGATCGAAGCGTACAAGGAGTGCGACGTGGCGCTCGGAGCGCTGGCGGAAGGGGTCGACTCGGAGGCGTTCAACGACGTGCCGCCCAACCTGCCGCGAGCCATCCTGAGCGGCACCAGCAGCAAGGAGGTAAATGGCGCCGCCGGCAGCCATGCCGGCCTGGGCCCCGACTACCTGGTGGTCAAATCCTCCATTGCCGCGATCGATACCGCCACCAAGAAGTGGAGCTACGTGAACTACTCCTCGGGAGGGAACAGTTTCATCAAGAAATGGGGTACCAGCGCCGACGTCGCCGACAACGATCGGGTCATTACCCTGAGCACGACCTTTACCCAGGCCGGTCTGCCGACCCGGCAGTTGGTGACCGATGATGTGACCCCGGCGGCGGGCTTCTTTTACAGCGTGAACGGCGTGAACCCGCCGGCCGCCTTCCAGCCGGGTGATGCATCGCAGTTTTACATCGGCTACGTGGTCAGCCGCCAGACCCTCAAGATGCCCTACAACAGGGCCGACTATTACATCGACAGGCCTGCCGACATGCCCGGCAGGTGCAATCCCAATACCGGCTTGTTGTTCAAGGCAGTGGCAAATCATGCCGATGACGCATTCACCCCGTACCCCCTGGTCGATTGCGTGGGCGACATGCAGGTGGAATTCGAACTGGACCCCAATGGAAACGGCAATACCGTCTTTACCGAGAACCTGCTCGGATTGAGTCCTGAGCAGATACGCGCCCAGGTAAAGACGGTAAGGATCTTTTTCCTCAGTCACGAAGGGAGAAAGGATACCGGTTTCAAATATCCGGAGACAAACCCGGCAAAGGTCCTGCAGGTAGGTGATCTGAAACGACAGTCTTCCGGCAGGATCTGGAGCAGTGCCAACATGCTGGCGGTTTTCGGCAGTGATTGGCGCAACTACCGGTGGAAAATCCATACCATTGCTGTTCGACCCAAAAACCTGAGCAGATAAAGTCCCACATGGCGGTGAATTATGAAAGCAATCAGCAATGAACGGGGCGTGGCGCTAGTCACCGCGCTTATGCTTACCCTGGTCACCCTGGGTATAGTAATGGCGCTGCTCTATTACGTCACCATGGGGACCAAGATTACCGCGTCGCAGAAGCGTTACAAAAACGTCCTCGAGGCATCCCACGGCGGGGCAGATGTGTTCACCAAAGAGGTGATTCCCAAGCTGTTCGACGGCTATTCCACCAGCAAACTGATCGACAACTTCAGCGGGATCAAGCTGGCCCTCGGAAACAGCGCCTGCCTGAACCAGAAGCTGACCCTGCCCACGGCAAGCTGGGGCGCTGCCTGCGGAGCTAACGCAAAGAAGCTCGACGCGAAACTCTCTCCCGATGCCAGCTTCACACTGAAAGGGATGCCGACGCAGCCAGGCTTCAACGTATTTACCAAGATCGTCGATACCGTGCCGGGCAACTCGGACAAATCGGGCTTCGAGCTTCTCGATAGCGCAGCCGGAGTGAGCGGAGTGAACTCCGGTGTGGCGCCCAAACACGTTCCGGCCGTGTACCGAATCGAGGTGCAGGGGGAGAAGGAGATAAATCCCCAGGAAAAGGCCAACCTTACCGTTCTTTATGCCTACTGAGCAGACTCCCTCGCGCCTATCTCAAGTTGCTGGTCGGTGCCCATCTGCAGCAGGCACCGCGCAGCGGAATCTCCTCGTTTAAAAAGGTCCGCCACGGCATTTCAGGCTGTGGCGGACCTTCCAGTTCAATCCCTTCCCAGGCACCCTAGACCCCGAGCCCGGCCTGCCGGCTCATCCTCCCCCCGGTAAACCAAGTGATGACCCGGCTCCCCGAGTCGGCCCCGCGCGTGTCTGAGGCAAATGCGGCGGCGAGCTTTTCATTTTTCGGGAGGGTGCTAAGCTTGGAAAGTTGTAATGTGGGGCGGCGGCTTCCCTGTGTCATTGGGAAAACGCCGCTCGGGCGGCGCGGTAAAGGCAGGGCAAAATCACTGGTGCCGGGGGTATCTCGATATGCAGGGGCGCGGCGGCTATTCGCTGGTCGAGGTGGTTTTGGTGATCGGCATCATGTCGATCCTGCTGGCCATCGGCACGATCAAATATAAGGAATATGCGATTCGCTACCGGACCGAGGCCCAGACCCGGATGCTCCACTCCGAACTGCAGAAGGCGCGGATCAGTGCCGTGTACCAGAAAAGGGGTACCCTGGTGAAACTTTTCCCGGGTCGATTGGAAGTTTATTCATCCACCTGGGATGATACCGTCGGCGTCGCACCTGTTCTGACCCGGAGGCTCGAATACCCGATCACCTGCAACGGGGATGGAGACCGGGTGACGGGGTATCGGCTTGATTTCGATTCCAAGGGGCTCCCCGGCAACTGGTGCTCGATCTGTGTGGACGATAACGACGGAGTCGCGGTCTTGGACAGCGTGATAATTTCGGCGAGCAGGTTGAGCATGGGCAAAAGGGACCAGGGACATGAATGCAAGGCTGCACACATCACCATCCGCTAGCGGGGGCTTTACCCTGATCGAGGTGCTGATGGCGATGCTGATCATGACGGTCGGCCTGCTGGGCCTTCTGCAGTCGGTGAACATCGCGTATGAGCACAACATACGCGGCAGGCTGCGGGAGGAGGCGCTGGTGCTCGCCGAGGAGCAGATGAACAACTGGAGGATCAGGGGGTATGACAACATCACAGGTGCCGACAACATTTCCACCGTCGCCCGGGTGATCGGGGGGAGACCCAAAAGATTTACCGTCGCCAGGCAGTGCCGGGAGATGGGGAGCGGTTCCAAAAGGCTCAGGGTTGCCGTGCGCTGGGACTACAAGGGCATGAATACCGAGCACGAAATCTTCACCATAAAAAACAAGTGAAGGCGGCAGAGCATGGCACGGCATGATCAAGGCTATACACTGGTGGAACTGGTCGTGGTGATGATGATCTTTTCCATCGTTATGACGCTCATCTGCGTCTCCTTCAACAGAATCGTGGCAAGCTCCGGTCAGCTGGTGAAATCGGCGGAGACCGACATCGGCGGGCTGATCGGGCTGGAACTTCTGCGCTGCGATCTCGAACTGGCAGGCTTCGGGCTGTTCTGGTCCATGCCGGCTGCGGTGAACTATGACGAGGCAAAAGCCGGCGTCTCGGTCCATGGCTGCCCCGACGGCTGCCCGGAAGCGGATGCCTCGCTGTTCAACGACGGCCGGCCGCGGCTCCCCAACATCAGCAGACCGCCCAGGGCCTACGTGGTCGGTGACAACGTAGGCTACCACGGCTCGGATTACCTGGTCCTGAAGGGGACCGCCCTAGGGATGAGTGAAACGTCCCGGAGCTGGAGCTACCTGAACTACAGCTCCAACGGCGCAGTCGTCAAGTCGAGCAAATCGGAGCTGGAGTTGAGGCCCGGAAAAAGCGAAAGGGTGATTGTCATAAAGAGCAGCGTCACCGGTTCAGGCGTGGCCAGCCGCGAACTGGTAACCGATGGCAGCGATTTTTCGCTGCCGTTCAACAGACCGCTTCCCGCCCAATTCGAACCGAAAAGAAAACAGGACCAGTATCTGGTGTACGGTGTCGCTCGCGCCAATCAAGACAAGCTGGTAAGGCCCTTCAACAGGGCCGATTACTACCTGACCCGCGCAGACGACACCCCGGTGAACTGTGCACCGAACACCGGCCTTCTCAACAAAAGGACCTTGGATCAGGACGGCGGTTTTACCAGCTACCCGATCCTCGACTGTGTCGCAGACCTGCAGGTGGTCTTCTACATGGACACCGACCAAAACGGAGAGATCGATTACCACCCCCACATCGATGATCATGAATTCACCGCTGCCGATTTGCGGGAGCAGCTAAAGGAGATCCGGGTCTACATCCTGGCCCAGCAGGGGAAGAAGAACAGCGGCTACTTCTATCCCGTGGATGATCCCGATAAGGCCATCGTAGTCGGAGATCCCAAGCTCGCCCCGTCTCTGGGCAAGGTCTGGAGCGAGCGCGAGCTGTCGGAAAACTTCGGTGCGGGGTGGCGCAACTACCATTGGAAGGTATATACCATTGTGGTACAGCCCAAAAACCTCTAGCAGAAGTGGGGTAGCTATGGATATGCTTCGCGGCGAAGAGGGAGCTGCGCTGGTGACGGCGCTCATGCTGACCATGCTGTCGCTGATCATCGCCATGGCTCTGCTCTCCACCGTAATCATGGGAACCAGGATATCGGCCAGCCAGAAACGCTATCGGACCGCACTCGCCGCGGCGCAGGGGGGGGTGGAACTCCTGACCCGCGAGATCATTCCCAGGCTTTTCCAGGTCGATGCCACCCAAGACACGGTGCAAGAGGACTTTGGCGAGATGGATCTGAAACTGCCGCAGTACGACTGCCTGAAGCAGAAACTGACCCAGCCGACCGCGAACTGGAGCGCCTGCAACAACCCGGAGCAGAGCTCCTCAGATCCCGCCAACTCCCCCGACGTTACCTTCAAGCTCAGAAGCGTCGGTAAAAACGGCTTCACCGTCTCGACCAAGATCGTCGATACCATTCCGGGCAACTCGGACAAGAACTCCAGCATCGATTACCTGGATCAGGGGAGCTCGGTGTCGGGCAAGGATGAGGGGATACGCCCCCAGCATGTGCCGGGCATCTACAACCTTTCGGTGCAGGGGGAGATGGAAGGGGGGCTCGCCCAGGAAAAGGCGCGCCTGTCGGTGCTGTACGCCTACTGAAACCGTGAAAGGTGAACGGTGAACCCGGTGAAAGGTGAATAGAACCAGGTGAAAGGTGAATAGAACCAGGTGAAAGGTGAATAGAACCCGTGAAAGGTGAACGGGTCGGATCCGGGGCCTGTAAACGGGGCACTTCACGCTTTTGCCTTTTTCACCTTTCACCTTTCACCTTTCACTTCCTTAATGTGTCCCCAGCGGGTTGCGAATTCATTTGCAACCCGCCTTTTTGTTGGTACCATCTCATGATGCCGCCGAACCGGGCCTATCTTTGTAGATAAAAACATATAATTATGCATAATTTAAATTAATTGCTTGACTTTTCTTCAATTTGGCGCAACTCTGTGGCAAAATTCGTCCTCACTGGTGAGCGGTGCCCAATATGATCATGAATAGCGTCAAGAAATTGCGGGAAGAGCGTCTGATGAGCAAGGCCGAGCTGGCCCGACTGGCCGGCGTTTCGCCGATCACCATAGACCGGGTCGAGCGAGGCGAGGACTGCAGGATGGAGACCAAGCGCAAGGTCCTGCTTGCCCTGGGCTTCTCACTGTCCGAGAAGGAAAAGGTGTTTCAGGACTAACCGGGAATAGGATCACGCGATGCTTTTCACCAAGAAGAAGGACATAGTAGGGGTGGACATAGGGTCGAGCGCGGTGAAGCTCGTGCAGTTGCGCGAGCTCAAGGGTGGGTACCAGCTGCAGAATATCGGCATCCTCCCGCTCCCCGCCGAGGCGATCGTCGATAACACCCTGATGGACAGCTCTTCCATCGTCGAGACGGTGAAGACCCTCCTTGGCAGCCTGAATGTGAAGGCAAAGGAGGCGGTCTGCTCCATCTCCGGAAACTCCGTGATCATCAGGAAGATCTCTCTCCCCATGATGCCGGTGGAGGAGCTTGAGGACCAGATCCACTGGGAGGCCGAGCAGTACATCCCCTTCGACATAAACGACGTCAACGTCGACTTCGAGATACTCTCTCCCGACGAGCAGGACCCCTCCAAGATGAACGTCCTGCTGGTGGCCAGCAAGAAGGATATCATCAACGACTACCTGGCGGTCTTCGCCGAGGCCGGGCTCAAGCTCGTGGTGGTCGATGTCGACTCCTTCGCGGTGCAGAATGCCTATGAGACCAACTATCCCGCCGAAAGCAACGACGTGGTGGCCCTGGTGAACATCGGCGCCAGCATCATCAACCTCAACATCGTCAGGGGGGGCTTCTCCCTGTTCACCCGCGACGTGCAGATGGGGGGNNAACCTCTACACGGAGGAGATCCAGAAGCAGTTCAGCCTGAACAGCGAGGAGGCCGAACTGAAGAAGGTCACCGCCGCGGGCTCCGACGATCTGCGGCTAAGGGATGTCCTGCAGCGGGTGAACGAGACCATCGCCAACGAGATGCGCCGGTCGCTCGACTTCTACAATTCCACCGCCGGTGAGGAGCGGATCTCCAAGGTCTATCTGAGCGGAGGCGCCGCCAAGACGGCGCTGCTGATGGAGGCCGTGCAGCAGAGGCTGGCACTGCCGGTGGAGATGCTGAACCCGTTTCAAAGGGTCGTGGTGAACGAGAAGGAGTTCGATCGCGAGTACCTTGAGGAGATCGCCCCGATGGTGACGGTTGCCGTGGGGCTTGCGACCAGGAGGCTCGGGGATAAATGATAAAGATAAATCTGCTCCCCGTAAGGGCGTCCAAAAAGAAGGAAACCATCCGGCAGCAGGTCTCCATCCTGATCATCTCGATCGTGGGTCTGCTGGTCGTGGGGCTCAGCATATACGGGGTGCTGCTCAACAAGATCAACAACGCCAAGGGGCAGATCGAGAGCTCCGAGATCGAGATCAAGGCGCTCAAGGCAAAGATCGGGACCATAGACAACATCAGGAAGCTCCAGGCGGACGTGAAGAAGAAGCTAGATGTACTGAACCAGCTGCGGCGCGCGAAGAGCGGGCCGGCTGCCAGGCTTGCGGCTCTCTCCGATGCCGTGCCTGAAAAACTCTGGCTCACCAAGTACACCGAGAATGCCGGCTCCGTTGCAGTCTCGGGTGTCGCCGTCAACGAGGAGCTGATCGCCCTGTTCATGAAGAACCTGCAGGCCTCGGGCGCCTTTGCCAACGTGGAGCTTCAGGTCTCCGAGCAGGTCGATGCCGGCGCTATCAAGGCGAAGCGATTCGACCTCGTGTTCCAGATCAAAGAGCAGAAGCCGTAACCATCGCGGGGTGCCGGCGTCGGATGCCCGGCAGCTCCCTGAAGCGTGGCCTCAAAACCAACCGTCTTGGCTCAAGCAGAGGCATTTCATGGATCCACAGATAGAAAAGATACTGAAGCTTCCGAACCGGCAGAAGGTCGCGCTGCTCGCCCTTTTGCTCATCGTGGAGGGCGCTGCCCTGTTCTACGCACTGCACCAGCCGCGTCTCAAGGAATACAAGGCGCTGCAGACGCAGCTTGAAGACCTTCAAAAGCAGATCCAGGAAAACACGCGCATCGCCAACAACCTGCCGCGCTACAAGGCCGAATACGAGCAGCTGAAGAAGGACCTGGACAACGCCCTCACCGAGCTTCCGAACCAGAAGGAGATCCCGTCGCTTCTGACCAGCATCTCGAGTTCGGGGCGGGGTGCCGGGCTCGATTTTCTGCTGTTCCGGCCCAAGGTCGAGGTCCCCAGGGATTTCTATGCCGAGGTCCCGGTGGACATCGCGGTTTCCGGGACCTTCTACAACGTCGCCGACTTTTTCGTGGCGGTGGCCAACCTCCCGCGCATCGTGAACATAAACAACGTGACCTTCTCGGACATAAAGAGTTCCGGCGACCGTACGACCCTCAAGGTCAACTGCCTCGCCACCACCTTCCGTTTCCTCGACAAAAAAGAGATCAAGGATGAAAAGAAACCGATGTAGCACCCCATATGCCGCTTCTTTGCTGCTGGTCGCGCTGCTGGCCGGGTGTTCCAAGAAGGAGGAGCCGGCCGCTACCCCTGCGCCCAATCCGGTGCAGGCGGCAACGCCGGCCGTGCAGCCTGCTGCGGCCGTGCAAAAGCCGCTCTCCAGCGCGGCGGGGAGGGGGGCCAGCACCCTGGATTTCAGGAGGCGGACCGACCCCTTCAAGCCGTACGCCCCGGCCGTGGCCGCGCCGCCTGCCGGTGCCGGTGCGCCCCAGGCGAGGGTGCGTTCCACCGAGGACCTGCTGCCGATCCAGACCTTCGAGGTGGGGAAGTTCAAGGTGGCAGGCATCATCGCGGGTCTCACGGAGAACCGGGCGCTGCTCATCGATCCCGCCGGCAAGGGGTACGTGGTGCAGCAGGGGATGCTGATCGGCAACAACGACGGCCGCATCACCAGGATCACGGCGTCGTCGGTCGAGGTTGTGGAGAACTTCAGGGAAGACACCGGCCGTATCAGGAAGAGAAAGATCGTGCTTACGCTGGCCAAGAAAAGGTAAGGAGCGTTTCAGATGAGAATGTACCCGAGCAGGATTCTTTGTTATGCAATGGCACTCCTCGCTTTGTCGACGGTTCCTTCCGGCTGCGTCAAGAGGATGTCCGCCGCGAACGAGCCTGCTCAGACAGAGGCCGCACGCTTTGCAGCACTGCGCTCGGTGACGGTGTCCGCCGATGCCTCCCGCATCGAGCTCACCAGCGACAAACCCTTCACCTACACCTCGTACAAGGCCGGCGAGCCCGCCAAGATCGTGGTCGACATCTCCCAGACCGAGCCGGGGGCCGTGGCCACCCCGATCGAGGTGAACCGGGGCAACCTGCGGCGCATCGACCTGGTGCGCCAGCCCGTCGGCGGCGGTGTGCTGACCCGCGTGGAGCTCTCCCTGGCCAAGGACGTCGATTTCGCCGTGGCCACCGACCCCTCGGACAAGACCAGGCTGCTGATCACGCTGGCCCCCCCCGAGCCCGAAGCGGCTCCGGTTCCCGCCGACAGCAAAGAGGCGCCGCTGGCCGAGGCGACCATAGAGGAGAAAACGCTGACACCCGAGGTGGTCGTCGCGGCCGGTGCGGAGCAGGCGGGCGGGCAGGCGAGGGGGGCGGAGCAGGCAGGCGGGAGCTCGCCGGAGCGCGAGCTGCAGCAGCCCGAGCCGAAGGCGGCCGCTGCAACACTCCCCGAGCCGAAGGTCGAGCCGGTTCCCCCGGCGGCCGCCGAAAGAGCTGCCGCCGAGAGCCCCGTTGCCGTCGTGGCCCAGGGGGGCGACAACCCCGCTCCAGCTGCCGGCAGGAAAGAGCAGGGTCCCTCGGGCTCCCCGCGTCTGAACGCCATCATCCCCGCCAGCGACGGCGTGGAACTCTCCATCGACGGGGGGGTGCAGACCTTCAACTCCTTCAGGCTCAGCAACCCGGAGCGGATCGTGCTCGACATGTTCGGCATGAAGAGCGTGCTGGCGAGCAACGTGGTACCGATCGGAGCCTTCGGGATCGCCAGCGCCCGGGTCGGCAGCACGCCCGACAAGGTGCGGGTCGTGCTCGACACCGAGCAGGGGACCCTGCCCCCTTTCGAGGTGGTGAAGAGCGATCTCGGCCTGAAGATACGGCTCAAGACGCCGGGGGGGGGTGCTCCGGCTGCGCGTCCCGCCGCAGTTGCCGCCGCGCGGGCTCCGCTGCTGCCGGCTCCGGTCGCCGCAGCGCCCCTTGCGGTACCTGCCGTCCCTCCTCCCGCTTCGGTGAAGACCGAGGTGCCGCCCGGCCGGCAGGCGAAGGGGGCCTTGGAGGCGCTCGACTTCCAGATCGTGGAAGGCGTTTCCCGGATCACCATGAAGCTTTACGGCAGCTGCGATCCGGCACAGCCGGTGCACGGAGTGCAGGGGCTTTCGCTCACCATAAGGAACTGCGAAGTTCCCAAGCAGCTGCAGCGTACCCTCGATACCTCCCAGTTCGGCTCTCCGGTCCTCTCGGTCACCCCCTACCAGGTGAAGGTGAAGGGGTTGCCGGTCACCAAGCTCCTGGTAAGGCTTCGGGGCAATCCTCCCTTCACCATGAACCGCAAAGGCGACATCCTGGTCTGGGACATCAGGAACCCGGGAGCGCTGCCGGCGCCAAAACTGCCGCCCCCTCCCGCCGTGGCCGTCAGGCCGGCCCCCGAGCCGAAGATGGTGGAAGAGCTCGTCCCGCAGCTGCGAAGCGATGAGGCGATGACCGAGATTTCCACCCCCGATTCGGCAAGGCGCGCCCCCAGGAAGGTCTACAAGGGGAGGCGGGTCACGCTGGAGTTCTCCGATGCCGACGTCAGGAAGATCTTCCAGCTGATCGCCGAGGTGAGCAACCTGAACTTCCTGATCGCCGACGACGTCACCGGGACCATCAGCATCAAGCTGGTGAACGTCCCCTGGGATCAGGCGCTCGACGTGATCCTCGACGCCAAGGGGCTCGGGATGCAGCGGGATGGCAACATCGTGCAGATCAAGCCGAAGGCGAAGATACAGACCCAGGCGGAAGAGGAACTCGCCGCCAAGATCGCCGCCGAGCGCACCATGGAGCTTCGGACCGCCGTCTTCGAGGTGAACTACGCCTCGGTCTCGGATGTCGCCACGCAGTTCAACGCCCTGAAGAGCGAGCGGGGGAGCATCAGCCGGGACGAGCGTACCAGCCGTGTGATCGTGAAGGACATCCAGCCGGCCCTGGAGGACATGCGCTCCCTTCTGAAGACCCTGGACGCCCCCGAGCGGCAGGTGATGATCGAGGCGCGCATCGTCGAGGCCACCTCCACCTTTACCCGCGACCTAGGCGTCCAGTGGGGTCTGCACTACAGGGACGGCTCCGCCTCGGTGCTCGGGATAAACACGGTCGACACCGGTTTCGGCGGCGTGGTCTCGCCGGCGGGGCCGGGAAGCTCCGGCGCCGGCGGCATCGGCCTCGGCATGTCCTTCGGCAAGCTGAACAGCAACGTCCAGCTCGACATGCGGCTCTCGGCTGCCGCGACCATCGGGCAGGTGAAGATCATCTCCACCCCGAAGGTGGTGACGCTGAACAACAAGGCGGCGAAGATCTCGCAGGGGCAGTCGATACCGTACCAGACCACCTCGGCCGAGGGAACCAAGACCGAATTCGTGGAGGCGGCGCTGACACTCGAGGTGACCCCGCATATCACGGCGGACGGGGCGGTCAGCATGAAGATCAAGGCGAGCAACAACTCGCCGGGATCCGGATCGCCGCCTCCCATCAACAAGAAGGAGGCCACCACCGAGCTGGTGGTCGCCAACGGCGAGACCACGGTGATCGGCGGGATCTATGTCGACAGCGACACGGAGTCCGACACCGGCATCCCGTTTCTCTCCGACATCCCGCTTCTGGGCTGGCTGTTCAAGTCCAACAACAAGGTAAAGACCAAAACGGAGCTGCTGATCTTCATCACGCCGAAGGTCGTACTCTAAGGAGATTTCATGCGGAAAAGGTACCTGGGCAGTTTTGTTTTACCACTCCTCGCGCTCGCCGTGCTCACCTCTTGCGGCGGCGGCGATTCCAAGGCCGACGGGGTTGCTGAATTCGCCACCGTGGTTGCCACGGCAAGCGGGCCGGGTGGGCCGCTCGACTCGGACGTGGCGACCTGGGTGATCGCGTCTACGGGCGCCGCTGCGCCGGTAGCATGCGTGGCGGGGACCGTGCCGACCACCGCCCCGGACTCGGTGGACTACACGTTTAACAGCGCCCGGTACAGCGCACCCGGTTCAACCTCCACCATCACCCCCTCTTCTCTGGTAATCACCAGGATCACCCTGACCTTTACGCCGGCCAATACTTTTTCGCCCGCTTTGCCCCCCATATTCCAGACCCAGTTTCTTTCCGCCGCGCAGCCGGTCATCCTGCCCGATTCCAGCCTGGTACTCCCGCTCAGGATAGTTAGCAATGAGCTCAAGGAGTTCTTCCTGATGGGGCTCGGCTCGCAGTCCATCGATTGCGACAACCGCGCCACCTACTCGTACCGCGCCGTGGTCTCCTTCGAGGCGGTCGAGGTGAATACCAACAGGGTCTCCACGATAACCGCTCCCGGCTTCCTGCTGGTCAATTTCAGCGACTTCATCGACGGCTAGTCGTGCAGACAGAAGGCGGTAAGGTTTCCCGATCGGCACTGACCTTGCGCAGAATGCAGCAACACCCCCCTCACCTTTGGCGGGGGGCGCCCCTGCCATCAAAGGGAAAATTTAATCTGGCAGCGATAAGGCGCGGTCCACCCGTTTCGGGCTGCGGCTTGAGACAGGCCAGGAGCGGCGTCCGGCTCCCTGAACCGGACCGGAAGCTGCGGGGATGACCGGCAAAAAGCCCTGCGCCGCTTGGGCCGCAAGGGCGCCGGCCTGAAAAAAACGCTAATTCTGCCGGGACTTATGCCGATAACGTGGGAGACGTAGCTGGAGACGGTGGTTTCATAAACGGAGTGAAGTTCCAAAACGAAGAGGTATGTGAGATGAATCTTAAACGCATGATATGCCGGACCCTGATGCTGTTAACCCTCGGTGCGCTGCTAAGCTGCTCCGGCCAGGACCCTGCCCGGGAGAGCGCGCAGGGTCCGACGACCAAGGCGGCCGGGAAGGTGCTCGACACCGACCAGAGCATCACCACCGACTCCAACGACCAGGCGCAGCCGGCCGTCGCCTTTGACACCCTCAATCACCAGTACCTCACCGTTTGGACCGACTCGAGAAATACCGACGGAGCCACCGACATCTACGGCAACATCACCCAGGGGCGGAGCATGTACGCCGACGGCAAGCTCCGCTTCGACAACACCACGAGCCACGTCGTCAAGACCGGCACCCCCCCGCTGGGCTTCAAGGTCGAAGACTTCCGGATCACGGACACGAGCTATGTCCCCCCGGCGCAGCACCGGGACCAGCGCCAGCCCAAGGTCGCCTTCTATCCCGACCCGGCCGCCCCCGCCAAGAGCAAGTACCTGGTGATCTGGGCCGATTCACGAAACGGCCACAGCCAGATCTTCGGGCAGTTCCTGAAGGCGGACGGCTCCTATCTGTTGAAGGACGGCGTGACCGCTTCAGCCACCCCGAGCAACTTCCCGATCACCGAGCACGTCAGCGCGACCGGGACCGGGACCGTGTCCATCGTAGGCTTCCAGTCGGAGCCCGTCTTCAACGGAACCGTGGCGGTGACCCAGAACTCCACCAAGGTAACCGGTGCCGGGACCACCTTCCTGACCTCCGGGATCAAGCCCGACGACCTGTTTTTCATATCGGGGACCCCGTATGCGGTCGAGAGGGTTGATGGCAACACCTCGATCACCCTGACCAGCCCCTATGTCGGTTTTCCGCCGGTGCCGGCCAACCAGAGCGGCAGCGGCTTTTTCTACCGGTCGTACCGCTTCACCGATCCGAGCAACATCGTTACCGGCACGGGGACCAATTTCAAGACCGACCCGCTGAATCAGGTGCAGCCCGGGGACATGATCAACATTGCGGGGATCTACTACGAGATCCAGTCGGTCAATTCCGACACCAAGCTGACCCTGACCACGCCTACCAGCATAAGCTATTCGGCATCCGGTCTTCCCTACCAGACCACCGCCCATACCAACCAGACCGATCCTGACATCATCTACAACCCGGTGACGCAGCGCTTCGTCATCGCCTGGATGGATACCAGCGATCTGGACACCAACCACACCTTGCTGATGCAGGGAGCCACCTGCAGCAACTCGCTCCTGGTCAATTACATCCCACACCCTATCGTGGACGACAACATCATCAAGAGCGTCAGCATCAATCCGTTGAACGGCGGTATTTCCCTGAAAAGGTCGATCTCCGTGATTTCGAGCCTTGACCAGATCTCCGACACCGGTGTTTCGATGAGCACCAGCTGGACCGCGCAGCTCTCGGAGTCCAAACCCAAACTCGCCTTCAACGCGAGCACCGGCGAGAACTATCTGGCCTGGAGCGGCGTCAATCAGACGGTGAAATTGTCGGTGGGATACATCCTCGACCCCGCCCCCTCCACCACCTGCACCTACAAGGGGGCCGTCTTCACCACCTCCGATGTGGACGCCACCACCAAGATAAAGGTACGCCGCAACGCAGGTCTCGGTCTGATCGTCGATTTCAGCTTCGGCGACGAGGCCACCTCTCCTGCGCTTGCCTTCGACCCGAACACCAACCGTCTGCTGCTTGCCTGGGAGGAAAACATCAACGCCGCAGAAAGCGGCAAGGACATCCTGGGCCAGCTCCTCGACGTCACCAGTTTCACCTCCTACGGCAGCCGCGTCAACATATCGACGGCCATAGGCGACCAGAGCTCGCCGGCTGCGGCCTTCGACAACGTGAACCAGAGGTTCCTGGTCGGCTGGGAGGACGCCCGCAACCAGAGCGCCAACATCTCTAACATCGACATCTACGGCCAGTTCATCGACCCCCAGGGGCAGCTTTCCGGCGGCAACACCATCATCACCGTTTCCCCCTCGAACCAGCTGGCCCCCGCCATCGCCTTCGGCGACGTCTTCTTCCGGAAGTTCCTGGTAGTGTGGAAGGACGGCAGGCTGAACAACAACGCGAACATCATGGGGCAGCTCATGGAGTTCTCGACCCTGCCGCAGCTCGTCATCACCGATGACAATGACAATCCGATCTTCAACGGCGCCATCGACTTCGGCAACGTCGACATCTCGACTGCCACACCCTACAAGGACTTCACCTTCAAGATCCGAAACGACGGCAACACGCAGCTCAATATCAGCCAGATCACCGAGCCCGACCCCCTGGGGCCGTTTTCCCTCACCACGCCCCAGCCGAAGACGATCAGCCCGGGAACCAGCCGAGCCATGACCGTCCGTTTCGCGCCTACCGGTGCCGGCTCCTATGCGGGGAACCCGAACAACGGCTTCAAAATGATTTTCAACTCGGACGGCGGCCAGGCGGTGATCTACCTCTCCGGCGCCGGGACCGGGACCAAGGCGCTGTCGGTAGCCAACACAAGGCTTCCCGACGCAGCAGCCGGTTCAGTCTACGCCAGCACGCAGCTGAGCGCCAACGGCGGCGTGGTCCCTTACGGTTCCTGGACCGTCATCTCCGGCTCGCTTCCCCCCGGGCTGTCGCTCAACGACACGACCGGCGTGATCAGCGGCAGCGTCGAGCTGACGGCGCTTCCTTCCTACACCTTCACCGTATCGGTCACCGACAACGCGGGCACCGTGGCGGAAAAGGTCTTTACCATGAACGTCACCGCCATGTCGATCACCACCCAAGCGCTGGCACCATGGACCCAGCTGAAGAGCGGGTACAGCGCGCAGCTCGCCGCGAAGATTCCGGGAGTGGTCATTGACCCGGCGAAGATCGTCTGGTCCGCCGTCGGGCCGCTGCCGCAGGGGCTCGTCCTGACTCCGGGCGGCCTGATCACCGACGCCACTCCTGCCACCGGTCCGGTGATCGCCGGCTCCGCCTCGGTGACCGTCACCGCCAGCTACACCGATGCCTCCGTGGTCCCCAACAAGACCTACTCCGCGACCAAGACGCTCGACATGACCATAAACCCGGCGCTGCTCATCACGACCACCAGTCTGCCGGGCGTCGTCGTCGGCAACAACTACGCACAGCCTCTCTCCATGCTGGGGGGAACACCTTCCTACAGCTGGTCCATCATCGCCGGTTCGCTTCCTCCCGGCATCGCCATGAGTCCCAGCACCGGCAGCCTCACCGGGCTTTCCACCGGGACCGGGACCTTCAAGTTCACCGTGCAGATAGCCGACGCCACCGGCGCGACGGCGCAGCGGGAACTGACCATCCAGATCAACCCGCCGCTTGACATCTTCAACCCGACAAGCGGCACCGGAAGCCCGCAGGATGCGACCACGGGCGCCCCTTACTCTTACCAGTTCAGCGCCAACGGCGGCGGCTCTCCCTACTCCTGGGCCATGCTGGCAGGCGGGTTCCCCACCGGCATCACCCTGAACCCGTTTACCGGACTGGTGAGCGGCACCCCCGGCGGCGTGGGACCCTATTCCTTCAGGCTGCAGGTGACCGACAGCCACGGATCGACCGGCGTCAAGGACTATACCATCTCGGTGTTCAACCCGATCTCCATTACCACCGCTTCCCTGGCCGACTGGACCCAGTCCAAGGACGGATACACCGGTCAGCTGGAGTCTGCCGGCGGCAAGGCCCCCATCACCTGGTCCATCTCGGCGGGGTCGGGGTCGGGGACTCTGAGTCCCGCGCCGGGGCTCGCTATCGACCCTCTTACCGGTGCCGTCACGGGAACCCCGACTCAGGCGGGATCGTTCACCTTCAGCGCCAGGGCGACCGACGCCAACAACAAAAGCGCCGTCAAGAGCTTCAAGATCTCCATCAGTCCGGTGCTCGCCATAACGAGCAACGCCCTGGCCGGCGGTTCGACCGGATTCCTCTACAGCCAGCAGATCCAGATGACCGGCGGCACCGGCCCCTTCAACTGGAGCGTCGGGCAGGGGACGCTCCCCGAGGGGCTCCTCCTGGATTCGGTGACCGGAGCGATTACCGGCATTCCGACCGCGGCGGCCGGCACCTATAACTTCTCGGTTACCGTTACCGACTCCGTCGGGGCATCGGACTCGCAGCCTCTCTCCATCGCGGTCGGCGCCTCGACACCCCTGACCATATCGACCACCACCATAACCGACCTGAGCACCGGTACCCCGGTCAGCATAACGCTTTCCCACACCGGCGACAGGAACACCTTCAACTACACCTGGAGCATGAACGGCGGCGCATTGCCGCCCGGGCTGGCTCTCAGCCCCACCGCCGGAAACATATCCGGGACCCCGACCCAGGGAGGCAATTTCACCTTCGACGTCAAGGTGGTTGAGGACAAGCAGGGAGTCGCTACCGGGAGAACCGCCTTCCAGCATTACAACGTGGCGATTGACAGCGGCAACGCCGACTCGGGAAGCGTCATTTTCACCGATACCGGCGCACCCCCGACCCAGCTGAACTTCTTCAACTTCGGCACCGTGATGATAGGCAAAAGCTCCCAGACCAGGAATTTCCTGCTGACCAACAAAGGGACCACGGCCGTTGTCATCAATACCTCAAGCTTCAGCGACCCCGCCTTCTCGGCGCTGATACCGGCTGGTTTCACCCTGAACAGCGGTTCCTCCAGGCTGATCGGGATCTCCTTCAGCCCGAGCCAGGTCAAGAACTATTCCGGTACCCTGACCATGACCTCCCTGACCGGGGTGGTCTATACCCTGCAGCTTGCCGGGAGCGGCTCGTCCGCGATCGCTTCGGTCGTCGCGGGGAGCCCTGGTACCACCCCGACCACGACCGTATCCACCTACTACATGGATCGGATCTCCGTGACCGGCATGCCGGCGAACTTTACCCCCCTGGACGCGGTAACGGTCATGCTGGACGACGTGGTCCCGAGCAGCACCTTGGCGGTCGCGATAAACTTCTTCGAGTTGCCTGCGACCCCGGTATTCTACAAGGTGACCAACAGCGGCTGGACCGCCGTCACACCGCAGTCGGTCGTCGGCACCACTGCAACCTTCACCATGACCGACAACGACCAATTCGACGCAGACACGAGGACCGAAAAGATCCAGGATCCTATCGTGGTCGGCACCCTCGGAACCGTCGCTGGCGATGATGCCCCTGTCGTCCAGACAGGCGACAACACCAATCCTCCCTCCTCGGGAGGGAAAAGCGGCTGCTTCATCGCCACGGCGGCCTACGGGAGCTACCTCGATCCGCAGGTCGTGGTGCTCAGGCATTTCCGGGACGAGGTGCTCTTGAAGAGCGCCCAGGGGAGGGCGTTCGTCGCCTTCTACTACAGGCACAGTCCTCCGATCGCCGACTTCATCTACCAGCATGACGCACTGAGGGTCGTGACCCGCTGGGCGCTGACGCCGCTGATCCTGGCGGTCAAGTATCCGTTGGCCCTTCTTCTGCTGCCGATCTTCGCACTGCTGTACCGGTGCCGCAACCTGCAGGCGGTACGTCTGGTCAGGGAAAGGGAGCAGTAGAATTAACTGCGCCTGCCGTGTTGCCGGCTCTGCCGGCAGCCGGCAGTGCATCGATTTAGCAGCAGCCGGAATTGAACCGGTAATTTAGTCCAGGAGCGTTTTTATGTTGAAGAAGCTTGCCGCCCTTTGTGCCCTTGCACTGGCCCTCGTGGCGTGTTCCAAACCGCCCGGCAAGGAACAGATCCAGGAATCGGTGAAGCAGGTCATCCCGGTCGGCTTTGAAGTGGTGCAGGTCAGCGAGTTGAAGGAGATCCCCGGCCTTTACGAAGTCGTGATCAGGGTCAACAAGCAGCCCATAGTGCTGTACCTGGACAAGAAGGCCAAATACGCCTTTTCCGGGAGCCTGATGTCGCTGGAAACCAAGACCAACCTGACGGTGGAGACACAGAAAAAATTCCTGCAGAAGTAGCTTGTAAAATGACCATTTAAAGTATTTGAGCGAAGCCAGGCACGTCCCTGGTTTTCGTTTATCAAGTCCTGGAATGGCGAAGTGATTTACAGTATCACCCTCTGCGGGCCGGGGAGGGTGATATTGTTTTGCTTGTCACGGGATTTATTGGTATATTCCGATCGTAGCCTGGTCAGGGTTCGCTGCATTGGAGGTGATGGCCATGCCATCAGCCACGGAAACGCTCCATTTCTCCCCCGAAGCCTACCTGGAATGGGAAAAGGGAAACGAGACCAAGCACGAATATTTTAATGGAGAAGTGCTCGCATTGGCCGGGGCGAAGGATGCCCATGTGACGGTGTCCGGCAACCTGTTGGCTCTGTTGCACGGCCACCTGCGCGGGGGACCTTGCCGGATCTACATGGCGGACATGAAGGTGTCGGTAGAAAGGGCAAACGCTTTTTTCTATCCGGACATTCTGGTTACCTGCGATGAAAGGGATCGTGAAACAGGGTATCTTAAACGGTTCCCGTCACTGGTGATCGAGGTGCTCTCCGAAAGCACGGCAGCCTTTGACCGTGGCAACAAGTTTTCCACCTACAGAAAGCTCGATACCCTGCGGGAGTATCTCCTGATCGACCCGGATTCGCTCAACGTCGATTGCTTCAGACTCGATGAAACCAGCGGCCACTGGGTGCTCTATCCCTTCGCGGCGGGAGACGCCGTCGAACTTGCCAGTATCGGCTTTAGCACGCCGATTGAATCGTTATATGAGAATGTCCAACTGTAACCCCATCCCCACCCCGACCCTCCCCTTGAAGGGGAGGGGGGTTAGGGGTTCCCTTGAAGGGGAGGGAGGTTAGGGGTCCCCTTCGAAGGGGCACTGCCATTAAGTTACCTGATTAGTGCTAATCTTCAGCTGATAAAACTCCCTCCCCTTCAAGGGGAGGGTTGGGGTGGGGATGGGGTAGCTCCGGTGCCACCCCCCCATCCCCCTCCTGACCTCCCCCTTGAAGGGGGAGGGAACTGAACAGCTGAAGATTAGCGCTAATCGGTTTAAGTTAAGCCCTACCTGCTGCTCGCGCCCCCTCCCTTGATGGGAGGGGGCCGGGGGGCACTGCCATTAAGTTA
>DNRQ01000221.1:26899-34677 GCA_003499925.1 Geobacter sp.
AAGGGGGAGGGACCCGAACAGCGGTAGATCACGCTAGTCGGGTAACTTAACGGCAGTGCCTTCGACGGGAGGGAGCTTTTGGGGTCTTCTTGAAGGGAAGGGGGATCTGGGGTCGGCATTTGTCGGAGGACGCAATGGGACATCCTGCGGAAAAGGCAAACGGACGGTACAGATACGGCGATTATCTGCAATGGCCCGACGAAGAGAGGTGGGAACTGATTCATGGTGAAGCGTTCGCCATGACGCCTGCGCCGTCTAGAGTCCATCAGGCAATTTCCATTGCTCTCGCTGCGCAGTTCTATCTACAGTTGGTCGGCAAGCCCTGCGAGGTCTACTGCGCGCCTTTTGATGTCAGGCTGCCGGCCGGCTCTGAAAAAGACGAAGAGATCGATACGGTCGTGCAACCCGATCTGGTGGTCGTTTGCGACAGCTCCAAGCTTGACGAGCGTGGCTGCAAGGGGGCCCCGGATCTCGCGGTCGAGATCGTGTCGCCAGATTCGGCCCGCATGGATCTGAAGAAGAAATTTGCTCTTTATGAAAAGGCGGGTGTCAAGGAGTACTGGGTCGTGCAACCTGCCGAAAAGATCGTCATGATCTTCAAGCTCGGAGCAGACGGAGAATTCGGCAAGCCTTCAATATACTCGCAGGAAGATCAGGTGTCGGTTCCGTTGCTTGGCGAGATCACCATCGACTTGCAACCGGTCTTCGCCGAATAAGGATCGGCGCTGCCGACAGAATATCAGATTCAAAGCAAGGAGAATGCATGTTCAGGTACCTTACCGCGGGTGAATCTCACGGCCCGCAGCTCACCGCAATCGTCGAAGGAATTCCCGCAGGGCTCAGGCTTACCGAAGAAGAGATCAACAAGGATCTGGCTCGCAGGCAGGGCGGCTACGGCCGTGGCGGCAGGATGCAGATCGAGACGGATCGGGTGCGTTTTCTCTCCGGCGTGCGCTGGGGCGAGACCATCGGCTCTCCCATCACGCTCGTTGTCGAGAACTCGGATTGGGTCAACTGGGAAAAGCGCATGTCCCCCTACGAGGAGCACCGCGACGACAGCATCCGCGTGACCCGGGCGCGCCCCGGTCACGCCGACCTTCCCGGCGCCATGAAATACGACCAAAGTGACGTGAGGAATATCCTGGAGCGCTCCAGCGCCCGCGAGACCGCGGTCCGCGTTGCGGTCGGTGCCGTTGCCAAGAGCTACCTCTCCCGCTTCGGGATTGCCGTTACCGGCTGCGTCCTGGAGCTTGGTGGCGTGAAGGCTACCCGCCCGGAGCTGGGGGTCAAGGCGCTGCAGGAACTGATCGCCGCTTCCCCGGTCTACACCTACGATGCCGATGCGGAACTGGAGATGATCGCCCTGATCGACCGCGCCAAGGCTGCCGGCGATACCCTGGGCGGAGTGGTGCAGGTGCGGGTGAGCGGGGTGCCGGTGGGGCTGGGAAGCCACGTGCAGTGGGACCGGAGGCTGGACGCGCGTCTGGCCGGCGCCATCATGAGCATCCAGGCGTTCAAGGGCGTGGAGATCGGCGCCGGTTTCGAGACGGCAAGAAGCCCCGGATCGCTGGTGCACGACGAGATCTTCTATGACGCGCAGCGGGTGGCGCGCGGCGAGCGGAGCGGCTTCTACCGGAACTCCAACAATGCCGGGGGACTTGAGGGAGGGATCACCAACGGCGAGGAGATCGTGGTATCCGGCGCGATGAAGCCGATCCCCACGCTGTACAAGCCGCTGCAGTCTGTCGACATCCTTACCAAGGAGCCGTTCGAGGCGACCGTCGAGCGCTCCGACGTCTGTGCCGTGCCGGCCGCGTCCGTCGTCGCCGAGGCCGTGGTCGCCATCGAAGTGGCCGCGGCATTCATGGACAAGTTCGGCGGCGATTCCGTCGGCGAAACCGCCAGAAACTACGCCTCGTACATCGAGTACCTGCGCGAGTTCTGAAAATAAAAGCGTATAACCCGGAAAGTCCCCCTTTGACAAAGGGGGATTTAGGGGGATTTGATTTTTGAGCTGCCAAGGCAAGTGCCAAGGCAAATCCCCCCCCGCCCCCCTTTGTCAAAGGGGGGAGTGTTTGGGTCCTATGCATGTTTAACCTGTAGTTATCCGTATGATCCGTTCCATCCGTGTCCGGCTTTTGACTTTGTCTCACGTCGAGGTTCTTTTGAAGAATATCTTTCTCACCGGTTTCATGGGTTGCGGCAAGACCAGCGTGGGGCGCGTGTTGTCGGCCCGACTCGGCTGCGATTTCGTCGACCTGGACCAGGCGATCGTGCGCGAGGCGGGTGTCAGCATCAAGGAAATCTTCGCCTCACAGGGCGAGCCTGCCTTCCGACGGCTCGAGTCGCAGGCGCTGGCCCGGGTCGCGGCAGGTGCGGGTGCCGTAGTCTCCACGGGCGGAGGCGCCGTGATCGCCCCGGAAAACCGTGAGCTCATGCGGCAGACGGGCTCCATCGTTAACCTGACGGCCAGCATAGGGGCCATCGCGGCGCGCCTCAGCCGTGACAGCGAGCGCCCCTTACTGGAGGGAGACGCCTCTGCCGAACGGATCCGCAGCATGCTCGAGGCACGCGAGCAGTTCTACGCCGATGCCGACCTGCGCATCGATACCACCGCTAAAACCATCGAGGCGGTGGCTGCCGAAATTCTCGGCTCTCTGAAGGGGTGTCTGTGACAGTGGAAAAGATCAAGGTGGCACTCGGCGAGCGCAGCTATGACATCGCGCTCGGCGCCGGTATTCTCGATACGATCGGCTCGCTCTGCCGGGAACTCGGGCTCTCAGGGACCGCGGCGGTGGTCTCCAACACGACCGTGGCGCCGCTTTACTACGACCTGGTGCGCGCTTCGCTGGAGGCTGCCGGTTACCCGGTCTTTCTGGTGTCGCTTCCCGACGGCGAAGGATACAAGAACAGCGCCACCCTGAACCTCATCTACGACGGCCTGGTCGACGCCTCGCTGGACCGGGGCTCCTTCATCCTCGCGCTGGGAGGCGGGGTGATCGGCGACATGGCGGGCTTTGCCGCGGCCAGCTACCTGCGCGGCATCCCTTTCGTCCAGCTACCGACCACGCTGCTCTCCCAGGTCGACTCCAGCGTCGGCGGCAAGACCGGCATCAATCACCCCAGGGGGAAAAACCTGATCGGCGCCTTCTACCAGCCCCGTGCGGTACTGATCGACGTCGCCACCCTCGATACCCTCCCCGACAGGGAGTACCGAAGCGGCCTGGGCGAGATCGTCAAGTACGGCGCGGTCCTGGACGGCGACTTCTTTTCCTTCCTGGAAGAAAACGCCGGGCTGCTCCTGGCGCGCGACAAATCCGCCCTGATCCATGCGGTCGGCCGCTCCTGCGCCATCAAGGCGCGCGTCGTGGAATCGGACGAGAGGGAAGGGGGGGTGCGCGCCGTCCTGAACTACGGGCACACCCTGGGGCACGCCGTGGAAACCCTGACCGGTTACACCCGCTACCTGCACGGCGAGGCCGTGGCGATCGGCATGGTCCAGGCCGCCCGGATCTCCCAATCCTTCGGGTTTTGCAGCCGGGCCGACCGGAAGCGGATCGAGTCGCTTGTCACCCTGCTGGGGCTGCCGCTCGAGCTCCCTCCCTTCCCGGCCCGGCAGTACGCGGAGGCGCTCTCACACGACAAGAAGGTGCGCGACAGCGGACTTTTGTTCATCTGCAATCTCGGCATCGGCAGTTACCGGATGGAGAAGGTGCAGGACCTGACAGCGCTTCTGGAGATCTGTGGCATAGGAGAGTGACATGGTAGAGGATGCTATTTCGTTTTGGACGGATATACAGCGTTACGAGGACATGTTGGTGGCGGACCCGCGCTCCTACTGCTTCGCCCCGCTCTCCGAACTGTACCGAAAGCTTGGCCTGCTCGACGACGCAATTTCCGTCGCCAAAAGGGGCTGCGATCTGCATCCTGACTACCCCGGCGGCTTTTTCGCCCTGGGAACCGCCTGCTACGCCAAGGGACAAAGGGACGAGGCGAGGGGCGCCCTGGAGCGGGCCGTCTCCCTCAACCCCGACAATCTCCAGGCCCATAAACTGCTGGGGCAGATCTACGTGGAGGCCGGCGAGATGGCGCTGGCAGAGAAGGTGCTGCAACGCGTGCTGCAGCAAACCCCGGACGATCTGGAGACCACCCTCCTGCTCCGCTCGGTCGCTTCTCAAGGTGCCCCCCCCCAGCCGGAGGAGGAATTCCTGGAGGAGGCGGAGTTAATCGAGGATCTGACCGAGGTTCTCGACGAGCCGCTGTCGGCTGAGACTGCTCTCCCCTCCGGGGCCGCATCGGCGCCCCCCACCCCCCCGGTCCGGGCAGCCGAGACAGCCGAGGATTTCGGCGGCTTCGAGGAGTCCGACGACTTCTGGGCCATCGAGGAGCCCGAAGAGTCATCGGCGCCGGAGCTGTTGAGGGCCTTCGAGGAAATAGCCTCACCAGAGCAGCCCGCTCCACAGCAGAGCTCACGGGACCCGCTGACCACTGCAACACTGGCAGAGCTCTACGTCACGCAGGGCTTCACCGTCAAGGCGCTCGCCATCTATCAGGAACTGCTCTGCGCCGATCCGGCTAACGAAACGTACCGCTCGAGATGCGCCGAGCTTGCCGAATTGCAGGCGCGGCAGCAAGAGCTGCTGCAACCAGCGGCGCCGGCACCCCGCCCCCAGGCCCCGGCCGCGCAGCACGAAGTCCCTGCCGCGCCGCAAGAAGTCCCTGCCCCGCAGGAGGAAGTCCCTGTCCCGCAAATGGATGCCGAGGCCGAGCTTTGCAACTGGCTGGAAAACATAAGGAGAAGAAGAGATGGGCTTTAAGGCGATACTGAAGACGATTGTCGAGGATAGCTGCGGCGGCCTTGGCGGGGTCATCATGGGTTACGACGGCATTGCGATCGACGAATACCTGCACGAAGGGGGAGGGGTGGACGTGCAGATGCTGGCCGTCGAGTACGCTTCCGTGCTGAAGGAAATCAAGAGGACCATCGGCGTGCTGAAGACCGGCGAACTGGAGGAGGTCTCGATCATCAGCGAGCAGTGCAGCGTCATCGTGCGCGGTATCAGCGACGACTTTTTCGTGGCGCTCGTGATGGGGGCGGAGGGGAACTTCGGCAAGGGGCGCTACCTCTTGAAGCGCGCAGCCCCGGGGCTTAGAGAGGCGCTGCAATGACCGGCGCCGCTCGCAGGATCCTGGTGCTGCACGGCCCGAACCTGAACCTGCTCGGCACCCGCGAGCCCGGGGTTTACGGCCACACCACGCTGCAGGGGATCAACGACGCCTTGGCAGCGCTGGCCAGCGAGCTCGGCGTGGAAATCAGGACGCTGCAGTCGAACAGCGAGGGAGCCCTGGTGGATGCGATCCAGGGGGCGCTCGCCGATTGCCACGCCATCCTGATCAACCCCGCCGCCTACACCCATACCAGTGTCGCCGTCCGCGACGCCATTGCAGCAACTGCCCTCCCGACGGTCGAGGTACACCTCTCCAACGTCCATGCCCGGGAGCCCTTTCGCACGCACAGTTACATAGCGCCGGTCGCGATCGGTCAGATCTGCGGATTCGGGCCGGACAGCTATCTTTTGGGGCTTCGCGCCTTGGTGAGCCGGCTGGAAAAATAGATTGTCATACGGACGGTATTATGTTAGATAACAGAATCTCTGCGGCCAGGGGGTGCCTGAAGCGGGTCGGAGCCGATCTGCTTCTGGTCTCAAACCTCAGCAATATCAGGTATCTTACAGGTTTCTCCGGCAGCGAAGCGCTGTTGATTCTCTCGCCGGACGATGGATGGTTTCTCACCGATTCCCGCTACACCTCTCAGGCGAGCGCCGAGGTTTCCGGCGCCAAGGTTGTCCAGTTCTCCAACCGGATGGAGTCGTTGATCGGCATTTTGCAGCAGGAGGGGGCATCCAGGGTCGCCTTCGAAGCCGGCTACACCAGCGTCACGGTGTACCAGGAACTCTGCAGCAAGATGCCCGGCATCGAGTGGCTTCCAGCCGACGCCGAATTCACCCCGATCCGGACCGTGAAGGACGCGGGCGAGCTTGAGATCCTGGAGCGCGTGGCAGGGATCGCCTCGCAGGCGCTTTTGGAGATCCTGGGAGAGGTGAAGCCCGGCGCGGTCGAGAGCGAGGTCGCCTGGGCGCTCGAGGTCGCCATGAGGAACAGGGGGGCCGAAGGGAAGTCCTTCGATTTCATCGTTGCCTCGGGCGAGCGGGGCGCGCTGCCGCACGGCAAGGCGTCGGACAAGAGAATTGCGGCGGGGGAGCTGGTCACCATCGATTACGGCGCGTTCTACCGGGGCTACTGCTCCGACGAGACCGTGACCGTCTGTCTGGGAGAGCCGGACAGCCGCCAGCGCGAGGTGTACGAGACGGTGCGGGTGGCGCAGGAAATGGCCATCGATGCGGTGAAGCCCGGCATGATCCTGCGGGATCTCGACGCCAAGGCGCGCGACTACATCGCGGCCAAGGGATTCGGTGACTACTTCGGGCATGGTCTGGGGCACGGCATCGGCCTCGACATCCATGAGCATCCGACCGTATCGCCCAAAAGCAGCACCGTTGTCGAAGAGGGAATGGTCTTCACCATCGAGCCCGGCATCTATATACCGGGGTGGGGTGGGGTGAGAATAGAGGACAGCGTGGTCGTCGAGCGCGACGGCTGCCGCCGGATCACCCGGGTTCCCAAGACGCTGATGATACTGTAAGGCATCGCGGCAGGAATGCCGCTCCTGGAAGTGGTTTGAAGTCCCCCTTTGACAAAGGGGGACCAGTGATTTGAAGTCCCCCTTTGACAAAGGGGGACCAGTGATTTGAAGTCCCCCTTTGACAAAGGGGGATTTAGGGGGATTTGGGTTTCAGATGCCAAAGGCAAATCCCGAAGGCAAATCCCCCCCGCCCCCCTTTGTCAAAGGGGGGAGCTTTCAACATGAGCCGTTCGATCTCCGGGGTGGCGGAAGGGAAGCCATGCTGGGAGCGACCGGTAACATTTACGTATAAGGAAACGGATTCACACCGAAGCTTGTCGTCGCACAAGTTTAGCGCATGCATTTACACTGCAATGAAAAAGGAGAAAGACGTGGATATAAAAGATCTGAAGACCTTGATAAAGATGGTAACCGAGACGGACATCACCGAGTTCGAGCTGGAGAACGCTGAGGACAAGGTTGTCATAAAGAGGGGCTGCGCTGTCGCCGCACCCCAGTTCCAGATGCAGCAGCCGGTATCCTACCAGTATGCCCCTGCGGCCCCCGCTCCCCTCCAGGGTGCCCCGCTTGCCGCGGCGCCTGCAGCCGTCGAGAAGGAACTGGGCGAGGTGATCACCTCTCCCATCGTCGGTACCTTCTACCGTGCTCCCGCTCCCGAAGCCTCTGTCTACGTCGAAGTGGGCCAGGTAGTCGAGAAGGGCGAGGTGCTTTGCATCGTCGAGGCGATGAAGCTGATGAACGAAATCGAGGCGGAATATCGTTGCAAGATCGTTCGCATCTGCAAGGAGAACGCTCAGCCGGTCGAGTACGGCGACCAGCTCTTCATCGTGGAGAAACTCGGCTAAAGGGCACACCCAGGAGATCAATACATGTTTCATAAAGTGCTTATCGCCAACAGGGGTGAAATCGCCCTCAGGATCATCAGGACCTGCAAGGAGATGGGAATCAAGACGGTGGCCGTCTACTCCACGGCGGACAGCGAATCGCTGCATGTAAAGCTTGCCGACGAGAGCGTCTGCATCGGCCCCGCTCCCAGTCTCTCCAGCTATCTCAACATCAACGCCATCATCTCCGC
>DNRQ01000200.1 GCA_003499925.1 Geobacter sp.
GTTCGAGTCTCGTCTTCGGCACCATGAGATAAACGCCTGCGCAACAACAGGCTGCAGTATAAAGAAGGCCCATTGACACTCCAGACTACCAGCCGGTAGCGAGAGCGAAATGGGCCTTCTTTCGTTGCAGCCGCCGCCCTTTTGAAACAGGGGCGCTGGGGGCACTGCCGTCCAGCTAGCGACCACTCTAGCGGATCCCCCTCCCCTTCAAGGGGAGGGTTGGGGTGGGGATGGGGTAATGACATCATTGAATTCCTACACAGAGAAAACCAGGGGCAACGGCAGACTTTGTCTTGACATCCAGGCCGGTAGATGTTAAAAGATGGGTTCTTCTTGCCGAAGTGGTGGAATTGGTAGACACACCATCTTGAGGGGGTGGCGAGCGTAAGCTTGTACGAGTTCGAGTCTCGTCTTCGGCACCACTAGAAACTTAAAGCGTCCCTGCTCTTCAGAGNNGAGTCTCGTCTTCGGCACCACTAGTAACCAAAAGCGTCCCTTCTCTTACCAGAAAGGACGCTTTTTTCTTTATCACCGCCTCAATTCTGCCACTTCTCCATAGCTCAAGCAGCACACAGCTGTCAGCTCCCCACAAGTTACCAGAAAACAACAAATTTTCATCTTTTCAAGAACCGCCCTATGAGTGAAGGCGCCCGCCGCTCAAACTGGCTCTCCAATTTTACTCCCCGTAAAGGTCAAAATTCTCCGAGTTGACAAGCAAATATGGCTACCTATAATGTTGTAAACAATTATGCAATGAAATCGACTAAAGGAGGAAAACATGAACGACGTACAGGATGCTATCAAGCAGGCGATCCAGACCGAGAAGAACGCGATGAATTTTTACCAGCTTGGCGCACAGCAGATGAAGGACCAGGACGCCAAAAGGTTGTTCGAGCAGCTCGCCAAGGAAGAGAAGGAGCACGCCGCCCACTTCTTCAAGGCCTACAACGGCTCGGTCCTCGGCTCCTTCGAAGACTTCATGGCCACCCCTCCGCAAAACGAGTCCACCTGGATTAGCGCGATCCAGAAGGTGATCAACGTGGACTTCTCCGAGAAGAAGGCACTTGAGGTCGCCATGGAGAAGGAGACCAACCTCGAGAAGACGCTCCGGGAAACGGCGGCGAAGATCAGCGACCCCCTGGTAAGGCAGGTTTTCGAGCTCAACGCCAACGAAACCCACAACCACTACCTGACCATCGAATCCGAGTACTCCCGGATCATGGCAATGGTTGACGAATCGGACCAGGATACCTACGTCAGAGAGTAGCCGGTAAGGAATACAGTAACCGCAGAGCAAAGTGGAAGCAGCGAAGCCTCCTCTTTTATTCCCTGTCCCGCTGGCGGTAAAGTCAGGAAAAAATTTATCCCCAATGATTTCAAGTGATTTTTTTCTTGCAGCAAGGGGCGAGCTTTGGTATAAACAGTGTCTCGAAAGCCGGAGTGGCGGAATTGGTAGACGCGCTAGATTCAGGTTCTAGTATTCGAAAGGATGTGCTGGTTCGATTCCAGTCTTCGGCACCAAGTAAAAAACAGAGAGTTACGGGAAACCGTAGCTCTCTTTTTTTTATTTCCGCACATCACGCCCCCGTCTTGACAGTTAGCCTCCCCCCCGCCCCCTCCCATCAAGGGAGGGGAGTTTTAACCAGCGGAAGATTGACGCTAATCAGGGTTAAAAATTGCCGGTGCAATCAGGGTGGGCCGCCTCGCCGTTGTGAACGGGACAATTCTCATCGGCAATATCGGTGAAATTGCCCCATCAAGACTGGGGCGGATCAAAGGCAGGGCTGAGTGCTCCGAAATACACCGCCGATGAAGATGTGCCCAAGGATCATCAAGAGCGGAATTAATTCCTTTGTCCACGGAATCCCCTTCACTATGCATCAATGCCGCTGGGTTGCCAGTAGGGTAGCAAATTCCTCGGCAGCCACCGGTTGGCCTAAGTAATGGCCTTGTCCCTCGGCGCAGTGATGAGATTGCAGAAAATCGAATTGATACCGCGTTTCAACGCCCTCGGCCACAACCCGCATCTTAAGGTTCGCACCTATGGCAATGATGGTACTGACAATGGACTCTCCGACACTTTCAATGCCCTGTACGAACGAATGGTCGATCTTGAGCGTATCAACCGGGAAACGCTGTAGATAGCCCAGACTGGAATAGCCAGTGCCAAAGTTATGGACCGCGATCCGCACGCCAATATCCCTGAGAGCTCGCAAAATCACCGTAGTTTTTTGGGCGTCCTGCATCAGCCCGTTTTCGTTCAGCTCTAGTTCGAGGAACTCCGGATTCAGGCCACTCTCGGCGAGTATGGCAAGGACGTCAGTGAGAAAGTCCTTGTCGTGGAGTTCGACTGCCGAGACGTTGACAGCTATATGACCTAGATCGAGACCGGCTTGCAACCACTCTTGGGCTTGACGACAGGCTTCGCGTAGCACCCACTTCCCAATCGGCACAATGAGGCCGCAGTTTTCGGCGATGCTCAGGAACTGGGCCGGATAGTCGAGCTCATGGTTGGGTCGCTGCCAGCGGAGCAGGGCCTCGGCACCGGTTACCGCGCCGGTCTCGAGATTCACTTTCGGCTGGTAATGCAAGACAAACTCGCGCTGCTCGAGGGCATGGTGCAACCCCTGCTCAACGGCATGCAGCGCGACCGCACTGGTTTTCATAGTGGCATCGAACACCTGGTATTTATTGCGGCCGCTTTTCTTGGCATGATACATCGCGGTGTCGGCATTTCTGAGCACCGTTTCTACCTCCTTGCCGTCATCTGGGAAGAGGCTGATGCCAATACTCAGGGTGACGTGAAGCCTATGTCCATCAATGCGATGGGGCTTAGCCATGGCCTTCATCATTTTCTCGGCTATGAGGGAAGCGTCCTGCAACTCCTCAACTTCCGTCAGAAGCACGACGAATTCGTCCCCCCCTGAGCGGCTGACGGTATCTGAGTGGCGGATACACGCCTCCATGCGTTTTGCGACTGACTGTAACAACTGATCGCCGACCGCATGTCCTAGTGAATCATTTACCTGCTTGAAGCGATCGAGGTCGACAAACAACAGAGCCACCTTTTTGCCATGACGCTTAGCGAGCGCGATCGATTGCACCAAGCGGTCAGTAAGCAGCGCACGGTTCGGCAGCCCCGTTAGAAAGTCGTGCTGAGCCATATAGGCCATCTTGTGCGAGAGCTTTCCGGCGGCTTCGGTCATCGTCATGGCCTGGACTGTTGCGATGACCAGGCTCTCATTGGCCTCGCGCAGCTGCGCCTCAGTGCCAGTGCTAGACCGCCTGGATCGCGCATCTCCCAGGGCCTTCTCACGCAGATCTGCGCCCTCCTCACGAAGGCTGAGACCCTCTTCACGCAGTTTGGCACCCCTTTCACGCTGACCGGCGCCTTTTTCGCGCCGCACAGCGCCCTTTTCACGCAGTTCGGTACCAACTTCACGACTGAGGATGGCCTTTTCGAGGATAGGTACCGCCCCCCTCCCCTGAGTAGCCACGGCCCTCTCCCGCAGGCCGGCACCTTCTTCGCGCAGACTGGCACCCTCCTCGCGCAGACCGGCACCCTCCTCGCGCAGGCCGGCACCCTCCTCTCGCCTACCAGCACCCTCCTCACGTAGCCTTACGCCAGCTTCGCGCCTGAGGATGGCCTTTGCCTCGGCCAAATCCGCGCCCGTTTCCTGGAGGGCCAGAGCCTCCTCGCGCAGGCCGGCACCTTTTTCACGCAGACTGGCTCCCTCTTCACGCAGGCCGGCACCCTTTTCACGGCTAAGGACGGCCTTTTCGCCCGCGATGAGCGCCGCCTCACGTTTGGCGAGCGGCTTCACAGCCGCCTCGGGCGGGACGGGCGCTCTTCGGCCTGCCTCAAGCGGCTGACCGGACACAACCTTCTTGGCTGAGGAACTTTTCTTTCCTTTCACGACTTGCCTCGTTCGCTCGTTTCAGGCGCTGGCGTTCGCGTAGGCCGTCCGGCGAGCAGACCCTCGTAGGCGAGCACCGGATCACCGATGACAACACCCTCATCGGTGATTTCGAACTGCCGGATCTCGGTGCTGTGGACGCTGGCGCGCACCTTCACGACCGCCATGACGCGTTTCAGGCGGCTCTCCACCTCGATGTAGCGCTGGACGATGATCGCATCGGTGAGAAATGCGGACCCGTAGGGGCTGAAGCGCAGATCGATATAGCGGTCTTCAAGTTCCGAGGTCAAGAGCACTGTCACGCCGAGGCCGGACAGCACGGTGATCATGCGAAACAGCGACTCGCGAAAGTCCTCGCGAAAGGCCGGCGCCACCGCCAGCTCGAACCCTGATAGCGAATCGATCACCACCCGGGTGGCCTTCATCTTATGAATGAGGTGGATCAGATGCTGAACAATCTCGTCCATCGACAGATCCAAGGTGCGGGTATTGATCAAGCCAATTTTACCGGACCGGACCAAATCGTCGAGCGTGCGGACCCACGACTGGCTCGGTGTCTGCTCGAACGCGACGATGATGCCCGGTTCGCCACAGCGCACGCCCTCGGCCAGGAAGGCCGTGGCGAGAATGGTCTTGCCTGATCCGGACGGCCCCGCGACCAGCAGAGAATAACCCGAGGGCAAACCACCACCCAGCATTTCGTCGAGGCGGGGAACGCCCATGGTGAGCCGCACTTCGCTTTTCAACGCAATGTCGGCCCTCGTTGCTTCACCTGCATCGACGCGAACGACCGCTGCGGCAAAAATCTCGATCCCGGCACTGGTGATGCGGAACGTGTGCATGCCAGGTCGAGTGTCCTGGCCGCGCATTTTCAGAACCTGCAGCTGGCGCACCATCGAATTCCGGTAGACCTTCTGGTCCAGCGAAAGCAAGCCGTCGGCTACTGTAAGGACCGGATTCGGATCGCTCGATGACAAAAACTCCCCGACCAGGAAGGCGGTGGTCAGCCAGCCGCTTAACAGTACCCCGAGTTGCTGGATGAACTGTTGCAATCTGAGCGCGCCCCTGGATTGGCGCGACGTCTCCAGCACAGCCGAGCGGAATGAATCGATGATGACCAGCGCAGGGGAGAACGACTCGACCTCCTGTGTGATGCGAGCCAGTACCTGGTCGTAGTTAGCCGTCGCGACATCTTCGCTCAGATTGACGAAGCGGATCGACCCATTGACCTTGTCGAAGTCGAAGAAAGAGAACTGCTGCTGGTAGCGCAGCATCTTGAGCGGCGGTTCTCCGAGCGTGGTGAAGAACAGCGCCGGACGTTCCGGGGTCGCCAAGGCAAACATGATATGATGCGCCAGTGTCGTCTTGCCTGAACCCGGAGGCCCCATAATGAGGTTGAAGGAAAATTCCGGCAAGCCGCCGCCCAGAATCTGGTCCAGTCCCGGCACACCGGTGTTGAGTAGGTTAATGGCCACTTTGTCGTTCATGATTGAGCCTCCCGTTCAGGGCGCCGACGACTGGGGCTCCCATACCGGGTCTAGCAGGCGTCCGGTCAAGGGCTCTCCAATCAAGGTGGTTAACAATTCGGTAAAAGTCACCAACAGGGCATAGCTCGCCTCTGCGGAAGCCTCCGGCTTGCAACCCGCGAGACGAGCCTCGAGAGTTGCTAGCTGAGCGGCGTTGCTCCCTCGATCTCCGGGATTTACGAGCCACGGAAAGGTGGCGCTTGTCAGGTGCAGAGAGCGGCTCAAGAGGACATTAACTCCTTGCACGCCGATCACGGGTGCCAGCCGGTCGGCCACCTGGTGCCATGTGTCGATTGTGGCTTCGGCGACTGCTGCTGCATCGGGCGCGCCTCCGGCACGCGTCTCCAAGGTTCGTCGTATCGCTTCACGACGGCTGTCTGATGTTGGCACAGAATGTCTCCTGAACTTTAGCGCTTACCTCTGACTTGGGTCAGCAATATAATAGCGAGGTAAAAGTCCTTCTGAACAGTGGAGGGCACCATACAGCTTTCACCATCTCATCAGTATGTTCGATATTTCAACCTAAGCAAGGAGTAAACACAAAAACACCGGCAATTAGCAATATCCTGCAGGTTTTTTTGGGGCCGGATCTTATCCGTTCGATGCAGATTGTTCCAGAGCCAATTGCCGGCGATGCAGGGCCGGCGAGAGCCACTACTTTTTTTGCATCTGGAAACTCTATGACTGCCTGCTCTCGCATGCCGCAACAGTTCCAGGCGTTGTCGAGGAGGTTATACAAGACAGCAGGCCCTCGCGTCTCCGCAAGCCACAAACGAGCCCTCACCTGTCAGCGGCTGCTGCAGGCGAGGGCTTTATTTTTGACGATATTTTATCGTCTGGAGCCGCTTATGGGAAAGAGCGCCTACAGTGAGTCCCTCGATGGCCTTGTCCCAGCGGGTCAGATCCTGCCAGTGTATTTACCAAATGCCTGCCTGTATATTATCTGTTATTAATAACAGTTTTGCCAAATATGACAGCTACCTTTGATGGTTTGTCATTCGCCGCAGACTCCATTGAGTCATTAAATCAGCCCCTTACGCTGTTGCCATTCTCAAAGCTTATCTGGCACGTTAGTAGCAGACAATCGTGGTCAACGGGATTCAGTGTTGATTCGACAGCTATCTCACCAAACGCAGAATTACGAAGTGTTATATTAACTTCGATACAGTTCGGGAACTCTCCCGATGATAACCAAGCGATTTTTCGCGACAGGAGACCGGCATGAAAAAGACAATGGCATTACTGGCAGGGGCGGCGCTGTTGATGTTAACCACCAGCGCATGGGCAATCCCGATCACCGGCACCATTAACTTCACGGGAAGCCAACTCTTAACTCCATCCACAGCCACCATAGCTAACGCTAGCGGTATGGGTTTCAGCAATGATGCTCAAGTGCAAGGTATCGGTTCAGGCACCTATGCCGCGATTCCGGGGGGCACGCCCGTTACCTTCACCGATTTCAGCTTTAACCCGTCCTTGGCCTCGATCGGAATTAACCCTTTATGGGTCCTGTCCTATCTTGACAAGACCTACAGTTTTGACCTGTTATCCATTGCTACCGATTTACAATCAGACAGCTTTCTGGTTCTAAAAGGTACCGGCATCTTGAATGCTACCGGCTTTGATGCAACACCGGGAAACTGGTTTTTCTCCACCCAAGGTCAGGGAACATCCTTTTCTGCCGAATCTAATGCCCTTACCCCGGTTCCCGAGCCCAGCACCCTGATGCTGCTCGGTGCAGCTTTCTTCGGCCTTGCCATCTACGGAAAGCGCCGTAATAACCAAGTCGGCTCTTGTAACGCATGATGGGGTTGCTGGCCTGACCTGACGCAACAATTCCGCTTGCATCGACAGGTGAGCAGTGCTATAAGTAGGACTTCAACAAGCCGGAGTGGCGGAATTGGTAGACGCGCTAGATTCAGGTTCTAGTATTCGAAAGGATGTGCTGGTTCGATTCCAGTCTTCGGCACCAAGAAAAAAACAGAGAGTTACGGGAAACCGTAGCTCTCTTTTTTTATTTCCACATATCACGATGGCAACAATGTGGTTTTTTATGGTATGGTTCAAAAAAACCGCATGAGGAGGCTGCAATGTCAGTTGCGGAAAAGCTTTGTAAACATATACAAGACTTACCTGAATCACTCCAGGCCGAAGTGCTGGATTTCGTCGGTTTCCTTGAAGCGAAGGCAACGCGTCAGAGCGGCGGCCACGATTATTTAACCCAGTCCGAAATTTCACTGGCCCTAGCTATGCAAGGTATGGAAGACGAGGCTCTTCCCGAATATTCCAGAGATGATCTAAAGGGAGAGTTTTGAAGCCGGCTGCGGGACAGATAGCGAAGGCAGGCTGGCCGACTGGTTGACCCGCACATCAGAAAGGTAATACCGCCCCCTCCCTACCCCACTGCCATTAAGTTAGCGAAATAGGAGGTAGGGTGGGCCGTGCCCACCACACCCGCATCCCGATGGTGGGCACGGCCCACCCTACCTGAGCCACGGTACCACCGCTTAACTTAATGGCAGCCCCCCTACCCCACTTTAACCACCAAAAAAGACAACGGGCGCTACCTGAAAGGCGGCGCCTGTTGTCTTTTTTTCTCAATCGCGATTGGCCGGCTCCCCCTGATAAGTTCGCCTCACCCTACTCGATATTCCGCTCCATCCACCCCGCATCGCCTGGACAAGATAACTACCGAACTGTCAGATTTTCAACCCGCACAGATCCGTTTCTGATCCTCACTGCTCCCCGCAGCACGGTTTTTCCGGAGTTTGCCGTGTAACCACCGTTATAGCCGCCGCGGATCTTGATTGCCTTGTTTGCGCCAAAGGTGACGTCTCCGCTGAACTCGGTGCCCCAGGCCTTGATGGTAACTGGTGAGGAGGCCTGGGCATATGCTTCAGAAAGCGTTGAGAAATAGCTGATGGTCGGTACATCCCAGCGCACGGCATGGGCTGTGTCTTGATTGAAGGTAGCCGTCACGGTCTTGTCATTATCCATTAGTACGGAGCAGTTGCCGCTTCCGCTACAGGCACCGGACCAGCCAGAAAAGAAGGAGTATTCGGCGGGGTTTGCCTGTAAGGAAAATGTTGTATTCAAGGCAACCGGAGCTGAACAATCGGCACTGCACGCCATCCCAGCCTGAGCATTCACTACGGTGCCTTTACCAGTGCCGGACAATAACGCCGTGAGAAGACTCTGGGGAAAAGAGAGTTTATCCAACGGATTAGAGTTGCGCTGCACTTCCTGAGCATCATTATATCCGTCACCATCAGTATCCGCCTTGGTCGGGTCAGTTCCTAGCGCCGCTTCTTCGGCGTCTGTCAGTCCGTCGTGGTCACGGTCGTCGTTCGTCACCATGCCTGATAAAAAACTCTCGGTGCCGTCTGTTTTTGTTGCTGAAACCGCATAGACCCGTGCCTTTACCGTGCTATCAAGCGCCCAAGGGTGATCGATAGCAAATGTCGCTCCGACAGTTGTACCGATTATGCTCAGGGTCGGTTCATCCACAACGCGTGCGTAGACATTGTAGCCGGTGATACCCGGAGTAGTGCTGGCGGTCCAGGAAAGCCTGGTGGTCAGAGAGGTCGTCCCCACGGCATCCGCCTGTAGGGACGAGGGTGCGTCAGGTAAACCAATTATGGTTATTTTTTCAGTGTTTCCTGAGCTTACGGTGAAGGCAAATGAAGTTGTGTTTGCATGGTTGAACCCGACATTCCTTTTGTAAACGGTATCCATCCCGTCCATATATGATATCGACACAGTGTAGTCTTCCTGGTAAGCGTCTTTAAGATAAAGTGTGTAGGTTCCATCCACAGCATTGCCAACCGTTATGTTGCCGCCTTTCAGGTCCACTGCAATGACACCTTGAGGTATTTCATCCACGAGGAGATTTGTCGCGGGATCGATACCGCTCTTCCTGCCCAGACTGTCAACTATGCACGTCTGGACCCTCCCCATCACGGATACTGCAAGCTCGTTATCATTCGTACCTGGCAGGGACAGTAAAGCAGTCATTTTTGATAGTGCTTTCTGGGAGGAGGTACTAACTGCAACGCCTTTTACAAAGACAACGAGATCACGCTTGTACGTTTCTATCAGACCGGCATGCTGACTTTTTTTATCATCCGTGAAGCTTACAAGGTTTCCCAATGAAGCGCTCCCCGACAGCACTGTTCCATCTCCTCCTGGCACTGATCCGATTGAATCGAAAAATGAGCTGAATGGAGAGCCGTCTTTATAGTACTTTGCGAGGCTGCACATCCTTGGTCCCACCATCATATTATTTACCGTATAATAATCCTTCCCGGCAAAAATCTTTGTCTTTATCTTGCCGTGGGTGTCATCTTCCTTGCCCATCAGGTCTTTGCTCTCTGCATTATTCAGGTCGGTTAACCACTGATTTTTTTCACAAGAAAGCGAACCGTTTGGAACAAGAAAATCATAGGTGGGCAGTAATTGTTTTGCGGAGGGGATATGTTTTTGCGCAAGGTTGTACATCTGCAACCGGTATAGGCCAGGGAGGGCCGGCGTCTTGTAGGTTGTCAGCATCAGTTCGGACGTTCTTTGATAAAATTTGGCGATCCAGTTTTTGAAAGATTCAGAAGGATATGAGTTTAGCAGGGAAACTTTGTCAGCCGTTTCCGGCTCCCCTCCTGCATAAAGATAGTAAGCTGGGGCGGCGCCATGGTTTGGTGTACCCACCATGGCAAATTTTTCGATATCATTCCGAGCGGGACTATTTTGAATATAGGACCTTGCTACAAGGCCTCCCATGCTGTGCGCAATAATGCTTACTTTTTCGGTTCCCGCAATCCGCTTCGCTTCATCAATCCAGGGCTTCAAATATTTCTGCGCAGCATCATCTAGGTCCATTCTCCAGTCATACGGAACGGGGAACACGGTGCAGCCTCTTTCATAACCTGCTGATTCCAGTTCGGTTACGAGGTTGCGCCAGCCGGCTATGTCCCTTGGATCATGCAACCCCCAAGAAGCTTTGCTCCAGCCGGAATAATCCCAGTCAGGTGCGCTTTGTGGGAGAGTCGGGTATATTCCGCCCCACCCCGTGGAAGACCCCATGATGCCTGGAACCAGTAACACAGGCGTCAACCTTTCTGTATTGCACATGCTCCCCATAATCTTCAAATCCCTATCGACCGTTTGCCCGTTTGAAAGATCAACGGAAACCTGCCCACTGCTGAGGATCCCCAAAGCATCGTCAGCTTTAACCGTATAACGCCCCGGTTCAAAGTTTGAGAAACTATACTTGCCATCACTGGCGGTAACATAGGGAGTTTTTATTGTGCCATTATCAAGAGTAACCGTTGCGCCGGAGACCGGTGCATCTGATAAATCCTTGACTACGCCGCCCAGATAGGCGCTTCCCGAGTCGCTTCCCGAAACCGCGAACGGATTGCTCTCCCCCTTTTTGCCGCCACCGCTGCCGCGAATTGCGACGTAGTTACTTTGGCTGTCCATTTTCAAGGGAAGCGTAGCTGTTCCATTTGAAAGATAGACGCTGAAAGGGGTGACTTCGCCAATGCTTGCACTCAATACAACTTCTCCATTAAAACGGGTATCAGGATTTCCGAAAACATCCTTTGCCGAAACGGTCACCTCGAAGGGTATGTTGACGGTCTGGGCCGGGATGAACGAAAAAGAAATCCCCGAATCACCCAATGCCCCAGACTGTCCGCCACGAACGGGCCATACATAGAAGTTGCCGTTCGTCTTATTGTCGACGTACACGACGCCACCGTCCATGTAGACGCTCCAGGCGTAGGAAGTATTGTAGGCGTAGCTACTGGACGACCAAAAGTAGCCAGCATGGACGGCCCCAAAGGGATGGCCGGCAGGGAGCGCGGGAAACAAGCGTCGCAGATCCACCAAACTCTCCAGTTCCTCCACATTGGGCAAGCGCCAGTCGCCCGACGACGACCCGTCGATCAGCCCGCATTTTCCCGAGGCCAGGTTGTTGCTCCAGGTCAGGGCGCTGGCCCAAGGCAGATAACCGTTCGGCTTGGCGATACCACCCACGGTGTCTGTGCAATTGGCATTCTGCAGCCAGACGAGCCCGGTCAAGTTATCGGCTACCGTGCCGTTGCCTTTGGGGGTAAAGCGGCCGGCTGCATCCCATGCCACGCCGGGGCGCAGGGCGCCGTCGTCTCCGGCGGCATAGCTGGTGGTCTGGCCGGTTTCAGGTATCAGAGCCTGGGCCGCGAAGGCTTGTGGAGTATAAAGCAAATAACTGTGAATAAGAACTGCGCACAGGATGAAAAGCAGGCGACGCATGAATGGTCCTCCTCGTCTAAACGGGATTTTCGGTATTATGGAGTTACCTTAATTTTACGCTTCACAGGGTTTGCAACTTTCCGCTGCCTCGGCATGGTTTTACCGTCCAACCTGTAGAGCGCATTCAGCCAGGGATAATGCACAAACAACGATCGCCGAAGGCGATGGGTATCTGCCCATTTGAAGTGCCCACAGTATGAAGCCACCACACCTCTGAGACGGTCCATGGCTTCCTCTGTTTGTCTGATGGCAAACAAGGGCGTGTCGTTATACATATCCACTCGCACCTCGTCACGCTCGAATTTATCCAATCGATTTTTCAGGTTATTGACTGAGCGCCGCCGCACCAGCACATAATCAGGCCGGATGATATAGCCTATAAAGTCGATCCCGTTTCTCACATCAGTAATGGCGGCATAGCGGGTGTTCAGTTCCAGCCGCAACCGCTCTGCCAGAAAACTGCGCACATCCTCCCTTATCTGTTCCAACCGCTTTGGATCGTTGTCCAGTATCAGAAAATCATCGCAATAGCGGACGTAATACCGGCATTTCAGGGTGTGCTTGCAGTACTGGTCCAGTTCATTCAGATAGACATTGGCGAAGAACTGGCTGGTCAGATTTCCCACCGGCAGCCCTTTTCCAAATGGCGTATGGAGCAGCGTCTTGTGCGGCGGGATGCGCTCCAGCATCCGGCGATCACCCTTGTCGATGCGCCCGTTCATGGGGTTGTGGTCGATGAGGATGCGGGCCAGACGGTAGATGAACGGTAGGGGCGAACGGCGTTCGCCCGAATCTGACATCTCCCCTTCTGTCAACATCGGGCGCACGCCATGCTCCCCGGCCCTTCTTGCTTCCTTCACCAATCTATCCTCCACCATCCGCGACAATATCCGTTTGTCGATGGTCATAAAAAAGTTCTTCACATCCAGATGGAGGGCAAAAAGGGGAACTGTCCCGTTCCGGGTCCCCTGACGGATAAAGGTACGCGTCCGCTGCAGGGCCGCATGCACCCCCTTGCCTGTGCGACAGGCATAGCTGTCATGGATAAAAACCGGCTCGAATATCCGCTCCAGCCGCTTCACCAGATAGTGATGCACCACCCGGTCACGAAAATCCGCCGCCACGATCTCCCGAAGCTTGGGCCTGTCCACCACAAATCGGATTGAGCGCGACGGCTGGTAGGCTCCGCTTGCCAGTTCCTCGGCCAGGATATACAGGTTTTCCTCGGCATTGGTCTCGAAGCGTAGGGCATTGATCGTCGAGCGCTTGTTCCGGCGGCAGCGCAGATATGAATGGTACAGTTCGGCAAAGAGCACACCCGGGGACGCTTCCCACGCTCCGCCACGAACGGGCCATACATAAAGACTATTTGTCTTATTGTTGTTGTTCACGTTGCCATCGTTCATGTTGACGTTCCAGGCGTTGTTTGTATTGTTGGCGTAGCTACTGGACGACCAATAGTTGTTAGCCTGGACGGCCTTGCCCCTTCTCTTGTCTCGTTTTCGGCCGCCGATCCCTCAGGGTACGACGGCCTGCCATGGATACCGGACTTCAAATCCTCTTAAGCCAACGGTTGGTTGAACCCTGAGCGGAGTCGGAGAAAACCGGTGGAAGAGGCGCACAATGGTGTTACAGCACGCCCGTCTGCCGATGGCAGACGGTTCAGGCATTGCGTCCCCGCGTGTTTTTTAACCACCCTTCGTTCTGACGGGCTATCAATACCAGCCCCTCGACCGTGGTGGTAAATCCGTTGAATGTCTTGAACCCTTTCACCTCCTGACATATCCGAGCCGTTACTTTCACCTGTTCTATTACATCCCGCAACTCCATCAGCACCGGCTCGCGCCCTGCGCTGGAATTGGCCTTGATGATCAGCTCGACAATGCGCCGCGAACCATTGCGCAGTTCACTCCCCAAGGTGTACTTGTGGTAGCGGGCAAATCCGCGCACCGTGTTTTCCAGATGCACCGCAGCCGCATGGCCTCACGATATATTGGTAAATGTTCGTACTGCGCCATTGCATATTTCCCTTTGGGGGCTATCGCCTCACCCGCTTCGCCCTCACCGGTTCACTGATATCATGCACAGTAGATGAACCCTGCTGTAGTTCACGAAAATCAAGGATCAAACAACCAAACAATCAAATGCCCTACTGTCCGCCACGAACGGGCCATACATAAAGACTATCCGTCTTAAAGGTGTTGATCACGAAGCCACCGCTCATGTGGACGCCCCAGGCGCCGTGCGTAATGCCGGCGTAGCTACTGGACGACCAATAGTAGCCGTCAGCCTGGACGTTATCAAACCCTTTTGACACCAGCCAGGAGGAGTTGTTGACCTCTCCCCGGTTGACCAGACTCTTCAACTCCTTGCGGGTGGGAAGCCGCCACGTCCGGAGTATTGAGCCGTCTGTCAACCCGCATTTTCCCGAGGCCAGGTTGTTGCTCCAGGCCAGGGCATCTGCCCAAGTCAGAGAACCGCTCGATTTGGCGATACCACCGACGGATTCGTTGCAGTTAGCTTTCTGCAGCCAGATCAGGCCCGTCAGGTTGTCGGTGGTGGTGCCATTGCCGTTGTTGGTAAAGCGGCCGGCGTCACTCCAGGGTACGCCCATCTTCTTGTCCCCATCCTGCCCGGTGCCGGCGCAACTGATCTCGGTGCCGACAGTGTCGTAGCATTTCGTCTGCCCGGTCTGAGGGAGTTGAATTGTCCCCGCCACTGCGCTCACCGGGAACATGAGAAGCAGGCTGAAAAGGGAGATGATTCTTTTGTGCATTGTGACCTCCTGAAAAAGAAAAAAGCCGCCCCTATCAGCAGCAAACTGATAAGGACGGCTCTCTATGAGCATAACTCGATGAATCTATCGGCAAATACAACATCCGCCTGCCCCCAGAGAAAAACCATAACGGCAATACATTAAAAAGCTCTTCTTAGCTACACCTCTTTTGCCAGGAAGTCAATACGTTAAAGGATGCCATGTAAAGCTGGTTTCCAGAGCAGATCCCAGCGCACGGCACCGTATACCGGCGTGCGAGGGATCGGCAGGAAAAAACGTGGTACCTGAAGAAGATTGAAAAACGGAAAGCAGCCAACCTTTGGACGAAGCCGGCGAAAGACGCTATCGGTCCTCCCGGGTATGCCATAACCGCAGCATGACGATGGCCGACTCCAGCACCTCGTAACGCAGTTCGTAGTGTCCGACCAGTATCCGCCGGACCTCGCGCGGCTCGAACTCCTCCAGTCGTTCCCCGATACGGGGCTGCTCCATGAGCCGGGTCGGTGCAGTTGCCAGCGACTGCACTACACGCGCGGCAGCCGCCTTGTTCACCTGAGCCAGGAACTCATGGAGCCGCACTAGGTCGGAGAGGGCCTTGCTGGTCCACTTGAATTCCATTAGCGTGGCACCTCAAGCGGCGTGTCAGTGTCGAGGCTAGCGGCCCAGGCCTGGACCGCCTGATGATCTATGAGCCGTCCCGCGTCCACATCCTCAAGGGCTTCCAGTGTCAGGCGTCGGCGCTCCTCCTCCTGGTCGACCCACGCGCTGAGCGCCTGCTTGACGATCCAGCCGCGCGAGCGCTCAATACGGGCCGCTATCTGATCCACCTTCTCCGCGAGCGGCAGAGGGATGTGTGCTGTGAGTACCTTGGTTGTCTGCATAGTAGCCTCCTTTAATCAGTTTAAATCATAATGATTTGCTTAGAGATATGCAACCCGGATCTGCCTGCCTCGTGAACGACGCCTACATTTGAGCATAAACCGAAGTGGTCATGAAAACGACCGGCAACGTCCAGCTCTTCCTGAGCTTTAAGGTCGACTTGAGCCTAGCCGGACCTTAATCCTCTGGCCGGAAGGTTAGCGGCTCGATGAGACCCGGACCCTGGTTCTTAACGCTATTAACCAGAGAGGAGACCGGGTACATCTCCATCATGTCTGCTGGATAAGGCAGGTATAGCGATTTAAGCTGCTCCGGGTCGGTAGTATCCCGGTCCAGCCACTGACCGTACTCTTCAGGGTGCAGTATTACCGGCTGGCGCTCATGAAGAGCGGCAAGGAGGCTGTTGGAAGCTGTCGTGACTATACTGCACGATTCAAGCACCTCGCCTTCCGGAGAGGTCCAGGAATCCCAGATGCCGGCGAAAACCATGGGACGGCCCCCCTTCAGGCGGATGTAGAGCGGGAGCTTTTTAGCGCCTTGCTGCAACCACTCGAAAAAGCCTGATGCCGGGATCAGACAGCGCCGATATCGAATGGCCTGGCGAAAGGAGGCCTTCGTGTCGATCGGGAAGCGCAGCAGGTAGCTCAGGCTATTCGGCCTAGCGGCTGAGCTTTGCGCTTGCCAAACGATTGAGACTCACCCCTGCTTCTGCTGCCTGTATCGCTAGCTGCCGGTGCACATCAGGCGGGACACGAACCATGAACTTGCCGCTGAAATGTTTGGAGGCGATTGGTTCCGGAATCGGTTCCCCACTGCCAACCATGTCGGAAATAACTTCTTCCACAACCTTGCGGATTCCTTTTAACGCAGCTTCAGGAGTCTGAGAAAGCCAGCTTAGGCTTGGAAATTCCGCGCAGAGCCCCACGTATTCTCCATCATCCTCTGACCAGGTAATCCGGTAGGTATATTTATCAGTTCCCTCTGCCATGTTCAACCTCCAACCGTTCGATTGCCTTGAGTACCTGTTTGACTTGATAGGCTTTTGCCTGCCCTTTGGCATTCTGTATGTTTACTCTTGGGTCGCCAGACCACGGAGTCTTATAGACGCGGTGACTTCCACTTGCCTGACGGGGTGGCCCGAAATAATGATCACATATCCTGCAGAGATCGGTAAAACGAGTGCCAGCAGGATTACCGCGCATTTTCTCTAGGACTTCCTGTGAATTTGCCATGATAGAAATGATATCAATAGTGATACTCTCGTGTCAATAGGATCGGGGTGGAATCTTGCTTTCACTTTTTCGCCAGGCGGTTTTCAGATAACCCGCCATCGAGAAAAACCATAACGGCAATATATTAAAAAGCTCTTCCTAGTCACAGCTCTTTTGACGGAAAGTCAATACGATAAAGGATGCATGTAAAGCTAGTTTCTAGTTGTGCAAAATAGTGATCAGTGTTTGCGCTGCCGCCCTTATTTCTGACCCATGCAGTACGATCCCTGCAGAAAGCCGGTTGCGATAGGATGGAACTGCCACCCGACTTGCCACCCCCAATCTACCTGTTAACATTGCTAACATTAGAAGATACCCACAACCCGGGGCAATTATTGAGAAGACCCTGGATCCGGGTCATCCCGATGGGGCCAAAAGCCTTGAGAATACCCGATTAGACCCGCCCCATAACGACTGCGCTGGCGGAACTGCACAGACGACATGCTGGGGGCCCTGCTACAGGAGGCTTCAGATGAATGATTTCTTGCATCTCAGCCTCCCCACGGCCTTCACGATCGCTTTGGGGCTAACTCTGCTGCCATGGCGCCTGCCGGTTGCAATGGCGGACGGCCCCGCCGGCCACAACCCGATTCAGTCCGCGAACAGCTTACCGGGCGAGTCCGGCGCTCTGGATTTGAGCCAGCTCGCTAACATCAAGATCACCGCCGCTTCCAAGCGATCCGAAGCAGTTGCCAACACTCCGTCCGCCGCGATCGGGTCCGTCCACGTCGACGATGCCACTAAGTCGGCGGGTCGGACGAAGGACGTGGCCGAGATGGACATCGAGGAGCTGGTGAAGGTGAGAGTCGCCCCCTTCGACGTTTCCACCCGTCTGGACAAAGGCTACCGCGCTTCGAACTCCGTGTCCGGCTCCCGCTTCGACATGCCGATCCGGGATCTCCCGTTCGCCATCCAGGCCTTCACCGACTCCTTCATCAGGGACCAGAAACCGGTGGACATCTTCGACGTCGCTCGCTACTCGCCGGGCGTCACCTACCGCAGCAACGACTTCAACGAGGGGAACGCCAACCTCGCCGTCCGCGGCTTCGCGGTCAGTTCCACCCCCGGAAACATCCAGATCCTGCGCGACGGCTTCCACGGCCCCTCGATCTTCGACTTCACCAACATCTCACGCGTGGAGGTGGTCAAGGGCCCCGCCTCGTTTCTCTACGGCCAGGTCGCTCCCGGCGGCATCGTCAACATCATCACCAAGAGTCCGCAGCCCCGGTTCGCCGCCACAGCTGGTGCCAGCTACGGCTCCTACGGCCAATACCGTTTCGATGCCGACCTGACCGGACCGCTGTCGAAAACGCTCTTCTACCGGCTGGCGACCTCTTACGATCAGGACATCCACTACTGGGACCCCTACGACGCCTATTCCAGAAACATCTCCCCGTCCCTGCTCTGGCAGCCCAGCGAGCGAGTGAGCATTTCGCTCAAGTATGAAAACTTCCACAAGGTCGAGTCTCCGCAGCTCATGCAGAAGCCCGGCTACGGCCGCCAGAACGGCGTCATGCCGACCCCGTCCGACCCCAACCTCCTGGGCGTCGACGTGCCGGGCCTGCCGGACAACTGGAACAGCATGTCCAACGTCGATTATCGCCGCAGCGACAGCAACGGCCTGAGCGCGTGGATCGACTTCAAGGCCGACGATCACTGGGATCTGCGCACCGCCTACTCCCACCAAGCGTACCAGGTCGACGCGCTCTTCTCCGGCAACTTCGGGATGGCCAACAACACCACGTTCCTGCAGGGCCGCCGTTTCAGAGGACAGACCTACACCAACCGGGGCGACACCTACGAGGTCGAGGCCGTCGGCAATTACAAATTCGGCCTCACCAGCCTGCGCCTGCTGCTCGGCGCGCAGTACGTCGACCGCAGTTTCGACAGCCGGGCCGCTCAGGCGCCCAACGACCCGGCGCTCGGCAGCGACCCCACCGCGTCGCCGCTTCCGCTCTGGGACCTGAGGGATCCCTCCACCTGGAACCGCGTCGTCACGATTCCCCGCTCCGCGCTCACCGTGAACACGGTCAACCACACCATCGACTATGTGGACAAGTCCGTTTACCTAGGCACCTCCTTCGGCTTCTTCGACGACCGGTTGCTCGCGCTCGCCGGCTGGCGCCTGACCGCGACGAAAAGCCGGCTCATCGACAATCTGACCAACCAAGTCGACCCCGAATTCTCCGAGAGCATGGTCACCCCCCAGTACGGCGTGCTCTACAAGCTCACCCCCGGTCTCTCGGCGTTCGCCTCCTATGCCGAGTCGTTCGTCCCCGGTTCGCAAATCCTCAACAATCCCGACGGGACGGCCAAGCCTGCCGAGCCGACCAAGGGGAAGGGATACGACATCGGCCTCAAGGCCGACCTGTTCGGCGGTCGCGTCTCCGGCACGCTTACCTTCTTCGAGGTCCGCAACAAAAACATCGTCAACGACCTCGCCCAAACGGACTCCACCGGCTCGGTGGTGATCTTCAACGTCCAAAGCGGCGAGCAGCGCTCCCGCGGCGTCGAGCTGGACGCCACCGCCACGGTGACCGACAACTGGCAGCTTTACCTCTCCTACAGCTACATGGACGCGCGGATCGTAGAGTTCAGCGGCCACGACGCGGCCGTCCTGGCTCAAGACCCGGCCGCGCTCGATGCCGCCGGGCAGGCGAATTACAAGAACGTGAAACTGCTTAACAACGCCCGCCTGCAGATGAGCGCGCCGCACCTCGCCAACCTCTGGACGCGCTACAACTTCACGCAAGATCGGCTCCGGGGCATCTACGTCGGCGGCGGCGTCAACTTCGTGTACGACCAGACGATCCTCCCCGACTCCCCAAGCTCCCTCAACCAGACCTACACGCTCCTCAACGCGCTGGTCGGCTACTCGTGGGCCGGGCTGGGCGGCCGCCTGAGCGTGGACCTCATGGGCAAGAACCTCGCCGACGAGCATTACCGCCCCTCGCAAAGCACGCGGGGGCGCCCCCGCGAGTTTCTCTTCACCTTAACGGCCAGGTTCTGACCCCGCCCTAAGCGCCTCCGGCAGCCGGGCGGAGACGGAGCAGGCCTGATCATACGAAACGGGTGTCGAACACCCGGTTCCCGACCACAAGGGGGCGTGGAAAATCATGAACGATGCAGGAGCCACCAGCAGCGCCCGGTTGCGCGGAGAAATGCGGCGGCGGCCGCGACGTCTGCCATGGGCCGGCTGTTGGGCGGGTTTAGGTCTGCTGTTCCTTTCCTGCCTGCCATGTTTTGCAGCGGGCCGGGAATTTGCCAAAGCGAACCCGAGCCAGGTCAAAGCCGCCTTCCTGCGCAATTTTGCCCGCTACGTGACCTGGCCGGCCCATGCCTTCGCCGAGGACCGTTCTCCCTGGAACGTCTGCATCCTGGGGAGGGACCCCTTCGGCGAGGTGCTGGAGAATACCTTCAGGGGGCGCACCGAACAGGAGCGCCCGTTTGAAATCTTCCGCGCCGATGCGCTGGATAAGCTGCCGTCCTGCCAGATCGTTTTCGTGGCTTACAAAGAGGCCGCCAAACGCCGCGCCGCCCTTACCGAGTTGAAGAACCGGCCGGTCCTGACGGTGGGTGATGCACCCGGGTTTTTGCAGGAGGGGGGAATCGTCCGGTTCCAGGTCGAAGACCACGTGGAAATAAGCGTTAACCTCGATCAGGCCCGCTCCGTTTCCTTGAAGATTCAGACCAAGATGCTGGAAGTCACCCATGAGGTACTGGAGAACGGGGTGGTGCGCCATCAGAGGTGATACATGTTTGGACGACGCAGCATTCGCAACAAACTGGCTATCGCGCTGTGGGGCGCGGCGATCATGGCCTTCGCAGCGGCGGGCCTCGCGCTGGCGCTCTTTGAGGACCTCACGCTGGAGCGTCGCGTCGGGCAGATCATGGAGCCCTACGCGCAACTGGTCTCCGTCGGGACGGAAGCGGCGGTGGCCTTCGAGGATCCCGGACGCGCGCAGGAAATCCTCAATACGCTGCGGACCAATCCGCAAATTTCGCTAGCGGAAATCATTCTGCGGGACGGACGGTTGCTGGCCCGCTACGGCAGCAGGTCCCGGGCAACAGCCCTTCCCGTTTCGCTCAAACCCGATGGCGTTTACCTGAACCATGACAACGCCGAGTTGATGCAGAGCCTGCAAGACGGCGCGCATCTGCGCCTCGTCATGAGCCTGAACGAGCTCAACCGGCAAACTCGAAACGTTTTGTGGGTGTTCACCGCAGGGGTGCTCGTCTTGCTGGTGGCCATCACCCTTGGCCTGCGGGCGGCTCTGCAAAAAACCATCATAAGTCCCATCTCCACCCTGGTCGAGACCGTCGAGCAGGTTCGCACCCGGGCCGACTACAGCCGGCGCGTGCCGGCATCCGGCGTCGATGAGGTGGCCCGGCTCGGCCAGAGCTTCAACGCCATGATGGGGGTGATCCAGGAACGGGAGGATGATTTGCGCCGGCTCACCCTCTTCCAGCGCACGATTCTGGACAACGCGGCCTACGGCATCATCTCCACGACTACCGAGGGAATTGTCAGCAGTTTCAATCGTGCCGCCGAGCGGATGCTCGGTTACACGGCCGACGAAGTGGTTGGTAAATTGACTCCGGTCTGCTGGCACGATCAGGAAGAGATCGCGCGACGCGCCCTTCAGCTGTCTGAAGAGCTGGGGGAAACGGTAGCGCCGGGATTCGAGGTGTTTGCGGTCCGCCTCCGGCATAACCTGCCCGAAGAAAACGAGTGGAGCTACATTCGCAAGGACGGGACGCGCGCTCCGATGTTTCTGTCCGTGACCGCGCTGCGGGAGGACAGCGGCCGGATCACGGGATTACTCGGACTGATCTATGATCTCACCGAGCGCAAACGGGCGGAA